>NZ_VDAG01000099.1:0-173872 GCF_019584505.1 Kluyvera sp. EC_51 | reverse complement strand
GGTGACCATCGTTATTGATGACGTGACCGGCGACGGGGTGATCAACCTGGAAGAAAGCCAGAAGGCGGAGACGGAGCTGACCGGGCGGGTCACCGGCGAGGACGTGGTGCGCTGGGACGAAGTACAAATCACCATCGGCGACCAGACCTTTACCGCGACGGTGCAGGCGGATCTGAGCTGGTCGGTGAAGGTGCCGACGGCGCTGCTGCAGGACGGCACGCAGATTGAAGTCAGCGTCAACGGCTACGATGCGGCGGATAACAGGGGCAGCGACACCGACGACACCGGGGTAGCCCGCGATCTGGCGGTAGATGTGACGATCGTTATTGACCCTATTACTGGTGACGATTACCTCGACACCTCTGAAACCACGCATTGGCAAGGACAAGATGCGCCAACGGCGACGATCACCGGCTACGTCACCGGAGAAGCCACGGAAAACGACACGGTAAGCATTACGGTTAACAATAAGACTTATGACAATGTGTCGCTCAAGCAGGTTGGCGATAAATTAGTCTGGGAATTAACGGTAGATACGGCGGAATTGGTCGCGACGCCAAAGGTTGATGCGCATATCACCATTACCGATGCCGCGGGAAATACCGATTTCAGTGACTATTCACGAACCGTCACAGTAGAAACCGCATCGGAAAAATTAGGCTCGGCTGGCAGTGATACCATTAGTGCAAATGAAGGCAGCAGCACAGTCATCATTGGTGACGTGGAGGGTTTTCAGGCCCAGCCAGGGCAAGACTACAATATAGCTTTTCTGGTGGATACTTCTGGCAGCGTATCAGCTAAGGATATCAGCGCGTTAGTTGCATCCCTGAAAACCATATTCACGACGTTAGCCGCCGGTACCGCAGTCGAAAACTCCGGGACGCTGAACATATTATTAGTTGATTTTGATACTAAAGTTCAATTTTCCTACGAAGCGACATTTACCTCGAGCATGACTGATGCGCAGAGAAGCAAGGTGCTGAACGATCTCATAACGCAAATGAACAAGATGTCCAGCGGCGGCAGTACCAACTACGGTGCTGCATTTGAAAATGCGGCAGAATGGTTCTCAGGGTTTGAAGGTGATGGAAGCACCAATCTCACCTATTTTATCACCGATGGGAAACCAACAATCTATACGGGTTCTTTGACGGTTGTTGATGTTGATGCACGCAGTACCGCCACCGCTTACCTTGATATTAATACCATCAACTTTAAGTTGGGCACTGCCTACTCGATGAGAGTCAATAATATTCTCAGAGAAGTTGTTGATAAGAACGGTAACGTATATGAATGGAATGGAAGTACGAGAACTAAAATTGGTACCGTTGTTTCGGATGGTGCGGGTGGCTATAAAATAACGGGCACATTTGGTTCTGGTAATGCTGCGAGCGCGGATAACCCTAACGTTACCAACGGGGCTCTGAGTTCCTTTGCTATGCTATTAGCGGTCTGCGGTACAATTGAAGCCTTAGGCGTGAATAAAGCCATCGGTGCTGACGATCTTAGAGCTTACGACTCTGATGGGAACGTACAGACTGATATTAAAGCCAGCGAACTTGCTGAAACAATCCTGGGTAAAAACGATATTCGTGTGGCAGGTGCGGAAGATATTGTTCAGGGGAAAAGCGGCAATGATATCCTGTTTGGTGATGCCGTAGAATTTGCAGGAATCGCAGGAAACGGCTTTGCAGCCATTAGGGAGTTTATCTCGAAGGAGATGGACGTTGACGTCTCTTCTATAACCTCTGCCCATATTCATCAATATATTACCGAGCATCCTGAAGTATTCGACATGTCACGAAGTGATGGCGGTGATGATATTCTCTTTGGCGGTGCAGGAAACGATATTCTCTATGGTGGCGGGGGGGATGATATCCTTGCCGGTGGCGATGGCAACGACCTTATCTACGGCGGTATGGGGAATGATATTCTGTTTGGCGACGGCTACAACGAATTTAGCGAATTGTTCAACTATATTTCGACTAAATTAGGGGTAGAAAGCCCAACGCTTGCGGATGTACAAAAATACATCATCGACAATAGTCAGGAATTTGATATAAGTTCGCCGGAAGGGGGTGATGACACGCTCTATGGCGGGGCGGGGAATGACATTTTGTTTGGTGGTGGCGGAAACGACATACTGTACGGCGGCGAAGGTAATGACACTCTCTACGGCGGAACAGGCAACGATATTCTGATTGGCGGCAAAGGCAATGACACGCTGTACGGCGGAAGTGGCAGCGATACGTTCACCTGGCTTAAAGGCGATGACGGGCACGATGTCATTAAAGACTTCAGAGTCGACGAAGGCGATCGCATTGATTTAAGCGATCTGCTGGGGGATGTTGCCGAGACCGATCTCGCTTCTTATATCAGAATCACGGATGACAGTAACGGTAATGCGGTTATCGAAATTAATACCAACGGAGAGCTAAGTTCTGGTGCCACAATGAGCATCACGGTTGAGCATTGTTCTGCCGGGGATTTTAATATTAATGACCTGATAGCAAAACCGGACACGCCAGTCATTTAATGGTTTACGACGTATCGCTATTAGTATTCAGATGACCGCTTCGGCGGTCATCTTATTGCGATAATAAAACGTTTTGTCGCGGGGCTCACGCAGTACTTAACGGTCTTTTATTATGTCTAAAAATAATTACGTAGGATTAATGATATTTTCCGTGTGCAAAAGCTGATTGTCTTTTGACCAGTAATAGCGATTCACCTCATTGACATCCACCACCCATTTAAACACACCGGCTCTGGCAAGCTCCCGACAATACTGATCAAAGGCGGTAACGTGAGTGAAATGGCGCTTGGCGGCAATTCGCGTCAGGCAACTGCTGGCCTCTGAGTTAATTTTAATGAGCCCACGGTCACTTTTCATCGAAACGTAAGAATCAGAAGAGGTCACAACCTTTACGTTCCCCGTCGCAACGAAGTAAATGTAATACGATATATTATTTTGTTTTAATTCTGTTAAGAATTGCAGGAAGTCTGATTCATTTCGGACCTGCTCAAAAAAACCTCTGAGCATTTCATTAAATTCCATTTACGCTCCCGATGTATGCCATATGTTGTATTGATGTTTATTATTATTTGATTGAATTGTGGTGATGAATAGTTAACTTGTAAATAAATTAAAATTCTAATAGTTTACGGCTGACATTTTAAGGTCTGCAAGGAAATGGTAATAGTATTCTAATTGTTACTAAGTATTGCTATAGCCGATGGCGAATTTGATAGCGCGATCGCACATATCACCCTACACTGGGCAAGAAATCATAAGGAGAGAACAATGTTAGAAGGGTACTTCGATCTCGACGGCGCCACCGGCGTTGATGCCGCTGAAAACCACAAGCGCTTACTGGCTGTTCAGGCTGCTCTGGAGATCTCAAAAGCCTCCGTTTCTGCATCCACCGCAAATTCGGGGATCCGCTCCCAGATGGACCTGCGCAACGTTTCTCAGGAAGTTGCCGCGCTCGCCGATGCTATCCAGGATGCGCTGGAAATCACAGAGTAACGTCCCGATACCGCCTTCGGGCGGTTTAGGACTCCCCCCTGACAGCAAATATGCTATTACTGGATAAAAAATATCCTGGCTGTTTTTTTTATTTTTGTTGGCGAAAGGTCAACCTTATTCAATTAATATTGTGTTCGATAAAGGTTTATAAAAATAAATATTGATTAAACGCAATATGCTCATACATGGCGGAGGATTATAACAGTTGAAGTAGTCATGGAGGACTCTATATGGGCCAGCGCTGTCATCGAATACCCCCTCGGGTTAGTTTTTTCTTAATCATCGCATGCCTGATACTTGTTGGCATGTTTGTGCTGGCTAACCATCTGGCAACCTATCGGATTGTGATCCCTGATATTTACTATCTGGTATTTACTGGACTGCTTTTACTGCTGGATGCGATTATCTTTTTCTTTATGTTTTTCCAGTTTATCTGTAATAGGAAACTACTATACGTAGCTATTCTTGGATTAGGTTTTTTAGGCTCTGATATTTATTGCGTAGAGGCCGTAACGCTAATCCAAAAACTTATCTCTGTGTGTATTCCACTTAATGCGATTACCAATGACCTGGCTATATTTTATCTTTTTCGGCAGGTCACGTTTATCGTCGCCATCCTTTTTGCACTTTACTACGCCTATTTGCTGAAGAAGAACATTAGCCCGAATGGTAAAGATGAAGCACTGGTCATCCTACTGGCATTCGCGGTTTTCTTTCTGGCGATATTTGCCCACAACCTGTCCAGCTACAATCCGCAGATCTCGCTGAATCTGATTAATAAAGCGAACGGTCACGACCGTAACGCCTGGAGCAGTTACTACAGCGCGTTGATTGTGGCAGGCTGGTTTATGACGCTGCTGTTGGCAATTGTCATCACTCAACTCAGGAACCTGCTGTGGGTGAGCATTGCGGCATTCTGCATCTCGAGCCTCTTCAGCAATCTGATTTTGCTGAACCTGAATGAGTACAATTTCTCCGTCTGGTATCTGAGTCGCGGCATTGAGGTGGTCTGCACCTTCTTTGTGATCATCGTGCTGCTCTATGACATCTTCCTGATGCACAAAAATTCCACCATGCTCTCGATACACGATCCTCTGACCGGTATCTACAACCGTGCCTATTTCTACAAAGAGCTGCAGCAACTGATCGCAGCTGGTGAGAGCATCAGTCTGATGATTCTGGATATCGATCACTTTAAACGTATCAATGACCGTTATGGACACCCGACAGGGGATGCGGTGATACGTAGCGTCGTTGAGTTAGCAAAAAACGCCACCCGTGAATGCGATATTCTGGCGCGCATCGGTGGCGAAGAGTTTGCCGTGTTGATGCATAACGCCTCTGCGCAGGTGGCGCTGACGGTAGCAGAGCGCATTCGTGGGCGCATTGAATCGGAGACGGCAAAAGCGGGAGCGAATCTGACCCCGGAGCCAATGACGGTGAGCATCGGCGTCTTTACCTCATTAGAAAAGCGTTTCACCGCCGATGAGTGCATTTCGTTTGCTGACAAGGCGTTATACGTCGCGAAGGAGAGCGGGCGAAACAAAGTTGTTGTCAGCAGGTAACGTCAGGTTACACGATTGAGTACTTTCCCTTCTGCGCGCAGGTGGTACACTGAAAATGTGATTTT
Organism: Kluyvera sp. EC_51; assembly: GCF_019584505.1. NCBI lineage: Bacteria > Pseudomonadati > Pseudomonadota > Gammaproteobacteria > Enterobacterales > Enterobacteriaceae > Kluyvera > Kluyvera sp. EC_51. The sequence goes on along the minus strand of NZ_VDAG01000099.1, from coordinate 168,713 downwards.
CATCATGACCTGCGTAAAAACGAAAAAGAGATACTGCTATGCAACATATCATTGAAGGGTTCCTCAACTTTCAGAAAGAAGTTTTTCCTCAACGTAAGGAACTCTTCCGTAGCCTGGCTTCCAGCCAGAATCCTAAAGCGCTGTTCATCTCCTGTTCCGACAGCCGTCTGGTGCCAGAGTTAGTCACCCAGCAGGAGCCGGGGCAGCTGTTCGTCATCCGTAACGCCGGTAATATCGTACCGTCCTTCGGCCCGGAGCCGGGCGGGGTGTCGGCGACGATTGAGTATGCGGTTGTCGCGCTGGGCGTGACCGATATTGTTATCTGTGGCCACTCTAACTGCGGCGCAATGAAAGCCATTGCTACCTGTCAGTGTCTGGAACCGATGCCTGCGGTTTCCCATTGGCTGCGCTATTCCGACGCGGCGAAAGCGGTTGTCGAGAAGAAAACCTACGCGACTGAAACCGATAAGGTGAACGCGATGGTGGAAGAGAACGTGATTGCGCAGTTGAATAACATCAAGACGCACCCGTCGGTGGCCGTGGGCCTGCGCGACAACGCGATTCGCCTGCACGGCTGGGTATATGACATCGAAAGCGGTGCCATTCGTGCACTGGATAAAAACAGCAAAACGTTCGTCTCCCTGGCCGATAACCCGGAAGTCTTCTTCGAGTAATCGCCACCGTACGCTGCCTGCGGGCAGCGTTAACGGTTTTTCACCAGTCTCAGTTTGCCGCGTTTTGCGGAGCGCCGGGGCAACGCATTCGTAATCACATAAAGAAAAGGTTGCCAGGCCATGGCCTTGTCCTCCGCTGCCGTTGTTTTAAACATGGCAAACTGGAGAAGAAAGGCGCTCCGGCGAAAGACTGAATCTGGCCGTCTGCGCTCATGCTTTAGCATGATGACAGTAATTAAAACGGGAGCCGCGCGCGCCCGTTTTTTATTGCCAGTCCTTTACTCATCGCAAACAAAAACATTCAACTTATGCTTCATTAATGTTACAAATACAGCGAAATATCATGCGATCGGCGTCGGGAGGATGCGATGATTCTGGAAAAACTGCGGACACCAAACGGCAAGAAATTCCTGCTGTGTGCGGTAGTAGTATTTGCCATTGCTTTAGTAGTGGTAGGGCGAGCAACCTTTGGTGGTGTGGTCAGAGAATATAATCTGCCATACGCTGAGTGGACAACCGGCATGTTTGTCCTGCAAGGGGCGATGGTGATGGTTTACAGCTCAATATTTACCGTCCTGTGCTCTATCCCACTGGGATTTTACTTCTTAGGTTCCGAAGAGCAGCAGTAATCACCTCGGGTGAGCCCCTGCGCTCACCCGCCTGAATGGGTATTGCCATTCCGCTTAACTCCTGACAGGATCAAATTCTCGCTTGCGAAAGTTCTCAGCCATAATGATCTGATACGTATTGAAGACGTACCGGACGCAGCGGCTGACTGCGCGGGTGGCGTTTCAGGGAATTAACCCATCCGTACGGGGTGTCAGTGAGAATTATTCAGGATAGTTTGCGTAAAAAGCAGTCTCTGCTTGCCTCGGTAGCGGTCACTTTTCTGCTCATCTGCCTTGCCGTTTTCTTCTTGTACCAGCGTACGCTGTCGCAGGTGAGCGAAGGGGTTAACGCGATGCAAAGCCAGATGGTGACGATGTTTAACGATAACGAACTGATGGCGGAAGCCGCGGGCGTACGTTACCAGCAGATAAGCCGCCACTATCTGTGCGGCGATGCCGATGTTTTCGAGCCCCGTGGTGGCGCCTGGGGAATTAACGCCGATCCCAAAAATATCGATAAGCAGCATGGCGCGTTGATTACCCGTAGCCCCGAGCGCAGCGCCCGCTGTATCTATGTGGCTGCCGAATATATCCGGGATAAAGTCCGGGCGCTCAACCCTGAGCAGCACGATATCCATCGCTATATTATTGCCAGCGACGGCCGCTGGTTTTACTGGTTTACGCCCACTGATTCCGTGCCGTTTAGCTTTGAAACCTCACAGATGGCTAATGACCCGCGCCAGTTCTTCCATGAACCGGAAATGTTCTATGACCGCGTGCTGCAAAAAAGCATGCGTAAAAAATCCCTTAGCTCAACCACCTTTTACGCCGACAAAATTACCGGCGATAAGGCCTACAGCGTGGTGAGCTATATCTACGATCTCTCTGAAGGTGAACCAAGTAACCATATCATCGGCTATCTGGCCTATGACCTTTCACGGGTCGAGCTGCAGCGGATACTGAACCAGGCATTCAATCAACAGGTACCATCGGGATTAATTCTGGGCTATCAAAGTCGAGAAACGGGCGAAGTGCTGTGTATTGTCGGCAACTGCCGCTGGCTGGATAGCTACCGTATTCATACGGTCTCATCGCGCTATGAAATTAAATATGCGCTCCCGGTGTGGCTATTTATCGCGCACAACCCCTATGCGTTGACGATTCTGGCGATGGCGCCGGTGCTGCTGCTTTTACTGTTCCTGCTGATCCGCTATCACCTTAACCACGCAGACCTGCGCTTTTACCGTGACCCGCTAACCGGCTGCTTTACGCGCAATATTTTTGCCCTTATTCAGGAGCGCGGGCTGCCTTTTATGACGGTTATTCTTTTTGACTGTAACAAGTTTAAGGCGATCAACGATAACTATGGCCACCAGGCCGGAGACCGGGCGCTGCAGGCCATCTCGCAGTGTATGTTGAACGATGTTCGAGCGAACGGGGATTGGGTCATTCGCAGCGGCGGCGATGAGTTCGTGGTATTGCTGAGCCGGACGGATATCGCCCATGCGCATATGGTTGCTGAGCGGATTGCGGCAAAGATTGCGGTGTTCCCGTTCAGCCCGCAGGGGCAACAGGTGCCGCTATCGGTATCCTGGGGGGTAGCGCCGTGCGTCACGACGCTGGATGCGGCAATTCAGCAAGCTGACGAAGAGATGTATCAGATGAAAAATCGCCGTGGCGAAAGACGATAAGCCGGGCAGAAGCGCGGCTTATCTCCGGTTTACCACCAGCCGAGTTGAACGCCTACGACGGTAATGACGGCGACGATCAGCATAATAATCGTGGTCTTTCTCATTGTGCTCCTCCCGGCAGTGCGTAACCGCCTATAAAAAACCAGGCCAGAAAGATCACGGCGATAATAAAGATAACGATGGGAAAGGCGATACCCAATCTCATTGTGACATCCTGATTGTTGTCCAAAACAGCGCGTATGATACTGTAATTATTCGACCCGTTGGGCGCTAATTTCCGGGCGATGACGGAATTTTTTATCCTGATACATTTCGCTGTCGGCGGCGCGAAGCGCGCTGTCAGGGTCCATCAGGTGTGGGTCAACCACGACGGCACCAATGCTAGCACCGGGATAGTGAATCAACGTGTCGCCGAGCAGGTAATCGCCAACCAGGAGTTGACGCAGCGTTTCGGCAAACTGCTCAAGCTGCACCGTCGCGCGGGCAAGGGTAGCGACCATAAACTCATCGCCACCCAGTCTGCCAAGCTGGTCATCAGGCGAGATGCCGAGCTTTAGCCGCTGGCCCACCTGCTGTAAAAACGCATCGCCAGCCTGATGGCCGTAGCAGTCGTTGATCATCTTAAATTTATCGAGGTCGATAAACGCCAGCAGCACCGAATGGTTCAGATGCCGGGCGAGGGAGAACAAGGTCTCCAGATTTTCAAACACCGCACGGCGGTTCGGTAGGCCGGTCAGCGCGTCGGTGTAGGAGTGATAAATCAGCGCGGCGTTAGCTTCCTGAAGCTGCGAAACCAGCGACTCTTTTTCGATATAGCGGGCAATGATGCTGGCAAACAACTGCAACACATGCTCGCTGTTAAAGCTGAGCGGCTTTTGTTGGGTGCTGGTGGCGCACAGGGTGCCGTACAGGGAGCCGTCGGTCAGATGGATAGGCGTGCTGAGGAAGGTGGTGATCCCCAGCGCTTTTGCCGCATCGCAGTCGGCCCACTGCTCAGGTACGTGGTCGCTGTAAAAACAGCCGTCGGCCATGGCGCGCTTGCACAGAGTGTCGCCCCAGGGAACGGAGAAGTTTTCCGGGATGTTCATCTCGCCGCTGTTGCGCGAGTATACGATGTGCTGCAGGTCGGCCTGAGTATCAATTTTCGTCAGATAGGTGGATTCCATATTGGCCACCAGTTCAAGCATCTCAAGCAGTTGGCGAACAAGACTCTCAAGTGATTGTTCAGAGGCAAGCGTTTGTGATACCCGGGCAAGAATAATATCTGACATGAAAACAAGGGTCCCTACGATAGCGTGAGTGGTGGTTTTTCGCCCTAAATGAAATCCGGACTCACTAAATTTTATACATTATGTATCCAGAACGTAAGCACTGTGTGGCTAAAAGGTGTGTAACGGAAGGTTATCTGTTTCTTATTACAGATAAAAAAAGCCCCATCGGGGGAGATGGGGCAAAAATAACTCATTGATTATGGAATGTTCTGTTCTCTGGTCAGTTGAGAACGAGACGTACTTTACGTCGCAAAAGTGTAGCTAATTTGAAGAAATTATGGAGTTTAAAGCTAAATTCCAGCGTGAAACCAAGGAGAAATGATGTCCAGTCGCTACGTTTTACTACTGCCTCTACTGCTTGCTGGGTGTGCAAAATCAGCCGAACCGGATGCACCACCACCGCCGCAAATCGGTATGGCTAATCCTGCTGCGGTGTACTGCCAGCAGAAGGGAGGTGAAAGCATTCGTCAGGTCAATGCTAAGGGCGAGTTCAGCCTCTGTAAGCTGCCGAGTGGCGAAACGATTGAGGAGTGGGCGCTGTGGCGGCGCGATCATCCGCAGAAAAAATGACAGTACATTCCTTATCCAGTACACTGCGCCTCCAGGATAATTCTGATTAACGAGAGACGTATGTTTTCGCTGAAGCCGGGCACCATCGCCATTATTATCGGTGCCCGTACCGCCGCTGGCCGAGCAAATATCGGCAAAAGTGTTGAACTGTTTGCGCTGATTAAGCCAGGAGAACGCTGTCTGAACCCGGTGAACGGGCTGATGACAGAACTGGCCGCCGATTCGCCGCGTGCGCTATGGCTGGTGACCGGTGAAGTGAGCGCGGGTGAAGGGCAGCAGGGCTTCGCTTTTGTGCGTTCAGAATATTTGCTGCCGTTAACGCCGGATGCGCTGATGGCGCAGGAGCAGGCTGCTCTAGTGGGGTAACGCGATGCCCGTAGACATCGCGTTCAGGCGCTAGCGATTTTTCAGCCAGTCGGCCAGCACGCGCGCGTGGTTTTGCGCGGTGTTCGCGGCGGCATAAATCAGCGTTAGTCCCTGCTTTTGCGCGATGTCGGCCAGGCGCTGGCCTACATCCTGATGGTGCGAAAGCTCTTCGCGGTAGTGCTGGCAGAAGGTGGCAAAGTCGATAACCTCGCCGTGATAAGCCTTACGCAGCTCGGCTGAAGGGGCAAGGTCTTTGCACCATTCATCGTAGATAAGGTTTTCCTTTTTGATACCGCGCGGCCACAACCGGTCCACCAGGACACGGTAACCATCGTCAGGTGCTGCGTCGTCATATACGCGTTTACACTGGATCATATCCTTCCTCCCTTGTTCCATTCGACCATACCACAAAGATTGGTTGTGTTCGCCCTCTGGGTATTGCTAAAGCGTGACGACATCGCTAGTCTGAGGCTCCTTATGCCGTTCGAAACGTCTGCACATAAGGACCTCTCATGGAAAACTCTGCACTGACCCCCGTTCTTCGCATTGCCCTCGTGGGCGACTACAACGCTGATGTGATTGCTCATCAGGCGATCCCGCTGGCGCTTGACGATGCCGCCGCGGTGCTGGAAGTGCCCGTTGAATATCGCTGGGTTGCCACGCGTGATGTGCACAGCGCCGATAGCCTCGCTGACTTTGATGGTATCTGGCTGGTGCCTGCCAGCCCGTACCAGAATACCGAAGGGGCATTAATCGCCGTACGCTACGCCCGCGAAAACAGCCTGCCGTTTCTCGGCACCTGCGGTGGGTTCCAGCACGCTATTCTGGAGTACGCGCGCAACGTGATGGGTTGGGAAGATGCGGCTCATGCGGAAACGGATACCGAAGGCCGGATGGTGATTGCGCCGCTGACCTGCTCACTGGTGGAAAAGAGCGACACCATTGAACTGCGTGCCAATACGCTGATTGCGCGCGCTTATGGCCGCGACAGCATCGAAGAGGGCTATCACTGCAACTACGGTATTTCCGCCGACTTCGCCGAGGCGCTGAAATCGCTGCCGCTGCGGGTAACCGGCTGGGACGATAATGGGGATATTCGCGCGGTGGAACTGGTGACGCATCCGTTCTTCGTGGCGACGCTGTTCCAGCACGAGCGTAACGCTCTGGCAGGACGTCCGGCGCCGCTGGTGCAGGCATTCCTGCACGCCGCCGCCCAGTAAAAAAAGTAGCCCGGACGAGGCGGTACGCCGACTCCGGGATTTCCCCGGCGTCGCTGCGCTCGGCCGGGCTACGTGTTATTCGACGTTAATCTCTCTGTCTCGTCCGGCAAGCCCGCCGAACACCGCCATCACCAGCGCAATGATCGCCACCGCCATCAACGAAAGATGCCATGCGCCGGTTGCATCGTGAATTTTCCCCATCAGCGGAGGCCCACAGGCGGCCAGCAGATACCCCACCGCCTGCGCCATCCCCGAAAGTGCCGCGGCCTGGTGCGCCGAGCTGGCGCGCAGCCCGATAAAAGTCAGGCCCAGAATCATTGTGGCACCAGAGCCAAAGCCAAAGATAACCGTCCAGAGCACCGCCTGTAAGGGAAAGAGCCAGTAGCCCAGCGCGCTGACGGCGCACATCAACGCTACGGTAATGGCGATCCCTCGTTGATCCTTCATCCGATGCAGGATCAGCGGCACCACAAAACCGGGGGCGGCGGTGGCGAGTTGCAGGAGGCCGTGCAGAGAACCGGCATGCGCTTCGCTGTAGCCCTGGCTAATCAGAATCGCCGGCAGCCAGCCAATAATCACGTAGTAGACCAGCGAGTTCAGACCCAGGAACAGCGTCACCTGCCAGGCCAGTGCCGAGCGCCAGATGCCGCGGTTATGCATGGCTCCGCTGCCGGAGATGGCCGTAGTTTTTGCAGCTCTCCACTGCGGCAGCCAGAACAGCAGCGCCAGTACCGGGAAGACCATCAGCATCAGCAGCGCGCCGCGCCAGCCAAAGCCGCTAAGCGCAATCGGCACCACCAGTGCAGAACCGAGTGCCGCCGCCGCGCCCATCGTCACCGAATACGCGCCGGTAAACTTCGCCACCTGCGAAGCAAAATCACGTTTGATTAACCCAGGCAGCAGCACGTTGCCCAGCGCAATTCCGCAGCCAATGATGGCGGTGCCAGTAAACATCAGCGTCACCGACGGCAGGGAGCGCACGGCAATTCCGGCGCAAATCAGCAGCATGGCGATAAACAGGCTGCGTTCCATACCGATGCGACGGGCAACCCCGGCGGCCAGCGGAGAGACGAGACCAAACGCCAGCAGCGGCAGGGTGGTTAACAGCCCGGTTTGTGCGGTGGTCAGGCCATATTCATCGCGAATGGCGTCGAGCAAAGGCGCGGCGCCGGTAAAGGTGACGCGCAGCGTCGAGGCAATCAATAAAATACCAATAATCAGCAGCCAGCGGCGGCTGGCAGACGTCGTAACTTCAGACATAGTCATCTCGACAAAAGAGTGGGAGCACTACAATACCCGCTTTAGCGGTTGTTGAAATCAAGCTAAAATGACAGATTATCGCTAAAATCGGACAAAATGATGCTGGGACTCGGATTAGGCGGCTATCACCCGGATAGCCATCAGGATGCCGCCGTGGCGTTTGGGATTCAAGTGGCACAAGGGGAGCAGTACATCCCCCTGCATCAGCACCGTAAAGGTCAGCTGATCCTCGCGCTACACGGCGCCATTACCTGCGAAGTGGAGAACGCTTTATGGATGGTGCCGCCGCAGTTTGCGGTGTGGGTTCCCGGCGAAGTGCCGCACAGCAACCGCGCCACGCCGCAGGCTGAACTGTGCTTTTTGTTTATTGAACCTGGCGCAGCGCAGATGCCGGCGCACTGCTGCACGCTGAAAATATCGCCGCTGGTGCGTGAGCTGATTCTGTCGCTGGCGCAACGGGATGAAGCGCAACGCCAGCAGCCGGAGACGCAGCGGTTGATTCAGGTGCTGTTCGATGAACTTCCGCAGCAGCCGGAGCAGCAACTACAGCTGCCGGTGTCTGCACACCCTAAAATTCGCCTGATGGTTGAGACCATGGAAGCCGAGCCTGCCCAGTGGCAGACGCTGGCACAATGGGCCCAGCACTTTGCCATGAGCGAGCGTAACCTCGCCCGACTGGTGGTGAAAGAGACCGGGTTGAATTTCCGTCGCTGGCGTCATCAGCTGCAGCTGATCCTTGCGCTGCAAATGCTGGTGCGCGGTCTGAATGTCCAGCAGGTGGCGCTATCGTTGGGCTATGACTCCACCACGGCGTTTATCACCATGTTCCGTAAAGGGCTTGGGCAGACGCCGGGACGCTATCTGGCGGCGCTGACTACGACTTCCCAATAAGCAGCGACACCAGGCCCGCCGCAATCAGCGGCCCCACCGGCACGCCGCGAAACAGCGCGACGCCCAGCACGGTGCCAATCAATAGCCCGGCCACCAGATGCGGCTGAGTGCCCATCAGCGTCACGCCGCGCCCACCGAGCCACGAGACAAATACGCCGACGCCGATAGCGACCAGCGATTTCCAGTTGGCGAAAGAGTGGATCAGCGTCGAGGCTGGCAGCGTGCCGCTGGCGATAGGGGCCATTACGCTGATGGTCAGAATGATAATCCCGATGCTGAGCCCCTGCTTCTCGACCCACGGGAAAAAGGTGCTGAGCGGGGTGACGCGAAGAATAATCAGAACCAGAATGGAGACGGCGACGGTGGTGTTGTGACTAATAAAGCCCAGCGCCGCCAGACCCAGAAGGATCAGTAGGGTGGTATCGATCATAAAACGGTAATCCTTGCCAGAAAGCGAAAAAGAGCGTGCATTATCGTCTCCCGGCGTCGCGGCGCTCGGCCGGGCTACTTGTAAGCCACTCTACTGTACGCAAGAAGCGGGGCGTAGACAGGTCTTTTTCAATCTTTGGCGAGGATTTCAGGCATTTGCCTGATTATTTAACCAATACCGTTATTAATGGGCTGCCTTCACGAATAAACAGCGGAATCGTCTCCGGTACTGAATCGAAACGATAGCGGTAAGCCGGATAAGGCGGTTACGCCGCTATCCGGCAATGGCTTGCTGTCAGGAGTGACGGCGGAAGGCAACCAGTTCCGGCTGGGCAATGCGCAGGTAATCTTCGGTATTGAGGATCACCGATTTTTCGAGGCTACCGGCGTTAAAGGCGATCTCTTCAAAGCGGTCAAACAGCAGCGGGTCGGCGATGAGACGCAAAGATGGATGGAAGCTGAACGGCGGGATGGCGCCAAACACGCAGGCGGTGAGGGCATCCACTTCTGCCGGGCTTGCCAGCGACGCTTTCAGGCCACCGATATGCTGCGCCAACTGCGCAAGGTCGGCCTGCTGGTCAGCAGCGAGGATCGCCAGCACGTGCTGGCTCACGCCGTTGCCTTTCACTTTGCACACCAGCGCTTTTGCTCCCTGGCCTAATGCGGTGCCGCGAATTTCAGAAACCGCTTCGCATTTACCGACCGCCTCGTGTGCCATCACGCGATAGCGGGCCTGATGGTGGTCGAGCAGGTTCAGCAGTTGTTGGTGAATATTGGCCGCGACGGGCTCAATCATGGTGTTCTCTCCTGTGTTCCGCCGAAAGCGTGCGGCTACGCTGTTTTTTATGCTGATAGAGGCGCTGGTCGGCGATTTTCATCGCCTCCTCAAGATTATCCCCCAGACGCATTTTATAGGCGCCCCAGGAGAAGCTGACGCGGTTTTCGGTATCGATAATCGCCAGCTGCTCCAGAATTCTGTCGGTAATCACCTTCGCTTCGGCCTCTTCGTAGTCGATGAGGATAATACAAAATTCATCGCCGCCCAGCCGAACGCCATAGTCGCTTTTACGGATGGTGGCGGAGATAGCCTGGGCCAGCATGATGATCGCTCGGTCGCCTTCATCGTGGCCCCAGGTATCGTTAATTTGCTTCAGCTTGACGCAATCGAGGGCGATGACCACAATCCCTACGCCCTGTTCTGTCAGGCGCTGCAGTCGCATGCTCTGCACCGATGAAAGAATTTTACGGTTGTATAGCCCGGTGAGGGAATCGCTGATGTTCTCTTTGCTGACCGTCCGGTAGAGACGGAAATGGGTGCGGACCAGCTGCAATAATGCGGCGGTAGAGGCCAGATAAAACAGGAACAGCTTCCACGAGCTTAACAGGAAGTACATCACGTCCAGCGACAGCTCTACGCGCATGTTCTCCGCCAGCGGCCGGGTGTAGTTCACGTAGCTCAGCAGGTGAGAGGCGCTGCGATGGATAACAATATGGGCGTCGTTGTCGGAATCAATAATTGAGATATCCAGATAGCGCCAGAAATGAGGACGGTCGCGGGTATAGAGAATATCGTGCAGATCCTGATGCGACAGATCGACCATCACGATCCCCTGCAGGTTTTCATGATGATAAAGTGGTGTTAAAAACGTTAAAATATTCTTATGAGTAAAGGTATCAATATAGATACTCGACACCACCGTACGCCCAAGGAATAAGTTTTCGAGGCTCGCTGGCGATATTCCTAGCCGGTCGCCGTAGAGAAAATTCCAGCTGGTTAACGTTGGGTCGTTAATAGTGACTTGTGAATTGAAATAGATATATTGATTCACGATATCAATATAATAGCGAAAACGTTTTTGCTGTCCTTCTTCATCGGGCAGCATCGGTTTCCAGACTTCATTATTCTCAATAGCGGAGTCAAACGCCTCTAAGGCTGGCAGACTCTTTACCCATGTTTCACAGGGCGTTCTTCCGGCGGTGAGCGACCCTTCCAGCAGCGAGTAGCTCTCGCCGTCAATGTTCAGACCGTTCACTTCACCACGATGCTGCACGCTGGCGCAGGCCCGCAAGGCGGCCTCTGGGGTAGGCCATTCATCCAGTTTCTGTGCAAACTGAGATATGATCAGCTGGTTTTGATACTTCTCATAGAGAAAGGCCGACTCCCCTTTATCGACGATATATCGCATATATTCGGACATATCCCGATGACTGGCGATTAATTCATATATCAGGAAGGAGGAGGTCAAAATGACAACGCCTGATGAAATGACAAATCGCAGTATTTTATTCTGCAGTTTCATGGTGAAATTAAATGTTCTTCCGTGTCAGCCGGAATTTTAACATGGGAGGCTCGCTATCTCTAGCGATGCATTAGCGATAGAAATGTTTTGCAAACATCAAGAAGGGGCTGTCTCCGAAGAGACAGCCGAATAACGTTATTTTTCACTGCCTTGTTTGTGGAACAGTTCGCGGAATACCGGGTAGATATCCTCCTGATCGCGAATATGCTGAATGGCAAAGTTATCAAACGTCTGCTGCAGATGCTCATATTCGCGCCACAGCGTCTGATGCGCCCGTCGGGTGATTTCGATATAGCTGTAGTAACGCACCACCGGCAGAATTTTCTTCGCCAGAATTTCATGACACAACGGGGAGTCGTCCGCCCAGTTATCGCCGTCCGACGCCTGCGCGGCGTAAATGTTCCACTGCGCCGGGTCGTAGCGGGCTTTCACCACTTCATCCATCAGCTTTAGCGCGCTCGAGACAATAGTGCCGCCGGTCTCCTGCGAATAGAAGAACTCGTGCTCGTCCACCTCTTTGGCCTGGGTATGGTGGCGGATATAGACCACTTCGACGTTTTTATAGGTCCGGCTCAGGAACAGATAGAGCAGGATGTAAAAGCGTTTGGCCATATCTTTGGTGGATTGGTCCATCGAGCCGGAGACATCCATCAGGCAGAACATCACCGCCTGGCTGGAAGGCTCAGGGCGTTTTTCGTAGTTTTTGTAGCGCAGGTCGAAGGTGTCGATAAACGGCACACGGTCGATTTTAGCCCGCAGCTCGGCAATCTCTTTACGTAAACGCTCTTCCTCCAGCAACTGCACCGGTTCGCTTTTGGCGACCTCATCCAGCGTGGCTTCCAGTGCGTGTAGCTCGCGACGTTTACCTGCCGTCATCGCCGTGCGGCGGGCGAGGGAGTTTTGCAGCGAACGAACAACGCTGATATTGGCAGGCACACCGTTGGCGGTGAAGCCCGCGCGGTGCGTTTTAAACTCGGTTAACTGACGCTGCTGGTTGCGTTTGAGATTCGGGAGCGCCAGATCTTCAAACAGCAGATCCAGATACTCATCTTTGGAGATCTGGAATACGAACTCATCCTGACCCTCGCCATCGGCGCTGGCCTGGCCCTGACCGCTACCGCCACCACCACCGCCGCCCTGTGGTCGTTCGATACGATCGTTTTGTACGAAGTGATCGTTACCGGGATGCACCCGATGCCGCAACCCTCCGCGCCCCTGATGGAACATCGGCTCGCTAATATCATCCGTCGGAATGGAGACAGATTCACCGCTGTCGATGTCGGTCACCGAACGTTTGTTGATGGCCTCGGAGATCGACTGTTTAATTTGCGCTTTATAACGGCGCAAGAAGCGCTGGCGGTTAACCGCACTCTTGTTTTTGCCGTTCAGACGCCGGTCAATGAACCAGGTCATAGCCCCTCCTGAACTGCTTTTTGCCAACTTACTGCGCCTGTAAGTGCCGGGTGACCCGGCCTACGGGACATTGTTGTAGACCCGGTAGCGCGAACGCTACCGGGTACAGCGTGGTTATGACGATTTACGCACGCGCAGATACCATTCACATAACAGGCGAACCTGCTTACGCGTATAGCCTTTCTCCATCATCCGATCGACAAAATCGTCGTGCTTTTTCTGCTCATCGGTGGAGGTCTTCGCGTTAAACGAAATCACCGGCAGAAGCTCTTCGGTATTGGAGAACATTTTCTTCTCAATAACCGTGCGCAGCTTCTCGTAGCTCGTCCAGTTCGGGTTGCGGCCGTTGTTGTTGGCGCGGGCGCGCAGCACAAAGTTGACTATCTCATTACGGAAGTCTTTCGGGTTGCTGATCCCGGCAGGCTTCTCGATTTTCTCCAGTTCAGCGTTCAGCGATTCACGGTCGAATAGCTGTCCGGTATCCGGGTCGCGATACTCCTGATCCTGAATCCAGAAATCGGCGTAGGTGACATAACGGTCGAAAATGTTCTGTCCGTATTCCGAGTAGGATTCGAGGTACGCCGTCTGGATCTCTTTACCGATAAACTCGGCGTATTTCGGGATCAGATAGCCTTTGAGGAACTCCAGGTAGCGCTCTGACTGCTCCTGTGGGAACTGCTCGCGTTCGATCTGCTGCTCCAGTACGTAGAACAGATGTACCGGGTTCGCCGCCACTTCGGCGTGGTCGAAGTTGAACACGCGAGACAGGATCTTAAAGGCGAAACGGGTTGAGAGACCGTTCATCCCTTCGTCCACGCCCGCGTAGTCGCGATACTCCTGGTAGGATTTCGCTTTCGGGTCGGTATCTTTCAGGCTCTCCCCGTCGTACACGCGCATTTTCGAGTAAATGCTGGAGTTTTCCGGTTCTTTCAGACGCGAAAGAATCGAGAAGCGTGACAGGGTTTCCAGCGTGCCCGGTGCACAAGGCGCATGGGTCAGTTCACTGTTGTTAAGAAGTTTTTCGTAAATCTTGATCTCTTCGGAAATGCGTAAGCAGTAAGGCACCTTGACGATGTACACACGGTCGAGGAACGCCTCGTTGTTTTTGTTATTACGGAAGGTAACCCACTCGGATTCGTTCGAGTGCGCCAGAATAATGCCGTTAAAGGGCAGGGCAGAGATCCCTTCGGTCCCGTTGTAGTTACCTTCCTGGGTAGCCGTCAGCAATGGATGCAGTACCTTGATAGGCGCTTTAAACATCTCGACGAACTCCATAATCCCCTGGTTGGCGCGGCACAGCGCACCGGAATAGCCGTAGGCATCCGGGTCGTTCTGCGCGTAGTGTTCCAGTTTACGGATATCAACTTTACCGACCAGCGCGGAGATATCCTGGTTGTTTTCATCGCCCGGTTCGGTCTTAGCAATCGCAATCTGTTCAAGGATCGACGGCCAGACTTTTACCACGCGGAATTTGGTGATATCGCCGCCGAATTCGTGCAGGCGCTTCGCCGCCCACGGCGACATAATGGTGCCCAAATAGCGGGTTGGCACGCCGTACTCTTTTTCCAGAATCTGCGCGTCTTCCTGCGGGTTAAACAGGCACAATGGGTGATCGTTAACCGGGCTGCGCTCGCCGTTGGCGCTCAGCACGTAAATTGGCACGCGCTGCATCAGCGCTTTAAGACGCTCTGCCAGCGAGGATTTACCACCGCCGACCGGGCCCAATAAGTAGAGGATTTGTTTCTTTTCTTCCAGTCCCTGGGCGGCATGTTTCAAATAGGAGACGATCTGTTCAATCGCTTCTTCCATGCCGTAGAATTCTTCGAACGCCGGATAGCGCCCGATGACTCGGTTCGAAAAGAGACGGGAAAGCCGCGGTTCCTGGGCAGTATCAACCATTACAGGCTCGCCGATAGCGGTTAATAGCCGTTCTGCTGCGTTAGCATAGGCACTGCGATCTTGCCGACAAATGGTAAGAAACTCCTGCAGTGTGAACTCTTCGTCCTTGGCAGCTTCATAGCGCTGGCGATAGTGATCGAATATATTCATGGCATGCCGTCCTTTCGTTTTTTAGCACAGGTTAAGAGCCGTTGGTATGAATAATGGGGGCTCCCGGAAGAGGTAAGCCGAACGACGCTCACTCCTTATCCAGCAACCCGTATGCCAGGTTGTCGGACGATTAACGGTAACGTGCGCTGCGATTACACCTTCTAAAATTAAGCGTAGATGGCATTTGCAAAACTTGCATGGCGAGAAAAACGATTTTCAATGACATATCAATAACTCATCAAAAAATACGGGCATTAATTCTTTTACTATTTTTTACGCTTTCATAGTGCTGTCACGTATTTGCAAGCGTGCTGCCATCTTTACGCGAGATAATGACCAGTCATATTCTGATATTACAGGTAAAAAATTTGTCGTCAGACGGTGTGAAAGGTAAACTTCAGCCCGCTGAAATGTTGAAAAAAGGAATGACAGATTGTGAATCGAATCAAACTTCTAGCTTTAGGGGTCCTGATTGCCACTTCTGCTACCGCAGTACAGGCGGAAAGTAAGCTGACTCTGGGTGCGGGTGTCGGGATTGTTGAGCATCCATATAAGCAGTACGACCATGATGTGTACCCTGTACCGGTTATCAACTATGAAGGGGATAACTTCTGGTTCCGTGGTCTGGGCGGCGGCTACTATCTTTGGAACGATGGCACCGATCAGCTCTCGCTCACGGCGTACTGGTCTCCGCTGTACTTCAAGCCGGGCGACAGCGACAACAGCCAACTGCGTAAACTTGATAAGCGTAAATCTACCGTGATGGCGGGTGTTTCCTGGATGCACCACACGCAGTACGGCTCTCTGCGTACCATGCTGTCTGGCGATACGCTGGATAACAGCAACGGGATTGTGTGGGATACCGCATGGGTCTATCGCTACACCAATGGCGGCCTGACGTTAACCCCAGGTATCGGCGTGCAGTGGAACAGCGAAAATCAGAACCAGTACTACTACGGCGTTTCGCACCACGAATCGGCGAAGAGCGGCCTGAGAAGCTACGATCCGAACAGCAGCTGGAACCCGTATCTGGAGCTGAGCGCTAATTATCGCTTTGCCGGCAGCTGGAGCGTCTACGGTACCGCGCGTTATACCCGTCTGTCCGATGAGATTACCGACAGTCCGATGATCGACAAGAGCTGGACCGGGTTACTCTCTACGGGTGTCACCTACACCTTCTAAATTATCCAAAATTTCAGGGTGATGAACCCCAACGCATTGCGCGTCGGGGTCGCACTACTTAAGGGCCTCATCGTGGTGCATCGCACCGTGGTGGGGCTTTTTTATTTAAAGACGTATTTCACCCCCATCATAATCGACGCATCGCTATAGCTGTGGTCGCCCACCTGCACGGCGGTACCGCCCCATAGATTCAGCGACGGGGAAATTTGCCCCTGCACGCCGAGCTTCAGCTGCGCAATGTTGGTTGCGCCTTCCTGACGAATCGACGTATTGCCCATGCGGATTTCAGCAAAATGGGTGTTGTGCAGCCAGTCGGCTTCAACGTACGGCTTGAACTCACGTCCCTTGCCGTCGTCCTGGCTACGATGACCGCGTAAATAGAGGCGCATCCCCAGACGAGACTGCAGGTTGCCTTTGCTAGTGTCTTTCACCTGCGTACCGTTTGCTTCGGTATGGTCGGGACTTTTTACCCCCATCCACGTGAGCTGAGCCTGCGGTTCAAGATAGATTGCCTGGCGTGGCTGCTCACGCAGCAGCATGTTATAGCCCGTTTCCACCGAGGCGGTGAAGCCGCGGCTGTTATAGGTTTCGCGCTGTAATTCGTCGCCGTTGACCCGGTTAGTAAACCAGTTGTAATTCACCCAGCTGTCGAGATACAGGCCCTGTCGGCTAACCGCGTTCTGATACCAGGTGCTGTACGCACCCACGCTATAGCCTGCCATATGGCTGCGAGAACGGTAGCCGGTCAGCGATGATGACGATAACCCGGAGACGTTGCCGTAACCAGCCATCAGCCCCGTGCCCCAGCGATCGTCGCCGTTGTGGCTGCCGTGCCAGAATTCGTTACCCATCTGGGCCACATAGCGGTTGGCGCGAGAGCGAATCTGCCCGTCTGCCGCGCGTGAACGGTTTTGTCCGCCTTCCTGGCGCAGCCAGAAGGTGCTTGCCAGGGCAGAGCGCTGCGCGTCCTGTTGCGTGTACTCCGTGGCCCCTTCACGATCGTCCAGCGCCAGGCTGAAGAGGGTATTGGCGGCGGCCAGGTTGACCAGATAACTCCCGGCCTCCGGGCGATACTGCGGTGTTACCGCACTGGTGTTGATTGAGGTCAGATACCAGTTCTGCCCTTTTTGCACCAGGCTGTAGTCCCAGGGGCCTGCAACCACACGGTTCGCCTGGACGAAAGCGCCTGCAGCGGATTGTCCGCCAACGCTAATCACCTCAATCCCCTGATTGGTCTGAGCGCCGAGGCCGCCCACGTTATTGACCGTGACGCGCGTGGTACCGGAGGTATCGCCTGCGATGCTCAGATGATCGGTTTGCGAAGTATCATCGCCAAGCACGGTATTGAGATTCAGCGTGCTATCGCTGCCGCCGCGGTAGTTACCGCTGACATCCAGCTTATTGCCCGCATGCAGCAGGCTGCGTGATAGCGTGGCGCTGCCGCTGTTGCTGAGATCACCATTAACCGTAAAGGTTGCGTCGGCTTCATCGCTCTCGGTGGGTGAACCCACGGTCAGTGAACTGCCATCCTCAAGGGTTGTGCTGCCGACGCTGCCGGTACCAGAGAGGGCGGTGGCGCTTTGCGCCGTTACCGTACTTTGGAGTGAACCAGCCACATCCATACTGCCTTCGGCAAGCGTGGTTTCACCGTCAAAGGTGCTGTCGCCGGTAAGCATCAGCGCACCAGAACCTTGTTTGGTGAAGTTCCCGCTGCCAGTGATGCCCTGATCTATGGTGGAGTGGTAACCCTGGGTATCCAACGTACCGCCAGCGCTACCGATAGCAACCGGGCGTGAGGCGTCCAGTGAGACGTTGTCGAGCAACTGAAGCGTACCGCCGTCGAAGGTCAGTGCGCTTCCGGCCTGGCCGAGGCTATCGGCTTTGGCAACCTGTAATACGCCGCCTTTCAGCGTCCAGGGCGTAACTGAATCGGTGCTGTTTTTCAATAGCCAGGTGCTGCCGTCCTCTTTGCTGAAATGGTCGAAGCCCTGATACTGGGCGCTGTCGCCAATACTCGCGGCATCAAACTCTGCGTTACGGTCACCGCCAAGGATCAGCGTATCATCGCCGTTACCTGCGCTCACGTCGCCCACCACGTTATAGCCGGCATGCAGGGCCAGCGAGTTGGTGCCAGAGGTAAACATCACGGCCTGGGAGCGGGTGGTGCCGTCCTGGCTCATCCCGCCCTGAAGCGTCCCGCTGTTGATGATGGTCATATCGCTACCGTACACGCCGATACCGCCCGCACCCGCGCTACCCGTGGCAGTACCCGCATTGCCGCCGCTACCGCCAGTAATGGTACCGGTGTTATCAAGCGTACCGCCGCCAGCCTCAATATGTACGCCGTCACCGCCGCTGCCGCCGTCAGCCTGACCACCGCCGCCGCCGCGATTCCCGGTTCCGCCGACAATCGTGCCGTCGTTAGTCACCGTACCGCCCGCGCCAATCAGCACGCCATTGCCCCCTTGACCGCCGACGCCACCGTTACCGGCGTTGCCGCCACCGCCGGTGCCGCCCATGCCGCCGTGAACCGTGGCGCTGGCAGCGTTGGTGACGGTACCCTGGCCGTGAATGGCCAGCCCGTTGCCGCCCTGACCGCCGGTTCCACCGTCGGCGTTGGTACCGTTCGCGTTGGCCCCCGCGCCGCCATCGCCGCCA
This sequence comes from Kluyvera sp. EC_51, assembly GCF_019584505.1. NCBI lineage: Bacteria > Pseudomonadati > Pseudomonadota > Gammaproteobacteria > Enterobacterales > Enterobacteriaceae > Kluyvera > Kluyvera sp. EC_51. The sequence goes on along the minus strand of NZ_VDAG01000099.1, from coordinate 150,131 downwards.
GTGAATTCTCCTTTGTTCAGCACATCACCCGCGCCGGTAATGTTCACGGCGGTACCGCCAACACCGCCGACACCACCGCCGCCCGCAGAGTCATCGCCGCCTTTACCGCCCAGGACTTTCCCGGACGTTTCGTTAGTCACATTACCCTGCTGGGTAATATCAATCCCGGTGCCGCCAATGCCGGAGTCGCCGCCGCGGGAGGTTGTTAGGTTGCCGCTACCGCCGCCACGGTTGCCCGCGCCGCCGATCACGTTACCGAAGTTAGAGACCGTACCGCCGTTTTCCAGCGCGATACCGATGCCGCCGTTGCCGCCGTCACCGCCATCGCCGCCGCTGAGATTCAGGCCGCTGCTGTTGGAGTTACCGCCGCCGCCGGTCCCGGCATAGCCGCCGATCACCTCGCCACCCACCTGGTTGGTGATGGTGCCGCTCTTGACCACGGTGATCCCGCTGCCACCGTTGCCACCGATGGCACCATAGCCGACAACGCCGGTACCCTGTCCGGCCTCAACCGCGCCGCCGTTGCCGCCATTGCCGCCGATACCGCCCGTAATCTTGCCGTTATTGGTGATGGAACTGGTGTCGCTGAGCCATACGCCGTTACCGCCGTTGGCGGCTTTACCGCCTGTACCGCCTACGCCGGTGACCGTGGTGTTCTGCTGGCTGTTAGCGTTGGCCGCCAGACCACCGGTAGCGCCGTTACCACCGCTGATGGTGCCGCTATTCGTCACGTTGCCGCCCTGCGTTGCGGTAACGCCGTCACCACCTTTACCGCCTGCGCCGCCGCTGCCGGCATGGATAGTGATACCGTTGCTGGTTTTGTCGTTCGCGCTGGCGCTACCGGTATTTCCCCCGGTGCCGCCATTACCACCGTTTATTGTCCCGCTATTGTCGTAATTGCCGCTGGTGGTGAGCAGCACGCCGCTCCCTCCGCCGCCGCCATCACCGCCGTTGCCGCCGTTCCCCGCATCGGCAACGTCCGTGGTGTTGGAGCCGCCGTTACCGCCGCGTCCACCGTTGCCACCCTGAATGGTGCCATCGTTTTGTGTCGGTCCGGTGCCGTCCATTACGGCTCCAGCCGCACCGCCGCCACCGCCGCCGCCGGCAGCACCCGCACCGCTATTGGCGACGCGGTCAGGCTCCTGGTGAATCCCACCGTTACCGGCGGCGATCTGACTGCCACTCAGGTTGCCTGTTTCACCGCTTTGCCCATCACTGCTCGCCTGCCCACGCCCTCCAGAGCCGCCCGCGCCGCCGTGGCCACCGGCACCGGTCACTAAATCCATATCGCCACCCTGGCCGCCCTGAGCGCTGGCATCAGGCGTTGCGGCGCTGCCGTCTGCGCCATCGGCAGCATTTGCCCCGACAGGCGCCAGAGCATAAAGCGCAAGCCCCATGGTGAGAGCCAGGGTGCTACGCCGAAAAGGAAGCGTGTGAAAAACAGGCATGATTATCCTCGACAAAAAACAAAATAATGTTGTTAAGCGCTGCGGGGCTGACGGTGAATCAGACATGCAAACATCGAAATGCCGCACAGTAGATAAGGGAATGAAAGTGAGGTTTATCTGGATGAATATTGTGACTATTTAAAAATTACTAGTGTATTTTTGTTGTGGGATAAGAATATCACCTAATAATAATCCTATTTCAGAATGTTTCAGTCTGCTTGATCCAAGTGATGTTACCGGTAACTTTTTTGAATTAAATAAGTTCGTTGATGCGTGGTAGAAGAAAAGCGCCGGGCAATATGGTATTGCCCGGCGAGAGATAGGGGGAGGGGATTAACGTTTAACGACGCGAATGGTCTGGCTCAGGCGAGCCGGTTTTTCTTCGGTGGCTTTCTGCATTGCGCTGGCGCAGGCGGTTTCGACGCAGACGAAGGTTTTGTAACCATCATCCGGCATATCGGCCATGCTGACGGACAGCGCTGGGCCTGGGTTCCAGCCAACGACGTTGACGTGGTGGTGGTGGATGACGTCGATGGTACGGTTCAGAGAAGTATCGCTGATCACGCTGCATGCTTCCGGGTTCAGGTACACGCGGTCGGTACGATCCGGGAAGGTCTGAACGCCGTCGCTCAGTTCGCCAATTTCTGCGTTCTGCACTTTGTCGATATAACGGTCGCCGAGGCCGCTGACTTTCACTGCGTGAATATCGCCAACGTTGAAGTAGGTGTGCAGCGCAGTGGTGGTTTCGAACTCACCGTGCGCTTCCAGTTCCATCTCGCAGGTTTTACCCAGCTTGAAGCGAGCGAGCAGGGTGAACTCGTGCGGCCAGTATTGACGGGTTGCATCGCTGCTTTTCAGTTCGAAGGTCAGCACTACGCCGTTGTCGTCTTCGTTATGGGCTTTCAGCTCCCACGGCAGATTACGAGCAAAGCCGTGCGCCGGGAAACCTTGTTGAGCTGCTGGGCCAAACCATGGCCAGCAGATTGGTACGCCGCCGCGCAGCGCCACGCCGTCTTTGAACGGAGTGTTGTTGCTCAGCCACAGTACTTCTTCTTCGCCCGCTGGTTTCCAGGAGAGCAGGTGCGCGCCCTGGAAGGCAAGGGAGGCTTTCACTTTTGGGTGGTCTACAACGATAAGCTCCAGCTCATCAAGCTGACGACGGGAGAGGACAGGGGTAAGCTGTTCAATGACCGGGAGAGCGAAAATTGTGTTAATCATGATGCAATCCTTGGTGTTTTAAGATTTTTGGCCATAAAAAAAGGCGACCGAAGTCGCCTTTTTGGATCAGATTCTCATCTCAACTTATTTGGAGATGTGAGCGATCAGGTCCAGTACTTTGTTAGAGTAACCAGTTTCGTTGTCGTACCAGGAAACCAGTTTAACGAAGTTGTCGTTCAGAGCGATACCAGCTTTAGCATCGAATACGGAAGTGCAAACTTCACCGTTGAAATCGGTAGATACAACGTCGTCTTCGGTGTAACCCAGAACGCCTTTCATTGCGCCTTCGGAAGCAGCTTTGATTGCTTTCTTAATTTCTTCATAAGAAGCAGCTTTTTCCAGACGAACGGTCAGGTCAACTACGGATACGTTAGGGGTTGGAACGCGGAACGCCATACCAGTCAGTTTGCCATTCAGTTCTGGCAGTACTTTACCTACTGCTTTAGCAGCACCGGTAGAGGATGGGATGATGTTCTGAGCTGCGCCGCGGCCGCCGCGCCAGTCTTTGTGAGACGGGCCATCAACGGTTTTCTGAGTAGCGGTGGTCGCGTGAACAGTAGTCATCAGACCTTCGATGATGCCGAAGTTGTCGTTGATAACTTTAGCCAGCGGTGCCAGGCAGTTGGTGGTGCAGGATGCGTTAGAAACGATGTCCTGGCCTTCGTATTTGTCAAAGTTAGCGCCTTTAACAAACATAGGGGTGTTGTCTTTGGAAGGACCAGTCAGAACAACTTTTTTCGCGCCAGCAGCAATGTGCTTACGAGCGGTTTCGTCAGTCAGGAACAGACCAGTTGCTTCAGCAACAACGTCAACGCCTGCTTCGTTCCACTTCAGGTTAGCCGGATCACGCTCAGCGGTAACACGGATTTTTTTACCGTTAACGATCAGATGACCGTCTTTCACTTCAACGGTACCGTTGAAACGGCCGTGAGTGGAGTCATATTTCAGCATGTAAGCCATGTAGTCTGCGTCTAACAGATCGTTGATTGCAACGATCTCGATGTCAGAACGTTCCTGAGCAGCACGGAAAACAATGCGACCGATACGGCCAAAACCGTTGATACCTACTTTGATAGTCATATATTCCACCAGCTATTTGTTAGTGAATAAAAGGTTGCCTGTAAAATTACAAAAACCTTACGCAGCGTCAAGCGGAATCGTGTCAATCATTGCGACAAATCAATCCTCTGCCTAAGCTTTGGTCGACTGACGTGTCTCACTCTTCCTATGAGCTTGAAACCACATGAGGGCGGCGCCGGGGATTTTAAAGGGCGCAGAAGATAAAAATGTGATTTAAGTCACAATTACCCGGCTGCCTTTTCACGCCGATTAAGTTTAGAACAAAAGTTCAGGCTTCATTGTTAATGTTTTGTTAGAATCGTCTGGCGAATGTATTTTTCATAGTGAGATGTGAGCAAAATGGTGAAGAAACCCACCCCAGAAGAACTGAAAAATACCCTCAGTGAAATGCAGTTCTATGTCACCCAGAAACATGGCACAGAACCGCCGTTTACCGGGCGTTTACTGCACAACAAGCGCGATGGGATTTACCACTGCCTGGTGTGTGACGCGCCGTTATTTCATTCCCAAAGCAAGTTTGACTCCGGATGCGGCTGGCCGAGTTTTTATGAGCCGGTGAGCGATACGGCCATTCGCTATCTCAATGATTACTCCCACGGCATGCAACGTACTGAAATCCGATGTGGAAATTGCGATGCACACCTTGGGCACGTTTTCCCTGACGGTCCGCAGCCGACTGGCGAACGTTTTTGCGTCAACTCGGCGTCGCTGAGCTTCACGGATGACGAAAACGGCGATGCCACTAAGGGTTGAAGAAACGATTCAGCAAATTATTCCTGAAAAAAGGAGCGGGGCATGAGTATTGAGCAAATGATCGAGACGATGACGCCGGAAATTTACCAGCGTCTCGCCACTGCGGTGGAGCTGGGAAAATGGCCTGACGGCGTGGCGTTAACCGCGGAACAGAAAGAGAACTGTTTACAGCTGGTGATGCTCTGGCAGTCACGCAACAACCAAGATGCTCAGCATATGACCATCGATACCCAGGGCCAAATGGTGATGAAGAGCAAGCAGCAGTTGAAAGAGGACTTCGGCATTGCACCGAAGCCCATCGCTACCTTCAAACAGCATTAAGCCGCCGCCCACGGTTCAATCAGCCGCGCTTTGGCATACCAGAGCGCTTCTCTGACCGCCACGGGCCTGTTCAGCAGGCCCAGTGCGTAGAAGCGGTCAGCGATGGTCTGCTGCGCGCGTATTGCCTGCATATCCATCTCACGGGTCTGATGGCTACGTCGCGCCAGCGCGCAGGCCAGCGATCCGGTATCCAGCCCCAGCTCGCTAGCCAACAGCTGTGCCGCTTCATGACGATGACGGTCGATAAACCTGCCGGTTTTCACCAGCGCCGCCACGATCCCGGTGATGATCTCTTCGTTATGCTGCGCGTACTGACGACGGGTAATATAAAACTGATGGTTATTGACCCGTCCTTCACCGGTCGCCAGCACCCGTAGCGTGCCGCTGCGTTCCGCCGCGCTCAGTACCGGGTCCCACATCATCCACGCGTCTGCCGCCAGATAGTCGCTGGCGGTTAACGGATACTTTGGCGGCGCGTAGACCACTTTCACGTCGTCCAGCCCCAGCCCGGCCTCTTCCAGAATCTGTACCAGCAGCCAGTGCACGTTGGAACCTTTGTTCAGCGCAATGCGTTTGCCTTTGAGCTGCTCCGGCGAGCGGATATCGCTGTCATGCGGCACCACCATCGCGACGCTGCGTGGGGCAGGAGGCTCCCAGGCGACGTACAGCAGCGAGTTGTCTTTCGCCTGGGCGAATATCGGCGGCGCTTCGCCAGTGGTACCAAAATCTATCTCATCATTACCCAGCGCCTGAAGTAGCTGCGGGCCCGCGGGATATTCGCTCCACAGTACATTCACCCCTAAATCAGCAAACGACTGTTCCAGCAGCTGACGCGCCTTCAGCACGCCAAGATTGCCAAAGCGCTGGTAGCCAATACGCAACTCGCGTTCGCGCGGTGCAGGCGGCGGTAGCTCACCGGGTTTACGCCGCTGCTTAATCACCCCCAGATGCGCCAACTGTGTACGCAGCGTGTGACGGCTCATGCCGAGCAGCGAAGCCGCCTGGCTTTGGTTGTTATCACTTTGACTCATGGCGGTGTGGATCATCGCCCGCAGCATACGGTCGTACAGCGCGCCGCTGTGCGCCTGAAGCTGACGGTGCATAAAGGCCGTCAGCTCATCGCTCTCTTCCTGCGCCGGCTGGGGGGATGACATGGCTGACGTAAGCCGCAGATGTTCCGGCAGTAGCCATAAATCGGGGTTCAGCAATACCGCATTATGCAGCGTATTTTCCAGCTCGCGGATATTACCCGGCCAGGGATAGTCCAGCATCATTGCCAGCGTTTCCTGGGCAATTTTCTGCTCGGTGCGCCCGAGTCGACGGGCATAGAGCTGGATAAAGTGATCGGCCAGCACCGGGATATCCTGTTTTCGCTGACGCAGCGGCGGTAGGTTAACGGCGGCGATGTTCAGGCGATAAAAGAGATCCTCACGAAAGCGCCGTTCCTGAATGGCGCGCTGAAGATCGACGTGCGTCGCCGCAATTACCCGGACGTTGATACGAACGGGCTTATGCGATCCGACGCGGGTAATTTCCCGTTCCTGAAGGACGCGCAGTAGCTTGACCTGTAGCGCCGGGCTCAGCTCGCCAATTTCATCGAGCAGCAGGGTGCCGCCCTCTGCCGCCTCAAACCAGCCTTGATGGCGGTGCGTCGCGCCACTGAACGCGCCTTTTTCATGACCGAACAGTTCTGACTCCGCCAGCGACTCGGTTAACGCCCCGCAGTTCACCGCCAGAAACGGTGCGTTGGCGCGCGGGCTATGCCGATGCAGATAGCGCGCCACCACCTCTTTACCGGTGCCGGTTTCGCCGATGATAAGTACCGTGGCGTCGGTTGGGGCGAGCCGATTGAGCACCTTCTGAAAGGCCTGTGAAGCGGGGTCAACCAGCTCCGGGCCTGATGATGTGAGTTCTGCGTTGAGCATGGTGAGTCTCCAGCTAATTCCTGTCTGGACGGTATCTTCTGCGCGCTGAATTTGCCAGAGGGGGGAAGGCGGGATTTGTCGCCATTGCAGCAATTTTTGCCGATGCGGTGTTGCATTTGCAACAGCCTTGTCGTGAAAGCGAATTTTATAACTCAATGAATTAAAACATTATTTTCTCTTTAAAAAACTGGCACGCATTTCGCTAATCTCTTTATAACTGACTTAAATAACCGCTTCTATAAATACCAAATATAGTTATAAAGGAAATGGATAATGACCGTACAAGCCGCTGAGAACATCAATATCTTCTGGTTCCTACCAACCCACGGCGATGGGCGCTATCTGGGCACCACCGAAGGGGGGCGCCCGGTGGATCTTCCCTATCTGCAGCAGGTGGCGCTGGCCGCCGACAGCCTCGGCTACTACGGCGTGCTGATCCCGACCGGTAAAAGCTGCGAAGATTCCTGGCTGGTGGCGGCGGCGTTAGCGCCCATCACCCGAAATTTACGCTATCTGGTGGCCGTTCGCCCTGGATTGCAGCGGCCGACGCTGGCAGCGCGGATGGCGGCTACCCTCGACCGTCTTTCCGAAGGGCGTTTGCTGATAAACGTCGTTACCGGCGGCGATCCGGTGGAAAACAAAGGCGATGGCATCTTCTTGAGCCACAGCGAGCGCTATGAAGTAACCCACGAATTTCTGGACGTCTACCGCCGCCTATTGGCTGGAGAAAAAGTGGACTATCACGGTGAGCATATTCAGGTCGAGGGGGCGGAAGTGCTGTTCCCGACGGTGCAGCGCAACGGGCCGCCGCTCTACTTTGGCGGTTCATCGGCGCAGGCCATTGAGGTGGCGGCCGATCATATTGACGCCTATCTCACCTGGGGAGAACCACCTGCACAGGTAGCGGAAAAGCTAGCGGTGGTGAAAGCGCGCGCTGAAGAGAAGGGACGCACGCTGGAGTATGGCATCCGCCTGCACGTGATTGTGCGGGAAACGGAAGAAGAGGCCTGGGCCGCCGCCGACAAACTGATTGCGCACCTGGATGATGAGACTATCGCGCAGGCGCAGCAGATTTTCTCTCGTATGGACTCCACCGGTCAGGCGCGCATGAGCGCCCTGCATAACGGTAACCGCGACAACCTGCGTATTGCGCCAAACCTCTGGGCGGGCGTCGGGCTGGTGCGCGGCGGCGCTGGCACCGCGCTGGTGGGCAGTCCACAGCAGGTTGCAGAGCGTATCCGTGAGTATCAGGCGCTGGGCATCACCAACTTTATCTTCTCTGGGTACCCGCATCTGGAAGAGGCGCACCGTTTTGCGGAGCTGGTCATGCCGCTGTTGCCGACCAGCACCCAGCCGCGCTCGGCGAAGGGGCAGCTCAACACCGGGCCGTTTGGTGAAACCATCGGCGGGGCGAAACGTCCGGTCAAACAGGTCAGCGCGAGCTGAAGGGGCGACACTATGCAGCAACGGATGAGTGAACCCCATGTGGTGATTGTCGGGGGCGGGTTTAGCGGTACGGCAGTTGCCATCCACCTGCTGCGCGAAGCGGCACGCCCGCTGCGGATCAGCATTATCGAACCTCGTCATGCCCTGGGACTGGGCGTGGCCTATTCGGCTACCGACCCGGCGCACCGGATTAACGTCCCCGCCGCGCGAATGCAGCTCGCCGGGGATGACGACGGCGCCTTTGACCGCTGGTATCGCCGTTACGGCGACTTTCCACAGGACCCGCAGGCATTGCTTGCGGACGGCAGCGTCTATCCGCAACGCGGTGCGTTTGGACGTTATCTTCAGGTCACACTGACGACTGAAGCCCGCGCGCATCGTGGTTGTGTGGTGCATCTACAGGACCGCGCCGTTGGCTGGCAGGACGGTCGGGTGGTGACGGAAAAAGGCGAGCGGCTTCAGCCCGATAGCCTGGTGCTGGCGATTAGCCATCCGCCGCCGCAGCTACCGGGAGCCGTTTGCGAACTGGCGGCTCACCCACGGCTGATCGCGAACCCATGGCAGAGCGGCGCGCTCGCGGCGATCCCCGCCAGCGCACGGGTCGCCATTATGGGCACCGCGCTGAGCATGGGGGACGTGGTGGCCTCGCTGGAACGGCTTGGACATCAGGGCGAGATCATCGCCTTTTCGCGTCACGGTCTGCTCTCACGGCCTAATGCACCCATCAATTTACCCAAGTGGACGGCGGATTATCTGGCGGGCACGCTGCGCCAGCGGTTGGCGCGCATCCGCCAGGATATTCGCCGCGCGGCAGAGCAAGGGCTGCCCTGGCAAGTGGTGCTGGACACGGTGCGCAGTCAGGGGCAGGCCATCTGGCAGCAGATGAGCGAGACGGAGAAGCGGCAGTTTTTACGTCATCTACGGCGCTTTTGGGATGTGCATCGCTACCGCATTGCGCCGCAGGTATCACAGGCGATTGCCGCGCGCCAGCGTGCGGGGCTGCTGCGCGTACAGGCTGCCCGCTTAAATGCTGTGACGGCGGAAGGCGACGCGCTACGTCTGCAGTTGCAGCCACGCGGCGGTCAGCCTCAGTCCGAAACGGTGGACTATCTGGTGCTGACCACCGGGCCTGCGCATAGCCAATTGATTAGCAGTCAGCCCTTTTTCCGGGCGCTTGAACTGGCCGGGATGATTCGTGCCGACGCGCTGGGTATGGGCATTGAGGTGGATGCGCAGTCGCAGCCGGTGGGCAGCACATTACCCATCTGGGTCGCCGGTCCGGCGGCGCGAGGGCGCTTTGGCGAACTGATGGGTCTACCGCAGGTAGCGGATCACGCCCAGCAGGTCGCGCAGTCGGTGCTGGAACGGCTCGACTGTCGCCAGCTCGCGTTATCGTAACTTTACCAACTCTATTTTTGCGCCGGGGCATGACCGGGCGTAAGGGGAAAACGCTATGTCATCACAACGTGAAATTCGTCTGAACGCTTTTGATATGAACTGTGTCGGCCACCAATCGCCGGGGCTATGGGCCCATCCGCGTGACCGCTCCTGGCAGTATAAGGATCTCGATTATTGGGTCGATCTGGCGCGCCTGCTGGAGCGAGGTAAGTTCGACGGCCTGTTTATTGCCGACGTGCTGGGGGTTTACGACGTCTACAACGGCAACGGTGATGCAGCCATTCGCCAGGCGGCGCAGGTGCCGGTGAACGACCCGCTGGCGCTGGTGACGCCAATGGCGCTGGTCACCGAACATCTGGGTTTTGGCCTGACGGCATCGCTGTCGTTTGAGCACCCGTATCCGTTTGCCCGCCGCCTGTCGACGCTGGATCATCTAACCAAAGGGCGCGTGGGCTGGAACATTGTCACCTCCTATCTGGAGAGCGGGGCGCGCAATATCGGCCAGCAGGCGCAGACGGCGCATGATGCCCGCTACGACTACGCGGATGAATATCTGGAGGTTATCTACAAGCTGCTGGAAGGCAGTTGGGAAGAGGGGGCGATTCTGCGTGACCGCGAGCGACGAATCTTCAGCGACCCGAACAAGATTCATGCGATTAACCACCATGGGAAGTTTTTCGACGTACCGGGCTACCATCTGTGCGAACCCTCGCCGCAGCGTACGCCGGTGCTTTATCAGGCGGGGGCTTCCAGCCGTGGTAAACAGTTTGCTGCCAGCCACGCCGAGTGCGTTTTTGTTGCCTCGCCGTCGAAAAGCGCGCTGAAGCGGACGGTAGCGGATATTCGCCGTCGCGCCGAAGAGGCCGGGCGCGACCCGCGCAGCATTCTGATCTTCAATATGCAAACGGTAATCGTGGGTGAAACCGACAAAGCGGCGCAGGCCAAGTGGCAGGAGTATAAAAACTGGACCAGCTACGAAGGCGCGCTGGCGCTCATTTCCGGCTGGACGGGGATTGATTTTGGCCAGTATCAGCCGGATGAGGTCTTTACCTATGCGAAAACCAACGCCATTCAATCGGTGGTGGACACCTTCTCAACCGCTGACCCAGAGCGTCAGTGGTCGGTGAAGGCGATGGCGGATTGGGTAGGCATTGGCGGCTTTGGCCCGCTGATGGTGGGTAGCGCCCAGACGGTGGCGGACGAACTGCAATCGTGGGTGGAAGAGACGGACGTGGACGGTTTTAACCTGGCCTACGCGGTGACCCATGAAACGTTCACTGATGTTGTGGAGCTCTTAATTCCAGAGCTGCAAAAGCGCGGGGTTTACAAGCAGGAGTATAGCCAGGGCACGCTGCGTGAGAAGCTGTTCGGCGGCAGCGCCCGGTTGCAGGCGCCGCATCCGGGAGCCGGTTACCGTATTCATGAACAAAGCGGGATTTTAACGCCGGTGTGATACCTAAAATCCGTAGCCCGGCCAAGCGAAGCGCCGCCGGGATGGCTCGATGTTTCATCTGGCACCGAGCCACCCCCGGAGTCGGCGGAACGCCTCGTCCGGGCTACTTGTTTAGTGTTTGATCCCCAACGACTCGGCCAGTTGCTTCGCCAACTGGTTGTTGTCATCCGCGCCGTACTCCCAGAACATCGCGCCAGCCAGCCCTTTGCTCTTAATGTACTCGGCCTTGATGCTCACCGAACGTGGGTTCTCATAGGAGAGCGCGAACAGCGGTTTGCCGTCCGTTGACTGCACCGACAGCCATGGCACCTTCGCCTGGTCATCCCAGTGCTCGGTAAAGCGTTTTTGCGGGTCGTTCAGCAGTTTGCTGACAATATCGTTGTACTTCACGTAGGTATCTTTGCTGAGGTCTACGCCCAGCGATTTAAACAGATCCACCTCGTGCGGCCCAAAGTAAGGCTGGGTCACCGGGTTTTTCTGTGCATCCGGCTTGCTCCAGTCAATGCCCGGCTCAACCGTACGTTTTGGCACCCGGCCATAGAAACCGATGCCGAGGTTCATCTGGCTTGGCTTCAGACCGGCAGCCAGATAGTTATTCACCACGAAGTCGGCGCTGTACTTATCCGCCGCAGCTACCGTTGGCCACTGGGTCGAATCATAAAGGTTGGAGTTGAAATACTGAGTACCGTACGCCATGTCGTAGGTCATCAGGTTGATGTAATCGAGCAGTGGCGCAATGGCTTTCACGTCCACCCAGCTTTTCGGGCTTTCCGCATTGGCGCCTACGGCAATGGTCACCAGCTTTTTATGGCCAAACGTATCGCGCAGTTCTTTAAGCAGCGTCGTGAAGTTATCCCGGTCCGCCGGTTGGCTGGCGACCAGACCCCATGCGCCGTTGACCGGGTATTCCCAGTCAAGGTCGATACCATCCAAACCATATTTCGCCACCACATCCTGCACCGAGCGGACAAATACCGCCCGGGATTCTGGCGTGGCCGCCGCGCCGGAGAAGCCGCGAGCCCCCCAGCCGCCGACGGACAGCAGCACTTTCAGATCGGGGTTCTGTTTGCGCAACGTAGGGATCTTTTCTAAATCGGCCTGCACTTTCGGCGAGAGCCAGATTTGGTGCAGTTTGGTTGGGTCTTTTAACGCGTCGTTGGTTTCGTCTTTCTCGTCGTTGTAGATAAGGCCGAACGAATAGTTCAGGTGGGTAATCTGGCGAACGTCGAGCTTATCGATGTCGCCGCCGGGCCCCGCCGTCACGTCACCGCCACCGTTGAAGTAGCCGACGGACATCAAGGAATTCGCGGAAACAACCGAGGCGCAGAGCAGGGGTAATGCTGCCAGCAAAGGCAAAAGTTTCATAAACGGTCCTCTTTGACATTAAAAAAGCAAACACGCCACGGAAATGGCGTGGCGAAAAAACAGCCGTTCGAACATATCACTGCCGCTGGGTTAAATCTGCGAGATGGTTCACGAGGGGAGAAGACGATTTACGTCAGGGAATATTGTAAATGGATGGATGATTTTTTATACTTTGTGTACGGATTTATTCCGTACAAGGTAAATTTTCTGGAGTCATCATGCCTGCACTGAAAAAACAACGAATCGATCTTCGACTAAACGATGACGATAAAAGGATCATTGAAGAGGCAGCTGCCATGAGTAATCAGACTATCACGCAGTTTGTCGTGGAGAGCGCTTCAGGACGAGCGGCTGAAATTATTGAACAGCATCGACGTCAAGTGCTGAACGAAGCATCCTGGAACCGTGTTATGGATGCCATTGCACAACCGGTGATCCCTGATGAGAGGCTGCAGCGAGCGGTTAAACGTCTGCGCAATATGGAATAGAGGATGGGATTATGGATAATCTGACCATCGAGATGTTTTCTGAAGGCAGGGAATATGACTTCTCTGAATTTGATTGCGGAGAAGAGTCGCTTAATCTCTTTCTTGTAGAGCATCTTGCTCGTCAGCATCGTGGGCGTATTCTGCGTGGTTATTTACTCATCACGCGCGATCCAATCCCGAGGGTCCTAGGGTACTACACGTTATCCGGTAGCAGCTTCGAGAAAGAGACGCTGCCTTCTAAAAACCAACGGCGTAAAGTACCTTATACCAATGTACCTAGCGTGACATTGGGCCGCCTGGCGGTGCATAAAACGTTACAGGGAAACGCGTGGGGAACGATGATGGTCGCACATGCGATGAGGGTTGTGCATAGTGCTTCGCAAGCTGTGGGCGTACATGGTCTGTTTGTCGATGCGTTGAACGACAACGCGAAATCATTTTATCTGACATTGGGGTTTATAGCGTTGGTGGGCGAGAACGCAAATTCTTTGTTCTATCCCACCAAATCTATTGAGGCGTTGTTTGAGCAAAAATAATGCCTTTCAGCCCTGAATTTCCAGCCAGTCATCCAGCGTATACAGCGTTGCTCCCTCGACCGCCATCTCCATAAACGCATTGGCGCTGTCCTGCGGCTGAATATTGACGCCCCGGCAGCCGTCGGTGATAACGTTGACCGTATAGCCAAGCTGTAATGCATCCAGCACGGTGAACTTCACGCAATAATCGGTTGCCAGCCCCAACACCACAAGCTCGTCGATACCGCGCTCACGCAGCCATGCGTCGAGACCGGTTTTCTGGCGATGGCCGTTGTCGAAAAAGGCGCTGTAGCTGTCGATATTGACGCTTTCACCTTTGTGGAACACGGCATCGATCTCCTGAGCCGTCAACAGCGGATGCAGCGCCGCGCCGTCGCTGTGCTGCACGCAGTGATCCGGCCAGAAGGTCTGCGGAAGGCCATCGAGCGTGCCCTGGCTGTAGACGGCTACCGCGTGCTGGCTGGCAAAGCTGCCGTGGTTGGCGGGGTGCCAGTCCTGGCTTGCGACGACCACATCACCGCGAATCTTCGCGGCGCGGATGAGCAGATTTGCCACGTCGACGGTGCTGTCACCGTCGGCGACGGCAAGTGCCCCACCGGCGCAGAAATCATTTTGTAAATCGACCAATAACAGTGCACGTTGCGTCATCTCGCTCTCCTTACTCGTCCGGCGTCAGTTCACCGCGCAGGTTCTGCTGCATGGCGCTGCGGATAGCGTCGGCATCCAGCCCCTGGCTTAACAGATAGTGCAGTTTGGTCAACGTGGCTTCTACCGTCATGTCAGAGCCGCTAATCACGCCCGCCTGCGCCAGCGCGTTACCGGTGGCGTAGCCGCCCATATTCACTTTGCCAGACATGCACTGGGTGAGGTTCACCACCACGATGCCGCGCTTGCTTGCTTCCGCCAGTTCATTGACGAAAACGCCGTTTTGCGGGGCATTGCCCACGCCGTAAGAGCGCAGAATCAGCGCTTTGACCGGCTGAAGCAGGAAGTTACGTACCACATCGGCGGAGATACCGGGATAAATCGTCACCACGCCAATTGGCTGTGGCGTAATCGGGTGCACAATCAGTTCGCCTTCGCCGTGTGGTGCAGGCGGGGTGCCCAATTTGCGGATATGGATCCCGGCTTCCAGCAGTGGCTGCAGGTTTGGCGAAGCGAAAGCATCAAAGCCGTCGGCGTGCGCTTTGGTGGTGCGGTTGCCACGATAGAGGCGATTATTGAAGAACAGGGTCACTTCATTAATCGGGTAGTTCGCGGCGACGTACAGCGAGTTTAGCAGGTTGATCTGCCCATCGGAACGCAGCTCGGCCAGCGGGATCTGTGAACCGGTAACGATAACCGGTTTACCGAGATTTTCCAGCATGAATGAGAGCGCCGAGGCGGTGAACGCCATGGTATCGGTGCCGTGCAGAATCACAAAACCGTCGTACTCGTCGTAGTGCGCTTTGATGTCGTCGGCGATATGTTGCCAGTCTTCCGGCGTCATGTCGGAAGAGTCCATCAGCGGGTCGTATTCGTGGATCGTAAAGTCCGGCATTTCGGGGCGATGGAACTCGGGCATCAGCGCCAGCTGGCGCTGGAGATGACCGGAAACCGGAATGTAGCCGTGGTCAGAGCGCTGCATCCCGATGGTCCCGCCGGTGTAGGCGACGTAAATAGATTTTTTTTGCATGGGGTCGTCTATTGATTAATCGAAAGAAAATCCCCTCCATGTGGAGGGGATTGCGATTAGCGAATATTGGCGCAGGTCAGGCAAAATGCATAGCGATTTTGCGGATCGTTAAACACCGCCAGCTTGTCGCTCTCGGCTTTTACCGTATTGGCGGCAGCCGCCAGTGGGGCAGGCAGATAGGCCTGCACGGCCTGAGGCAGCGAGGCACGTACCGAACCGGATACGCTATCCATCACCATATCAAAGAACGTCGGTTCGCTCTGGTAGTAGTCAACATGCCAGGATTTCACTTTCGCGAGCTCCGCAGCTTTCGCTACCGCATCGTCGAAATCACCGAGGCTATCAACCAGTCCGTTAGCCTTCGCATCTTCACCGGTCCACACGTGGCCCTGTGCAATCTTGTCGATTGCCTCTGGCGTACTCTTACGTGCCTGCGCCACGAGTGTGATAAAGCGCTTGTAGCCGTTTTCGATGCTGAGCTGCATCATCTGCTGCACTTCAGGCGGTAGAGCTTTGGTCACCGCCATATCGGCCAGCGGTGAGGTTGCCACGCCGTCGGTGTGCACGCCGATGGAATCCAGCGTGTTTTCAACGGTGTTGATCACCCCGAAGATACCGATAGAGCCGGTCAACGTGCTTGGGCTGGCGACGATGTAATCCGCTGGCGTAGAGATCCAGTAGCCACCGGAAGCGGCCATACCGCCCATCGAAACGACTACCGGTTTGCCAGCAGCTTTGGCCGCTGCCAGCTCTTCGCGGATCACCTCAGAGGCGCTAACGCTGCCGCCAGGGCTGTTCACGCGCAGTACGATGGCTTTCACTTTCGGATCCAGACGCGCATCGCGAATCTGCGACGCGGTGGTGTCGCCGCCGACGTTACCCGGAGTTTCTTCACCGTCCATAATGGCGCCGTTTGCGAAGATAACGGCGATGCTTGAGCCGGTATCTGCCGGGGTTTTCACCACGTAGTCATACATGCTGACGGCACGATAGTTGTTATCGGCCTTGCTCCAGCCAAACGCTTTGGTCATCGCTTTTTCGATATCCGCGCTTGAGCCCAGCGCATCAACCAGCTTGTTGTCGAGTGCGTATTTTGCCGTGTCACCGTCCGCTTTACGCAGCCCGTCGAGTAGCCCCTGCGCGCCTGGGAAGACTTGCTGCGCGGTAATCTGACGGTTAGCGGCGATGGTATTCAGGTAGTTCTGCCACAGCTCACCAATCCAGCGGCTGTCCGCTTCGCGTGCGGCAGGGGACATATCGTCACGGATAAACGGCTCAACGGCGGATTTATAGGTGCCGACGCGGAACACGTGAGTCGAGACCTTCAGCTTATCGAGCAGCGACTTGTAGTACAGGCCGTTGGTGGCGAAACCGTGCAGGTCAACCACGCCCTGCGGCGACAGCCAGATTTTGTTGGCGAAGCTCGCCAGATAATATTGCCCCTGGCTGTAGCTATCGCCTACGGCGTAAACCGGTTTGCCGGTGTCGCGGAATTCGCGCAGCGCCTTGCCGATATACTGCATCGACGGCTGATCGCCACCGGCAAAGTTTTTCAGATCCAGCACGATGCCGGTGATATTGCGGTCGTCTTTCGCCTGGCGAATGGTCTGCACGATATCAAACAGCGAGTTTTCCTGCAGGCGATCGCTGCTGGCGCCGAAAATCTGGCGGCCAATCACGCTAAGCTTGCTGCTGGCGGAAGGCTTATCCACCACCACGCCGCTGATATCCAGCAGCAGCGCACCGCGGCTACTACGCTCGCTGGTGGTGCTGCTACTGACCTGCAACCAGATGCCGACGCCAACCAGCACCAGCAGAATAAAGAACAGGTTCAGCACCAGCTCGCGTACGAAGTTGAGCAGCCGCCACGTCCATTTAAAGAATCCGGCAATAAAGCGCCATAGGGTTCGCATGTATTCTCCCTGCAAGAAATAAAAGGTTTACCGAAACGGCAAAACGTGTGGCTATCCTAAATAGACCGCCGCCGCTTGTCAGCAGGAATCGCCTTCGGCGCTGTAACAAAATCCTCGCGCATGTTAATTTTATGAAAAATAACATGAGAGGGTTACTCAATGGACGCACTTGAACTACTCGTTAATCGCCGCAGCGCTTCCCGTCTGGCAGAGCCCGCACCGGCAGGCGAAGCGCTGGAAAACATCCTCCGCGCCGGGATGCGCGCTCCGGATCACGGCACCTTGCAGCCGTGGCAGTTTGTGGTGATTGAAGGCGCAGGCCGTGAGCGTTTCAGCCAGTTGCTGGAGCAGGGCGCGATTGCTGCGCAAAGCGATGAGAAGGCTATCGAAAAAGCGCGCAATGCGCCGTTCCGCGCGCCGATGATCATCACCGTGATTGCCAAATGCCAGGATCACCCAAAAGTGCCGAAGTGGGAGCAGGAAATGTCGGCAGGCTGCGCGGTGATGGCGATGCAGATGGCCGCCGTTGCTCAGGGCTTTAACGGCATCTGGCGCAGTGGTGCGCTGACCGAAAGTCCGGTGGTGCGCGAAGGGCTGCAATGTGGCGAGCAGGATAAAATTGTCGGCTTCCTCTATCTCGGTACGCCGCAGCTTAAAGCGTCGACGACCATCACCTTCCCGGATACGGCACCGTTCGTCCGTTACCTTTAAAAAAACCGTTACGATTGTCTGGAATATAGGCAACTGCCTGCGAATTCAGACAGTCGTACTTATCACGGCTCTGTTCTGGCGTTAACATACAGCCCCTATGCAAATGCCAGAGCAATGACAGGAGTTGTCCATGAGCGAGCAGGCCATTCGTTTAACGCAGTACAGCCACGGAGCGGGTTGCGGTTGTAAAATTTCACCGAAGGTGCTGGAGACTATCCTGCACAGCGAGCAGACGAAGTTTATCGACCCGAACCTGCTTGTCGGTAACGAAACTCGCGACGATGCCGCCGTTTACGACCTGGGTAACGGTACCTCGGTCATCAGCACCACCGATTTCTTTATGCCAATTGTCGACAACCCGTTCGACTTTGGCCGCATTGCGGCGACCAACGCCATCAGCGATATCTTCGCGATGGGCGGTAAGCCGATTATGGCGATTGCCATCCTCGGCTGGCCAATTAACACCCTGGCGCCGGAAATTGCCCGTGAAGTGACCGAAGGCGGGCGCTTTGCCTGCAAACAGGCCGGTATTGCGCTGGCGGGCGGTCACTCCATCGACGCGCCGGAACCGATTTTCGGCCTGGCGGTCACCGGTATCGTTCCGACCGAGCGCGTGAAGAAAAACAGTACTGCGCAGGCGGGCTGCAAGCTGTTCCTGACCAAACCGTTGGGGATTGGCGTGTTGACCACCGCCGAGAAAAAATCGCTGCTGAAGCCAGAGCACCAGGGGCTGGCGACGGAAGTGATGTGCCAGATGAACCTGGTGGGCTCGGCGTTTGCCAATATCGAAGGCGTTAAAGCGATGACCGATGTGACCGGTTTTGGTCTGCTCGGTCACCTGAGCGAAATGTGCCAGGGCGCAGGCGTCCAGGCACAGATTGACTTCGACGCGGTGCCGAAACTGCCGGGCGTTGCCGAATATATTGAGCTTGGCGCCGTGCCGGGCGGGACCGAGCGTAACTTTGCCAGCTATGGTCACCTGATGGGCACCATGACCGCCTCACAGCGCGCGCTGCTCTGCGACCCGCAAACCTCCGGCGGCCTGCTGCTGGCGGTCACGCCGGACGCCGAAGAAGCGGTGCATGCGGCGGCTGCGGAATTTGGTATCAACCTGACCGCCATCGGCGAACTGGTGACCGCGCGCGGTGGCCGTCCGATGATCGAGCTGCGCTGAACCGATGCGGTTGTTCATAGCGGAAAAACCGAGCCTGGCTCGCGCCATTGCTGACGTGCTGCCGAAGCCCCATCGTAAGGGCGACGGCTTTATCGAATGCGGCAACGGTCAGGTCGTGACCTGGTGTATTGGCCACCTTCTGGAGCAGGCGCAGCCTGATGTCTATGACAGCCGCTATGCGCGCTGGAATCTGCAGGACCTGCCGATTGTGCCGGAAAAGTGGCAGCTACAGCCCCGGCCATCGGTCACCAAACAGCTCAACGTCATTAAGCGCTTTCTGCATGAAGCCAGTGAAGTCATCCACGCGGGTGACCCCGATAGAGAGGGGCAACTGCTGGTGGATGAAGTGCTGGACTACTTGCAGCTGTCGGCGGAAAAACGTCATCAGGTGCAGCGCTGTCTGATCAACGACCTGAATCCACAGGCGGTGGAGCGGGCGATTTCCCGCCTGCGCGCCAACAGCGAGTTTATTCCGCTGTGCGTGTCGGCGCTGGCCCGCGCTCGTGCTGACTGGTTGTACGGTATCAATATGACTCGCGCCTATACCATTCTTGGACGCAATGCAGGCTATCAGGGCGTGCTCTCCGTTGGGCGCGTGCAGACCCCGGTGCTGGGGCTGGTGGTGCGCCGCGATGAAGAGATCGAGCATTTCGTGTCGAAGGATTTCTTCGAAGTGAAAGCGCACATTGTCACACCAAAAGACGAACGCTTTACCGCTACCTGGCAGCCGAGCGAAGCCTGCGAGCCGCATCAGGATGAAGAGGGCCGTCTGCTGAACCGCGCGCTGGCCGAGCACGTGGTGAAGCGCATCGGCGGGCAGCCCGCGCTGGTTACCGCCTACAACGACAAACGCGACTCCGAACCCGCGCCGCTACCGTTTTCGCTGTCGGCCTTGCAGATTGAAGCGGCCAAACGCTTTGGCCTCAGCGCACAGAACGTGCTGGATATCTGTCAGAAGCTGTACGAAACCCATAAACTCATCACCTATCCGCGTTCCGATAGCCGCTATCTGCCGGAAGAACATTTCGCCGGTCGACATGCGGTGATCAACGCTATCGGTGTACACGCCCCAGATTTGCTGCCGCAGCCGGTGGTGAACACCGATACCCGCAATCGCTGCTGGGACGATAAAAAGGTCGACGCTCACCACGCCATTATTCCTACGGCGCGGGCCAGCAAGGTTAATCTCACCGACAACGAAGCGAAGGTTTATAACCTCGTCGCACGTCAGTATCTGATGCAGTTCTGTCCGGATGCGGTGTATCGCAAGTGTCAGATCGATCTCGATATTGCCAACGGTAAGTTTGTGGCGAAGGCGCGTTTCCTGGCGGAAGCCGGCTGGCGCACGCTGCTGGGGGCGAAAGAGCGCGACGAAGAGAACGACGGTACACCGCTGCCGGTGGTGGCGAAAGCGGATGAACTGCTGTGTGAAAACGGCGAAGTGGTAGAGCGACAGACGCAGCCGCCGCGCCATTTCACCGACGCCACGCTGTTGTCGGCAATGACCGGGATTGCCCGTTTTGTGCAGGATAAAGATCTGAAGAAGATCCTGCGCGCCACCGACGGATTAGGTACCGAAGCGACGCGTGCCGGGATTATCGAACTTCTGTTTAAGCGCGGTTTTCTGACCAAGAAAGGGCGCTATATACACTCGACCGATGCGGGAAAAGCGCTGTTCCATTCGCTGCCTGAGATGGCAACACGCCCGGATATGACGGCGCACTGGGAGTCCACGTTGACGCAAATCAGCGAAAAGCAGTGCCGCTATCAGGACTTTATGCAGCCGCTGGTGGGCACGTTGTTCCAGCTTATCGAACAGGCGCGCAGTACGCCGGTGAGACAGTTCCGTGGATTAGCAGCGCCGGGCGGTGCGAAGAAGTCATTCAGTAAAGGCAAAGGGAAGAGTAAGAAACCGACGGCAAGCCCGGAACAAGACGCGTAATCGCCCCGACTGCCTGATGATGTTTTCTGGAGAAATGTAGCCCGGCCGAGCGAAGCAACGCCGGGGAAAACCCGGAGTTGGCGCTAAAGCGCCGCGTCCGGGCTACCGACAAGATTAAATCACGCCCTGCGCCAGCATCGCATCGGCCACTTTCACGAAGCCTGCAATGTTCGCACCGCGAACGTAGTTGGTCTGCGCGGATTCACCGCCGTGCTCAACGCAGGCGTGGTGGATATCCAGCATAATGTGGTGCAGACGCGCATCCACTTTCTCCGCTTTCCAGCTCATACGCGCCGCGTTCTGCGCCATTTCCAGGCCAGAGGTTGCGACACCGCCGGCGTTCGCTGCTTTACCCGGTGCGAACAGCACGCCCGCTTCGAGGAACAGGTCGGTTGCTTCGATGGTGGTAGGCATGTTGGCACCTTCCGCCACGGCCTTCACGCCGTTGGCAATCAGTACGCGTGCCGCGTCAACGTCCAGCTCGTTCTGGGTCGCGCACGGCAGCGCGATATCCACCGGCACGCTCCACGGCTGCTGACCTTCCAGATAGGGCAGACCAAACTCGCGCGCATAATCGGCTACGCGACCGTCGCGGCTGGCTTTAATTTCGCACAGACGCGCCAGCTTCTCTTTAGTGAAGCCCGCTTCGTCAACCACGGTACCGCTGGAATCGGAGGCGGTCACCACGCGGGCGCCAAACTCCATCGCTTTTTCGATGGCGTACTGCGCCACGTTGCCGGAACCGGAAACCGCGACGCGCATTCCTTCAAAGCCCAGGCCGTGACGCTTAAGCATCGCTTCAGTGAAGTACACCAGACCGTAGCCAGTCGCTTCCGGGCGAATCAGGCTGCCGCCAAACGACAGGCCTTTGCCGGTAAACACGCAGGCGGTGTCGTTGGAGAGTTTTTTCATCATCCCGGCCATAAAGCCGACTTCACGCCCGCCCACGCCGATATCGCCCGCCGGAACGTCGGTGTCTGAACCCAGATGACGATAGAGTTCGGTCATCAGCGACTGGCAGAAGCGCATCACTTCGCCTTCGCTTTTACCTTTCGGATCGAAGTCAGAACCGCCTTTACCGCCGCCCATAGGCAGGGTGGTCAGGGCGTTTTTGAAGGTCTGTTCGAAGCCGAGGAATTTGAGAATAGAGAGGTTTACAGACGGGTGGAAGCGCATTCCCCCTTTGTACGGCCCAATCGCCGAACTGAACTGCACGCGCCATGCGCGGTTAACCTGTACCTGATTGCGGTCGTCTACCCACACGACGCGGAACTGAATAACACGCTCAGGCTCAACTAATCGCTCCAGCAGAGAGAGCTGGCGATAGCGCGGGTTCTGTTCCAGAAACGGCCAGAGCGTTGTCATGACTTCACGGACAGCCTGAGCAAACTCGGTCTGGTGTGGGTCGCGTTGTTGAACATGAGCCAGGAAGGAATCCAGGGAGCAAACCTTATCCATAAGTATAAGTACCTCTTATGATTGTAGATGTATGTAGTTGTTATGGTTGTGTTTAATAAAGTGTCGTTTTTCGACTATATCATTACCCGGCTAACGTATGACAAGTAAATTCCAGGACCAAAATAAAATTAATACTCGGGAGGGGGTCATAACTAAAAACGATGATGTAAAAAACTTAAGCTCGCCCTGAATTTGGTCGATAGTATTAAGAGAAGATTTTTCAGGAGATTAAGGGATGAAAACGTTCTGGATAGCGGGCGCTCTGGCGCTGTTTTGTCATGCGGCGCAGGCGCGACCGCAGCTTGAAGTGAATGTCCCGCCAGAGGTGTTCAGCAACAGCAACAGCAACACCACCCAGCGGGCGCAGCCGTGCACCCAGTGCTGTATTTATGAGAACCAGAACTACTCGGAAGGGGCGGTGATTAAGGCTGAGGGCGTGCTGTTACAGTGTCAGCGCGATGAGCGAACCATCAGCACGAATCCGCTGGTCTGGCGTCGGGTAAAGCCATAAACGCCTCAAGCAGCGGCACATCGGCGGGGGCCAGCGCATAGCTAAAGGCCTCTTCTGGCGTGCACCACACCAGCGCACTGTGTTCGCGGGCGATGATTTCACCGTCAAAACGGGGCACGTGCCAGGCGTGAAGATGGATGATTCTCCCGGAGACTTCACGCTGGTGGCTGGCAACGTAACGGCCAGGCCAGGCGCGGATCGCCAACTCTTCCTGTAGTTCGCGCACCAGCGCTTCCGGCTGGCTTTCGCCCGCCTCAACTTTTCCACCTGCGAACTCCCAAAGCCCGGCCTGATCGGCATGCGGCGGGCGCTGGGCCAGCAGAATTTTGCCGTTTTGTTCAATTATGGCGGCAACAACATCAATGGTTTTCAGCATAGCGGTCAAAGACTTGATAAAAGGAATGCCATATTATCGCTGCTTTGTTGTTAGCTAAAGCCTTGCAGGAGTCTCCGGGTGAAAAATAAACAACCCTGGGTGCAGCCGCTCAGTCAGTTACCCCTCAGTCTGAAACCTATTGTTGCCATGCAGCAGAAGCATTACGGCAGCGTATTGAATCCCACCCGCTGGTGGGGGCGGATGCCCCGGCTCTTCTGGTTAGTGGCGCTGTTTGTTGGCTATCTGGAGCGTAAAAAAGCGCGTCTGGACCCCACGCTACGGGCACTGTTGATGACCCGCGTTTCCCAGCAGTGCGACTGCGCATTTTGCATTGATGCCAACAGCCTGCGTCTGGCACAGCGTAGCGGGGCGATGGATAAAGTGCTGGCGCTGGGCGATTGGCAAACCTCGACGCTGTTTTCTCCTGCTGAACGTGCGGCGCTGGACTACGCTGATGCGATGACCGCGACGCCGCCGTTAATTTCTGTAGCACAGAAAGAATCGTTACACTGTCACTTTAATGATGAACAAATCACGGAGATGACCGCGCTGGTGGCATTTCAGAATTTGTCGGCGCGCTTTAATGCTGCGCTGGAGATCCCTTCACAGGGGCTGTGCCGCACGACGGGAGAGCACGATGCTGGATAAACATCTTCACCCGCGCCTGAAACCACTGTTGAACCGCGCGGCGCAGGCGCTGGATAAACCCGGTATTTCCGCCGACGGCATTACGCTGCTGGGCTTTGCGATTGGCGTTTTAGCGCTGCCGTTTCTGGCGCTGGGCTGGTACGGCGCGGCGCTGGTGGCCATCGTGGCAAATCGGTTGCTCGACGGGCTTGACGGCGCGCTGGCCCGGCGGCGTGGGCTGACGGATGCCGGCGGCTTTCTGGATATCGCCCTCGATTTTCTGTTCTACGCGCTGGTACCGTTCGGCTTTATGCTGGCAGATCCGACGGCGAATGCCCTGGCGGGGGGCTGGTTGCTGTTTGCGTTTATGGGCACCGGCAGCAGCTTTCTGGCGTTTGCGGCGCTGGCGGCGAAGCATCAGATTGATAACCCAGGCTACGCCCACAAATCGTTTTACTACCTTGGCGGTTTAACCGAAGGCACTGAGACGATTTTGCTGTTTGTGCTGGGCTGCTTGTTTCCGGCGTGGTTCGCGTGGATGGCGTGGATCTTTGGCGCGCTGTGCTGGCTGACGACGTTTAATCGGGTGTGGGGAGGGTACATGACGCTGAAGAACCTCCAGCGTCATAAAGAGACGGATTAGCGAGAACTGTCGGGGCCGCGATCGCCGGTGGAAACCGGGTTCTTAGGATTGCTACTCCACTCGTACCAGCCGCCGTCGTAGACGCTGACGTTCTGCCAGCCCATCGCACGGGCGTACATAAAGGTCTCAGACGCGCGCCAGCCGGTGCCGCAATAGAAGGAGACCTGCTGGGTTGGCAGAATGTTCCAGGACTTCCACATCGCTGCGATATCATCTGCGCTGCGCATGGTGCCGTCCGGGTTATGGAAATCTTCCATATGGGTGGAGTCGCTACCCGCATGGCCCCAACGAGCGCCAGCAATCTCACCTTTTGGCTTAATGTAGCTGTAGCCGCTGGTGGTGCCGATAAATTCCGGCCACGAGCGAATGCTGACCAGCGACGCATCCTGACGATGCAGCAGGCTGCGCGCCTGTTCCATATCCAGCATCAACTGCGGTTGGGCGGGGATGGTGATGCCGAAGTCTGGCGCCGGAGCCACGTCTTTCGGCAGGCCGCGTTCCACCGGCAGACCTGCATCGGACCAGGTTTTCCAGCCGCCGTCCAGCAGGCGCACATCTTTCACGCCCGCATACAGCATAATTTGTGCGACACGCGCCGCAGCATAGACATCGCGACCGTAAAGAATAACGGTGGTGTCATGGCGGATGCCGTGTTTCGCCAGCATCGCTTTGAGCTTATCGTCAGAAACCTTATTCCACAGCGGCTCGCTTTCCACCTCGTTGGTGTCGATATAGCCTGCGTTCGGAATATGGCTGACCAGGTAAAGTTTCGGCGCGCCCCAGGCAGCTTCAATCACTTTAACGTCGCCAGCCGGTTTTGCCGGAACGTTTTTACCCTGCTGTAAATCATGCAGCCACTGCGGGTATACCAGTTGTTCGAAGTGCGGCAGCTTTTGCAGACGGTCTGGCTGCTCCAGCGCATCGCTCAGGGTGGAGATATTGTTGAAGCCCGCGTGTTTCAGACGTTTGGCGACCGCCTCGTTGTCTTTACTGTCGCCGTAAAGTGCGATGTCGGTGGTTTTACTCAGCTGATGCTGCTGCGCCCACGCGCTAAGCTGCTCGTCGTTCATCGCGGAGAGCCAGCTTGCGGAGAGGTTTAACGCGCCCGGTTCGTGGCCCTGCGTGCCGTTGGTATGCTGAGGCCAGCCGTTGTAAAACGCGCTCATGCGCGTATCAATGGCGGTGCCATTTTGCTGCAGCAGGTGGGTCAAGGTTAAGGTTTTTGCCGTTTCGGCAGCAAAGACAGAGGAAGCGAGGCCAAGCGCAACGGCCAGCGCGGTCAGTTGAGAAACACGTTTCATCAAATCATCCGACGAGGAAAAAAGGAGCATCATTCTGAACCTCTAGAGGGGGAAATACCTTGCGTTAACGCAGTATTTCCCGCGTCAATGCCAGTTTGCTAACTGCAAACAGAGGGCGCCGGTGGGGACATCATCCGGGTCGTGAGTCACCTGCACCACGGGAATGTGCAACTGGCGGAGTTCGTCGAACACCCATTGGCGAAAACTGCCGCGCAGCGGCCCGTCGAGGCGGCTAAATGGCTCATCCAGCAGCAGCGCGTCGGGCTCTGCCAGCAGCGCGCGCAGCAGCGCCACGCGGGCGCGCTGGCCACCGGAAAGGGTGGCCGGGTCACGACGATAAAAACCGTCTAACCCCGCCTGCGCCAGCGCCAGCTCAACGCGAGGCTGGCGGGCATGACGGGTAACGGTCGCGGGCAGCGCTAGCTGCAGGTTCTGCCCGACGCTCATATTGTCGAACAGCAACGCGTCCTGGAACAGCACGCCGATGCGCCGTTTCTCAGTAGGTAGCGGATCGCAGCGGCGGCCGTTAAGCCACAGTTCGCCTTGTGCGCGAAAGGCGCCATCGAGCGCGCCGACCATCCACGAAAACAGCGTCGACTTTCCGCAGCCAGACGGCCCCATCAGCGTCACAATTTCGCCCGCCGCGACGGTGAAGTTAACCTCGCGCAACAGTGGCTGACCGCCGAGCGTGAGCGTCAGATTGTTGACCTGCAACATTAGCGTAATCCCCGGCGTAAATGGCCGATACGGCGCGCCAGCAGCGCGGTAAGTAAAAAGAAGCCCATCGGCAGCAACAGCTGCCATAGCGCTTGGGCGGCAAGCGTCGCGGTTACGCCGCCGCTGCTCAGCGCCACGGCTTCGGTGGTTAGCGTGGGCACGCGTCCACCGCCAAGCCATTGGGTGGGCAGATACTGGGCGATACTCACGGAAAAGCCGACCGCCAGCGCCGACAGCAGCGGGCGAACGATCAGCGGGCACTTCAGCCGTAGGAAAATCGCCCCGCGCTGCCAGCCAAGCGTTTTTGCCAACAGTATCTGGCGCGGGTCAATTTTCTGCCAGGCCGGGCGAAGTACAAACAGCATCCATGGCACTACCCACAGCAGATGCCCCCACAGCACGGTGGCGAACTGCCCATCGAGCCAGCCATATAGCGCCAGTTGATATTGCCCTGCGGCCAGCGGCAGGGCGGGTAACAGCAGCGGAAGGTTGAGCCAACCCTGTACCCGGCGTGGCCCCCATTCCAGCCACAGTAGGCAGACCACCGCACCGATCGGCGCGGACAGCAGCCCCAGCCACAGACTGTTGTTGAAGGTATCGGCATCGGGCAGAGTGGCGTGCGCTTGCAACATCAGAAACAGGGTACAGACTAATCCGCTGAGCGGCAGCAGCAGGCCGACTATTCGTCCTGGGGCTTGCGAGAAACTGGGGCGTCGTACGCCGTTCAACCTGGGCAGTCGTCGTTGCCAGAGCGACCAGAGGCCTGCGGCGGTACCGGCAAGTAGCGCCAGCAACACCAGTAACAGCAGGCAGGCCAGTTCACCTTTGACCTGATCCTCCGGGGCTGCCGAATTCAGCCATTGCCAGGCCAGCACCGCCAGCGTCGGCGGGTTACCGGGGCCGATAATCGTCGCCACGTCGACCACCGACAGTGTCCAGGCCGCGGTGGCCAGCAGCGCCACCTTGAGCGAGGGCATCAATGCCGGAAGAATAACCCGGGTCAGGCACTGCCCGCGCCCGTAGCCGAGGCTTTTAAACACCACCACCTGTTCTGCCAGCCGGCGTTCGCCGAGTAGCGCCCAGCACACCCACAGTAAAAAGCCGCTCTCTTTGACCGCCAGCACCAGACCCAGCCCGATACCGTAGCGGTCCTGAAATGGGCTGAGCATCGGCAGCAAACGGTAGAGTTCACCGCCTTCGGCAAACAGCAGCAGCGCGCAGGTAGCGAAGGCTACGTGCGGCAGCGCCAGCAGCCAGGGCAGACGGGAGGCCAGCCGCTGCCAGCCCGCAGAAGGCCAAAGCGTCGCGATGACCAGTAGCGCCAGCACCAGCGCGCCACCAACCGCGAGCAGCGTGGAGACGATCGTCGCGGTCAGTGCCTGTATCAGCTGCGGGTCGGTGAGCAGTTGTTGCCAGTGGGCGAGCGAAAACGCTGGTCTTAACAGCAGACCGGCAGCGGGAAGCAGGGGCAGATAGATAATCAGCATCATGCCCCAGCAAAGTAGAATCAGTGCGTACCGTAACGGCGCAGCCATTCCTGCTCCAGCGCATTCACCCAGGCAGCGTGCGGCTCAGCCAGTACTTTCGGCCCGTGTTCCGGGATAAGCGATTGCAGCGTTTTTTGCTGTTCGGGACTTAGTTTTGCCGGATCCAGCACGCTGGGGTCGCCCCATACCGCTGGATCGGCCTTGCGCAACTGTGCTTCAGGGGAGAGCAGGAAGTTTGCCACCACCTGCGCCCCGGCGCTGGCGGAAGCGTTCGCCGGAATTGTCACGAAGTGCACGTTGCCCAGCATGCCGCTCTGGAAACCAACGCTGTAGCTGTCCTTCGGCAGTTCGCCTTTTGCCACTTTCTGCTTCGCGTGCATCGGGTTAAAGGTGAGGGAGAGGCGCAGCGAACCGTTGCTCAGCATGGCGTCCATTCGCGCCGGTGAAGGGGGGAAATCTTTACCATTGCGCCACAGCAGCGGGTGCAGCGTATCAAGATAGGCCCACAGCGGTGCGGTGACGGCAGCAAAGGTCTTTGCCTCCGGCGGCTGCTTCAGCGCATCCGGCTGGGTGGTGAGGTTGATTAACAACTGTTCAAGCAGCGCAGTGCCGGTGAAGTCGGGTGGGCGCGGGTAGGTCACCGTGCCGGGATGGGCTTTGGCAAATTCGAGCAGCGCCTGCGGTGAGTCCGGCGGCTGCGGCGTTTGCTGCTGGCGAGCAATAAAGGTCAGCTGTGCGCTGCCCCATGGCGATTCTGCGCCTTCCACCGGTACCGAGAAATCTTCCCGCACCGGTTTGCTCACATCCACATAGCGCCAGTTCGGTAACTGCTCCGCCCAACCGGTACGCAGCAGGTTGGCCTCTTTCAGCGCGCGGAAGTTTTCACCGTTGACCCACAACAAATCGACCGATCCGTTAGTCTTACGCCCGGCCTGCGCTTCGGTCTGAATGCGCTTTACGGTGTCTGCCGCATCGGCAATGTGTACGATGCGCAGGTTAATGGCGTAATCACGCTTCACTTCACCGCTCACCCAGTCAAGATAGTGGTTCACCGCTTCGTCGCCACCCCAGGCGTTAAACCAGACGGTTTGCCCTTTGGCCTCATTTTCCACCTGCTGCCAGCTTTGCGCGTGAGCCGTTAATGGACTCAGCGCCAATAGGCCAAGCCCCAACAGCCCAGCGCGCAGGCAATGTACATCTGCGTGATAACGCATCAGGAATTCCTCTTTTGTCGTTCATGATAGAACGTCTTAGCGACAACGATAACGATAGTCAGTGCGAACAAAATAAACAGCCCGGTGACAAACCAGAAGGTGCCGCCGGTGAGCAGGCTGCCGACCCATGAATAGACGATGGTGGCGGGAATCTGACCAATACCCGTGGCGATAAAAAAGTGGCGAAAGCGCAGCGACGTCAGCCCGGCGGCGTAGCTCACCGGGTCGAAGGGGACGAAAGGCAGCAGGCGGCAGACTAAAATGGTGTGCTTGCCGTAGCGTTCAAAGAAGCCGTCAATGCTTTTAAGCACCATTTTTCCGGTCAGCTTTTCGACCACTCCGCGCCCCATCAGCCGGGCGATGTAGAAGCATAGCGCGGCACCGGCCATCGAGCTGGTCCACGAGAGCACCGCGCCCCAGAACGCGCCGAACAGCGAGGCATTGGCGAAGGTGATAAGAAAGGCGGGCAGCGGGGCGGCAACGGCCTGAAAAATCATCAGCACAAAGGAGACCGCGGCGGCCTGTGATCCATAGGAGTGGATAAACCGCTCGATGCCCTGCTGGTCGACGGCGAGAAACGCGGTCAGGCTATGATCGATAAACGCATTCACGCTCGGAATACACCACCAGGCCAGCAGCAGCGCAATAAACGCGGTGAGCAGCAGCAGACGGAAAAACAGCGTGGCGTTGCGTGATGCCATCAGCACTCCTCCTCGGAAAGGTCAACGCGTCTATGCCGGGCATAGCGTTTGGCCGCCTGCACCAGCGCAAACAGCGCCAGCCCGGCGAGGCTCAGTTTGAGGATAAACGCCAGCGTCAGGCCGTGTGCCGCCAGTTCGCTCGCCATCAGCGTATAGATAAAAATTCCCGGCAATGTGGTCAGCGCAGAGATCAGGGTATAGGGCCAGAAGGGGATGGCGGTCAGTCCGTAGGCGTAGTTTTGAATATTGTACGGAAAGAGCGGAATAAGCCGGGTAAGAATCAAAAAGTCGATGCCGCTGCGGGCGATACCGCGCTCAATCGCCTGAAAGGTGGCAGTGTGCCCGACGTATTTGAGCAGCAGCGCCCGTCCGAGCCAGCGGGCGAGCAGGAAGGAGAGCGCCGAGGCGACGGTGGCGGCAATCAGCGATAGCAGTGTGCCGAGCCACGGACCAAAGGCAATGCCACCGACCAGCACCAGCACGCTGCCGGGCAGCAGGCATACCGTGGCGAGGATAAACAGGGTGATGTAGATGACGTAGCCAAGCGCGCCGCTTTGGCGTACCAGTTCCTGCAGGTGGCGGAAGTTGGTGACCAGGTCAGCGAGGTCGAAGGTGTGGATCAGGATAGCGAGCAGGCTGATGACAGCGACAATGAGCAGGAGCTTAGTGGCTGTGTGGTTGTGACTTCTTTTGCATGGGGGTCCTCCAGCCGGGAAGAAAAAGTGCGCGCGACGGTATTATAGATTAGTGGTCACTGCAAGATATTAGCGTTGGTTTATTGATTTTGCTCAGAATTTTTACTTGTATCGTTGAGGGCTTTGCGCTGTTTGTGGGGGATTCTGTTTGGATAATCACTTTGTTGCGCTCCCTTCCAGCGCTAGCCATATAAATTGTATTGGCGCAGGGAGCGCGCAAGGGGCGGCCAATCGCCGCCGCCCCCTGCACCCCCGGGCTCTGGCGGCAAAATCGCCGCTTCGCGGTTCCCTCAGCTTATCCCTTCCGGCTTCGGGTCGGGCGCGAGGCAACGTCCCTGTAAAACCGCGCGGTCTTTTAGTTAACAGCAAAAAACAGTCTTTCTGAAACCGATGAGTCCCCGCTGGAAATCGGCGAGCCGTAGCACGGAAGACAAGGTCAGTCCGCCATGGATGGCGGACTGAGGCGAACCGAGACAGGACGTCGAGTTTCGCCGTGCCGCAGGCTGGAGTCGTAGGCGAGCGCAGTGCGAAGCACCGATTTCCCTGCGGGGCCGCGGGGATTGCGAAGGGGTGCGCGGCCGCACCCCTTGGCCCGTTCACCGGTGATGGAACTTCATATTCCACCTAACGTAAAGTGAACGGAACAGGTGCACTAAACTAGCAAATACGAGCTTATTTAAACGTTGCCCACACCGGTGCATGGTCCGATGGCTTCTCCATCCCACGGATCTCATAATCAATCCCCGTCTCCACGCAGTGCGCCGCCAGCGGCTGGCTTGCCAGCAGCAAATCAATACGCAGCCCACGATTATCGTCAAACCCTTTGGAGCGGTAATCAAACCACGAGAAACGATCGTTGGTTTCTGGATTGGCATTACGGAACGTATCCACCAGACCCCAGCCCAGCAGACGCTGCATCCACTCGCGCTCTTCCGGCAGGAACGAGCACTTACCGGTGCGCAGCCAGCGCTTACGGCTATCTTCGCCAATCCCGATATCGAGATCGGTCGGGCTGATGTTCATATCGCCCATAATCAGCACCGGGTTCTCTTTACTCAGACGGGTTTCCAGATAATCCTGCAAATCCTGATAAAACTTGGTTTTGGCCGGGAATTTGGTTTCATGGTCGCGGCTCTCGCCCTGCGGGAAATAGCCGTTCATCACCGTCACGTTGCCGAAGGGTGACGGCACTTCGGCGATGATCAGACGACGCTGCGCCTCGGGATCATCGGTCGGGAAACCACGGTGCACGGCAATCGGTTCGGCTTTGGTCAGCAGCGCAACGCCATAGTGGCCTTTTTGTCCGTGGTAGAACACGTGGTAACCGAGCTTCGCCACCTCTTCCAGGGGGAACATGTCGTCGTGAACCTTGGTCTCCTGCAGGCCAATCACATCAGGCTGATGTTTTTCAACGATGGCTTGCAGTTGATGAGGGCGGGCGCGCAGGCCGTTGATATTAAAAGAGACAAATTTCATAGTGGTCGTCACTTTACCTGGTGAATTGTGACGGGATAGTAGCAGAATTTAACGTACCTCGCTGCCTTCGCCCGGCGGTATCGCCAATTTCTTTTATTACCGCTGCCATGTTGCAGAGCAAAAACTGCACCAGATTGAGGCAATCTGCGCCGTAATAAGGCGTAAATCTACGATAAATTTCGCAGTTGATCACAAATCCAGAATGATATTTTGTGGATGCATAATATTTCTTAATTTCGCCCTGCAATCATCGCCTGCTGTCACTAATATTCACTTTTTATGCATTTGTGGTGAATAAGTGCCTTTTGTAACTCATTGATATTTCGTTATCGAACCTCGTTTATGCATTTTTACCTCTCGCTGGCACGAACCGTGCAATCTACATTTAAAGGGAAAAACATCAATTCATTAACATAAAATAAACCATTTATTTACTTATCGAGGTCGCTATGTCTCAGTCAATCAGCCGTCAAAATTTTGATCAGTGGATGATGCCGGTTTACGCCCCGGCAGCGTTTATTCCTGTTCGCGGTGAGGGGGCCTGGTTGTGGGATCAAGAGGGCAAAGGCTATATCGATTTTGCTGGCGGTATTGCGGTGAATGCCCTGGGGCATGCGCACCCGGCGATGGTCCGCGCCCTGACCGATCAGGCGACGAAGTTCTGGCATACCGGCAACGGCTATACCAATGAGCCAGCGTTGAAACTGGCTAAGCAGCTGATTGACGCTACCTTTGCTGACCGCATTTTCTTCTGTAACTCCGGGGCCGAGGCCAACGAAGCGGCGCTGAAAACGGCGCGTAAGTTCGCCCACGACCGCTTCGGTGCGCATAAAAGCGGCATTGTAGCCTTCAAGAATGCGTTCCACGGCCGCACGTTGTTTACCGTTACCGCAGGCGGGCAGCCCGCCTATTCTCAGGACTTTGCGCCGCTGCCACCGGATGTCCGTCACGGGGTTTATAACGATCTTGAGTCTGCGCGCATGCTGATTGATGACAGCACCTGTGCGGTGATCGTTGAGCCGATTCAGGGCGAAGGTGGGGTGATCCCGGCGACGCTTGAGTTTTTACGTGAGCTGCGAGAGCTGTGCGATCGCCATCATGCGGTGCTGATTTTCGATGAAGTGCAGACCGGCGTGGGCCGTACCGGCGAATTGTACGCCTATATGCACTACGGCATCACGCCGGATCTGCTGACCACCGCAAAAGCGCTGGGTGGCGGCTTCCCTATTGGCGCAATGCTGTCTCGCGAAGAGATGGCGAGCGTCATGACCGTGGGTACCCACGGCACGACCTACGGTGGTAACCCGCAGGCCTGCGCGGTGGCAGGTGAAGTGCTTTCAATCATTAACACACCTGCGGTACTGAGCGGTGTTAAACAGCGCGAGCAGTGGTTTAAAGAACGGCTACAGGCCATCAACACCCAGTTTGGGTTATTTAAAGAGATACGCGGCATCGGCTTGTTAATTGGTTGCGCGCTGCGTGACGAATACGCCGGGAAAGCGAAGCAGATAAGCCTGCTGGCAGCGGAAGAAGGGCTGATGGTGCTGATTGCTGGGGCAAACGTGGTGCGTTTTGCCCCAGCGCTCATCGTCAAAGAAGAGGACGTGACGCTCGGTCTCAACCGTTTCGCTGCGGCCTGTGAACGTTTTGTCGCGGGAGAGTCATCATGATGATTATCCGTCCCATCGCGTCCGGCGATCTGCCCGGCCTGCTGAAACTGGCCGGAAAAACCGGTGGCGGGCTGACCTCGCTGCCGCAGGATGAACACACGCTGGCGGCGCGAATTGCTCGCTCGCAGGCGACCTGGCAGGGCACGCTGCCGCGCGGCGACCAGGGCTATGTGTTTGTGATGGAAGATACCCGCAGCGGCGACGTGGTGGGCGTGTGCGCCATCGAAGTGGCCGTCGGCATCAATGACCCCTGGTATAACTATCGAGTAGGGACGCTGGTGCATGCATCGAAAGAGCTGAACGTCTATAACGCGCTGCCAACGCTGTTTCTGACCAACGATCACACCGGCAGCAGCGAACTGTGTTCGCTGTTTCTCGACCCGGAATGGCGTAAAGAGAGCAACGGGCACCTGCTGTCATCCTCACGTTTTCTGTTTATGGCGGCGTTCCGCGACTGCTTTAACCACAAGGTGGTGGCAGAGATGCGCGGGGTGATTGACGACCACGGCTATTCACCGTTCTGGGAGAGCCTTGGTAAACGCTTTTTCTCGATGGAGTTTGCCCGCGCGGATTATCTCTGCGGCACCGGGCAGAAGGCGTTTATCGCTGAACTGATGCCAAAACACCCGATCTACACCGATTTTCTCAGTGAAGAGGCGCGGGCGGTGATTGGGCAGGTGCATCCGCAAACGGCGCCCGCGCGCGCCGTGCTCGAAAAAGAAGGCTTCCGCTACCGCGACTATGTCGACATTTTTGACGGCGGCCCGACGCTGGAGTGCGATATCGACCGCGTAAGAGCGGTGCGTAAAAGCCGTCTGGTGACGGTGGCGGCAGGTGAACCGGCAGGGGCCGATTTACCGCTCTGCGTGGTTGCCAACGAACAGTATCAACACTACCGCGCAATGCTGGTTCATGCCGACCCACAGGCAGATGTACTGATTCTGAACGCCGAGCAGTCTGATGCCCTGAACTGTCACCCGGGTGATGCCGTTCGCCTGGTGCGCTTATGCCCTGAGGAGAAAAAATAATGAGCCTATGGATAAATGGTTGCTGGCTGTCTGGTCACGGCGAGGCGCGTCGCAGCGCCAACCCAGTGACGGCAGAAGCGGTATGGCAGGGCAATGACGCAGATGCCGCTCAGGTTGAGCAGGCGGTTGCCGCCGCACGTTCAGCGTTTCCTGCCTGGGCGCGTCGGCCGTTTAGCGAACGTCAGACCATCGTCGAAGGGTTTGCTGCGCTGCTGGAGGCCCATAAAGCCGCACTGACCGACACTATTGCCCGCGAAACCGGCAAGCCGCGCTGGGAAGCGGCCACCGAAGTGACGGCGATGATCAACAAAATTGCCATCTCTATCAAGGCCTACCACAGCCGAACCGGGGAGAGCCATACCGACATGGCCGACGGTGCGGCGACCTTACGCCATCGTCCGCACGGCGTGCTGGCGGTATTTGGCCCCTATAACTTCCCTGGACATCTGCCAAACGGCCATATCGTGCCGGCGCTGCTGGCGGGCAATACGCTGGTGTTTAAGCCGAGTGAACTGACGCCTGCATGCGGCGAGGTGGTGGTTAAGTTGTGGGAGCAGGCTGGGTTACCGGCGGGCGTGCTGAATCTACTTCAGGGCGGGCGGGAAACCGGTGAGGCGCTCAGCGGCCAGTCGGGGCTCGACGGCGTGCTGTTTACCGGCAGTTCGGCAACGGGGTTTCATCTGCATCGTCAGCTTGCCGGGCAGCCACAAAAAATGCTCGCCCTGGAAATGGGCGGTAACAACCCGCTGATTGTCGATGACGTTGCCGATCTGGATGCCGCGGTGCATCTGACCATTCAGTCAGCGTTCGTCACCGCCGGGCAACGCTGCACCTGCGCGCGCCGCCTGCTGGTGAAGCGTGGCGCGCAGGGCGATGCGTTTCTTCAGCGGTTGGTTGAGGTGACGGGGCGCATTATACCGGGCGCGTGGAACGCCGACCCGCAGCCGTTTATCGGCGGGCTTATCTCGCCGCTGGCCGCGGAGCGAGTCTATCAGGCCTGGCAGATGCAGGTAGAAAAAGGCGGCAAAACGCTGCTGGCACCACGGTTACTTAAGCCGGGAACGTCCCTGCTGACACCGGGGATAGTTGAGCTCAGCGAGGCGCACGACATCGCCGATGAAGAGGTCTTTGGGCCGCTGCTTGGGGTATGGCGTTACGATGATTTTGATGAGGCGATTCGGTTGGCTAACGCTACTCGCTACGGCCTCTCCTGCGGGCTTATTTCGCCGGATCGTGAACAATTTGAGCGCCTGCTGCTGGAGGCGCGTGCCGGGATCGTCAACTGGAACAAACCGCTGACGGGTGCGGCGAGCACCGCGCCGTTCGGCGGCACCGGAGCCTCAGGTAACCATCGCCCCGGTGCATGGTACGCCGCGGACTACTGCGCATGGCCAATGGCCAGCCTTGAATCACCGCTACTGACGCTGCCTGCGACCCTCAACCCTGGGCTTGATTTTCAGCATGAGGTGCCATCATGAACGCCTGGGAAGTGAACTTTGACGGCCTGCCGGGGTTAACGCACCATTACGCCGGGCTGTCGTTTGGCAATGAAGCCTCTACGAAGCATCAATATCAGGTCTCTAACCCGCAGCGCGCGGCGAAGCAGGGACTACTAAAGATGAAAGCGCTGGCGGACGCGGGATTTCCGCAAGGGGTGATCCCACCGCAGGAGCGACCGAATGTTGCGCTGCTGCGTCAGCTTGGCTTTAGCGGGCGCGATGAGCAGGTGATCGCCAAAGCGGCAGCGCAGGCACCGGAACTGTTGAGCGCCGCCAGCTCGGCCTCGGCGATGTGGGTGGCGAACGCGGCGACGGTTTGTCCTTCAGCGGATGCATTGGACGGCAAGGTGCACCTGACGGTGGCAAACCTAAACAGCCTGCTGCACCGCGCCAGTGAAGCGCCGACCACTCAGGCCATTCTGGAGGCTATTTTTGCCAATCCCGAACATTTCGCCGTGCACCGCCCGCTGCCTTCGGTGGCGGCATTCGGGGATGAAGGGGCGGCGAACCACAATCGCCTGGGGCGCGACTACGGCCAGCCGGGCGTGCAGCTGTTTGTCTATGGTCGTGACGGCGCACAGGGCAACCAGCCACAGCGCTATCCTGCCCGGCAAACGCGGGCGGCAAGCGAGGCGGTGGCCCGGCTGAACCAGCTCAACCCGAATCAGGCGGTTTTTGCCCAGCAAAATCCGCAGGTCATCGATCGTGGCGTGTTCCATAATGATGTTATCGCGGTAAGCAATCGCCAGGTGTTGTTCTGCCATGCTGAAGCCTTTGTGAACCAGTCCGCGCTGATGGGCGAACTGGCGGAGAAAGTGCCGGGGTTTATGCCGATAGAAGTTCCATCCTCCAGGGTAACGGTGGATGACGCGGTGTCGACCTATCTGTTCAACAGCCAGCTGCTAAGCAAATCTGACGGCAGCATGATGCTGGTACTGCCGGGTGAAGCGCAGGAGCACCCGCGGGTGTGGCGCTACCTTAACGATCTGCTGGCGCAGGATAACCCGATAGACGCACTGCGGGTGTTCGACCTGCGTGAAAGTATGGCCAACGGCGGCGGCCCGGCCTGTCTGCGTCTGCGCGTTGTGCTTACCGAAGCTGAACGCCAGGCGGTGAATCCAGCGGTAATGATGAACGACACGCTGTTCGCCACGCTGAACGATTGGGTTGATTGCTACTACCGGGACCGGCTAACTCAGGCCGATCTTGCCGACCCGCAGCTTTTGCAAGAAGGACGAGAGGCGCTTGACCGCTTAACCCAGATACTGCGTCTGGGCTCGCTCTACCCGTTCCAGCGCTAAGGAGGCGGTATGAAACAGTTTCTGGCCTTGACGCTTGCGGGGAGGCTGCCGGAGCAGCCTGAGGGCGACACGGCGCACTTCCACTGGGAGTGGCGTGAAGCTGGCGTGCTGCAACTGACGCCGCACGAGCCCTGCTCACAGGCGCTGGTGCTGTCAGCGGGCATTCATGGCAATGAAACCGCCCCGGTGGAGATCGTCGACTATCTGCTGAAGGCGCTTTTAAATGGTGAGCTTAAGCTGCACTGGCATCTGCTGGTGGTACTGGGTAACCCACCGGCGCTGCGCGATAACAAGCGCTATTTGCACAGCGATATGAACCGCATGTTCGGTGCGCGCTGGCGGCACTTCCCCGTCAGCGACGAAACCATCCGTGCTGCCAGCCTTGAGCAGACCGTCACCGCATTTTATCAGCGCTGCCCGGCTGAAGTGCGCTGGCATCTGGATTTACATACTGCTATTCGTGGCTCGCATCATCAGCGCTTCGGCGTGCTGCCCGCGCAGGAATCGCCGTGGGAACCGTCGTTTTTACGCTGGCTGGGTTCCGCTGGTCTACAGGCGTTGGTGTTTCATCAGTCGCCCGGCGGTACCTTTACTCACTTTAGCTGTGAATATTTTGGCGCGCTGGCCTGTACTCTTGAACTGGGGAAAGCCAAACCGTTTGGGCAAAATGATCTAAATCAGTTTGCGCTGGTTACGCGGCAGCTCAGGCATTTGCTGGCGGGGGAGATGGGCGGTGGCGCCGACACGGTGCCGCTGTATTATCGTGTGGTGCAGCAGATTACCCGTCGCAGCGCCGACTTCCGGCTGTATATGTCAGCGCAGACGCTAAACTTTACCCCTTTTGCTAAGGGGACGCTGTTGGCGGAAGACGGCGATACGCGTTATGTGGTGTCATCGCCCTGCGAATATGTGCTTTTCCCTAACCCTGATGTCGCATTGGGGCTGCGGGCGGGATTGATGCTGGAACGTTGTCCACCAGCGGATTAATTAAACTGGGCCGCACGCGGGGGGCGCTGCGGCTTTGATTATTTGTGCCAGGATTTATTGCGGATTATTCTTAAGGTTGTGCTTTATTATTAATCATGGCTGCTTTATACTTCTTCAAAATCTCTTCTTAATCAGCTAGTTGATTATTTTTGTTGCAACTATCCACATTTCTTCCTTAATTTCCTCATAATTGGCACGAAATCGTTTTTTACACTTTCATTGTTTTACGCACGCTCTGATTAATTGACGATAAACCCCGTAAAGTTAATCTCGTCAACACGGCGATGCGCCGTCAGAATAACTGAAAGTAAGGATTCGATGATGAAAAAATTAACTGCTCTGTTTGTTGCCTCTACGCTGGCTCTGGGCGCGGCTAACCTGGCTCACGCTGCGGACACCACTTCAGCGACCACCACCGACGCGGCGCAGCCGAACGGTACGATGATGCATCATCACAAAGGCAAAATGGGCCCACGTCATGACATGATGTTCCAGGGGCTGAACCTGACCGATGCGCAGAAACAGCAAGTTCGCGACATCATGAAAGAGGGACGCCAGCACATGAAGCGTCCGCCGCAGGAAGAGATGCGCGAGATGCACAACCTGATCGCCAGCGACAGCTTCGACAAAGCGAAAGCTGAAGCGCAAATCAACAAGATGGA
Source organism: Kluyvera sp. EC_51 (assembly GCF_019584505.1). Lineage (NCBI taxonomy): Bacteria > Pseudomonadati > Pseudomonadota > Gammaproteobacteria > Enterobacterales > Enterobacteriaceae > Kluyvera > Kluyvera sp. EC_51. Next base: position 110,932 of record NZ_VDAG01000099.1, on the reverse strand, counting down.
AGCACAGCATAAAGAGATGATGCTGTCTCGTCTGGAAACCCAAAACAAGATTTACAACATCTTAACGCCGGATCAGAAAAAGCAATTTAATGCCAATTTTGAGAAGCGTCTGACAGAACACAAAGCGCATGAAGGTAAAATGCCGCCTGCGCCTGCTGAATAATATCTTCAGCGCACGGTCTTAAGACCGCCGGAGTTGCCCATAAACGCCATCAGGCTATGGGCAGCTCCGGCGGTTTTTTATTGCCGGTAAATCAAGAGATTACTTTTTCCAGAAATCGTCGAACACGGTAATCGGCGTGCGACGTTTGTGCTCGGTCTTCAGATACCAGCCTTCGATAGTTTTGGCGATTTCCACCGGCAGCGTTTTGCCTTCCAGATAGTCATCAATATTGTCGTAGCTGACGCCAAGCGCGGCTTCATCCGGCAGAGAAGGTCGGTCGTCTTCAAGGTCGGCGGTTGGCGCTTTCTTATAAAGGTGCTCTGGGCAGCCAAGCTCGGCCAGCAACAGTTTTCCCTGGCGTTTGTTGAGACGGAAAATCGGGTTGATGTCGGTGCCGCCGTCGCCGTACTTGGTGAAGAAGCCGGTGATGGCTTCGGCCGCATGGTCGGTACCCACGACGACGCCGTGCGTCATGCCGGCGATGCTGTACTGGGCTTTCATACGTTCACGGGCTTTTTCATTGCCGCGAACAAAGTCGCTCAGTTCGATACCGGCCTCGCGCAGCGCCTGTTCGCTGGCGAGCACCGCGCCTTTGATATTGACGGTCAGTACGCGGTCGGGCTGGATAAAGGTAATCGCGTCCTGGCAGTCCTGTTCGTCGGCCTGCACACCGTAAGGCAGACGCACGGCGATAAACTGTAGTGCGCTGTCGCCGGTTTCGGCGCGCAGTTCGTTAATCGCCTGCTGGCACAGTTTGCCGGTAAGGGTAGAGTCCTGACCGCCGCTGATGCCAAGCACTAATGATTTGATAAACGGATAGGTTTTCAGATACGTCTTGAGAAAATCTACGCTGCGGCGGATCTCTTGTTGCGCGTTAATCTGTGGTTTTGCGCCGAGTGCCTGAATGATTTCTTGTTGTAATGCCATTTACCCCTCCGGAATGTGTGTGCCAGCCTGAAAATCGCGTGTCGTTGGCCCATCAGAACAAGGTGTTAAAACTACCTCTTTGACGCTGAAACGACAAGGATCACAATTTTGACTGCTGTATATTAGTCCGATTTACCGTGGGTTACGGTAATCAATGCGCCTTGTAATTTGATAAATAGCAATATTTATTCCAGGCTTAATGGACACCAACAAAAAAGGAGAGGGAAGATGAACAAGAATATAGCAGGGCTTCTGGGTGCAGCAGCGGTAATGACCATGCTGGCAGGCTGTACCGCCTACGACCGGACCGCCGATCAGTTCACGCAACCGGTGGTCAAAGATGTGAAAAAAGGGATGAGCCGCTCTCAGGTGCTGCAGATTGCCGGTAAGCCATCCACTGAAATTAAGATGATTCATGCTCGCGGAACCTGCCAGACCTACATTCTGGGTCAAAGAGATGGTAAAACGGAAACCTACTTTGTGGCGCTGGATGACACCGGCCACGTCATCAACTCTGGCTACCAGACCTGCGCCGAGTATGACACGGACCCTGCCGCCAAGAAGTGATCCTCGTGCATTGATAGGATTCGTACGAAAGCCCGACCCGTGTGTCGGGCTTTTTTATGAGAAATGATGCTTATTTCTTGTCGCGAATTATTTTGAGTAAAGTGTGAAGGTAGTCAAAACGAGAGGTCAATGAGAGACAATTTTTGGGTCTTGAGAATTATCCGTACACAAATTGTTGCCGTATACTCATCCCATAAACAGAAGATAACTCATCTGTTACATACGAGGGTAGTGGGCACATGGAACATCGCCCGGTGATGACAGATTTCACAAGTTGAGGAAGCGTGAATGGAAAAGAAACATATCTATCTATTTTGTTCTGCAGGCATGTCCACTTCATTACTGGTCTCCAAAATGCGAGCTCAGGCTGAGAAATACGAAGTGCCAGTTATTATTGAAGCATTCTCTGAAGCATTCGCTGCAGAAAAAGGCCCAGAAGCAGATGTGGTTCTGCTTGGCCCGCAAATCGGCTATATGCTGAACGATATTAAAAAGATTCTGCCAAACAAGCCGGTTGAAGTTATTGACTCAACTCTCTACGGCAAGGTCGATGGTTTAGGTGTGTTAAAAGCAGCTGTTGCTGCAATTAAGAAGTCAGCTGCGCAGTAATTTTATTTTTAATTTTCCCGTCAAAGAGTTATTTCATAATTAATCGCCGCAATATTGATTGCGGCCTTTTAAGGGTATTTTTCTATGAGTAAAGTGATCGATTCGCTTGAAAAGGTACTCCTTCCTTTTGCTGTTAAAATAGGAAAGCAGCCCCATATCAATGCCATTAAAAACGGTTTTATTAAATTAATGCCGCTGACCCTTGCGGGGGCCATGTTCGTCTTAATTAATAACGTTTTCCTGAGCTTTGGTGAGGGGTCATTCTTTTATTCAATGGGGGTCCGCCTGGATCCATCAACCATTGCGACCTTAGACAGCTTTAAAGCCATCGGCGGTAACGTTTATAACGGTACCTTAGGCATTATGTCGCTGATGGCACCTTTCTTTATCGGCTCTGCGTTAGCAGAAGAACGTAAAGTTGACCCAATGGCAGCAGGCCTGCTGGCGGTAGCGGCATTTATGACCGTCACCCCTTACAGCGTCGGCGATGCCTACGCCGTCGGTGCAAACTGGCTGGGTGGTCAAAACATTATTTCCGGTATGATCATCGGTCTGGTTGTGGCGGAACTGTTCACCTTCGTTATCCGTCGTAACTGGGTGATTACCCTGCCGTCGAGCGTGCCGTCTTCGGTTGCGCGCTCCTTCTCGGCGTTAATTCCGGGCTTCCTGATTCTGTCTATCTTCGGGATCATCTCCTGGATCCTGACCTCTTACGGCAGCAACTTCCACCAGATCATCATGGACTCCATCTCCAAGCCGCTGGCAGCGATGGGTGGCGTGGTAGGTTGGGCGTACGTCGTGTTCAACAGCCTGCTGTGGTTCTTCGGTGTACACGGTTCCCTGGCGCTGACGGCGCTGGATAACGGCATCATGACCCCATGGGCGCTGGAAAACATCGCGCTGTACAACCAGTACGGTTCCGTTGACGCCGCGATCGCCGCTGGCCAGCAGTTCCACTTCTGGGCGAAACCGATGCTCGACTCCTACATCCTGCTGGGTGGTTCCGGTGCGACGTTGGGTCTGATTATCGCTATCTTCATTGCATCCCGTCGCGCTGACCATCGTCAGGTGGCGAAACTGGCTCTGCCATCCGGTATCTTCCAGATTAACGAACCGATTCTGTTTGGTCTGCCGATCATCATGAACCCGGTGATGTTTATCCCGTTCGTACTGGTACAGCCAATTCTGGCAGCTATCACCCTGGCGGCCTACTCGATGGGCATCATCCCGCCGGTGACTAACCTGGCACCGTGGACCATGCCTACCGGCCTGGGGGCGTTCTTCAACAGTAACGGTAGCGTTGCCGCCCTGATTGTTGCGCTGTTCAACCTGGGTGTCTCAACGCTGGTCTACCTGCCATTCGTGATGATTTCGAACAAGGCGCAGGCCACCATTGAAGAAGAAGAAAGCGAAGAAGATATCGCTGCCTCTCTGAAATTCTAATGCCAATGCGGTATGGAGCGAGCCTCCATACCGCCCTCACAAAAGGGAATAGTTATGTTTGATCTGGATAATGTGGTTGCTGAGGACGTGCAGGAAAACGATCTCGAAGAAGTGGTGATGGGCCTGATTATCAACTCAGGGCAGGCACGCAGCCTGGCATACGCCGCGCTGAAACTGGCGAAGCAGGGTGATTTTGAAACCGCGAAAGCCACGATGGAGCAATCCCGCATTGCGCTGAGCGAAGCGCACCGCGTACAGACTCAGCTGATTGAGAGCGACGAAGGCGAAGGCAAAATGAAGGTCAGCCTGGTGCTGGTCCATGCGCAAGATCATCTTATGACGTCAATGTTAGCTCGCGAGCTGGTTGCTGAATTGATCGAACTTCACGAGAAGGTACAATAGGCTTTTCCCTATGAGGCAACCAAAGATGATCACCATGGAAATCAACACCGCCCGAGAACAACAGCTCTTTAACGGTAAAAATTTTCATGTCTTCATCTACAACAAAACGGAAAGTATCAGTGGGTTACACCAGCACGATTACTACGAGTTCACTATCGTACTGACCGGCCGCTATTATCAGGTGATAAACGGTAAACGGGTCATGCTGGAGCGAGGAGACTTTGTCTTCATCCCGATGGGGTCGCATCACCAAAGCTTTTATGAGTTCGGTGCTACGCGCATTCTCAACGTGGGGATCAGCAAAGATTTCTTCGATACGCACTATCAGTCGCTGATTCCGTTTGCGCTGGTTGCTTCGCAAGTCTATTCGATCAAAAGCACGTTTCTGAGTTACATCGAGTCGGTTATTGCCTCACTACACTTTCGCGAAACGGAATTCGACGAATTTATTGAACTGGTTTCCTTCTACGTGATTAATCGCTTACGCCATCACCGGGAAGAGCAGGCGCAGGATGTGACGCCGCCGTGGTTAAAAACCACCGTAGAAGCCATGCACGATAAATTAAAATTTGGTGAAGGCGCGCTGGAAAATATGGTCGCGTTATCCGGGAAAACCCAGGAATATTTAACCCGAGACACCCAGCGCTATTATGGCAAAACGCCGATGCAGATTATTAATGACATCCGCATTAACTTTGCCAAGAAACAACTGGAAATAACCAACTACTCGGTAACCGATATTGCGTATGAGTCAGGTTACAGCAGTCCAAGTCTGTTTATTAAAACATTCAAGAAGCTGACCTCATTCACGCCAAGTAATTATCGGAAGAAACTGACAGTTATCAAATAACGCGCTACGACATTATTTCGTAGTTCTGAAACAAAGCATTTAGCTCACCGCATATTATGCGGCGGGTAAGCCACGTTTAGCTTGTGGATCTCGAGGGAGAAAAGTATGAGCCAGAAATTGAAAGTCGTTACTATTGGTGGTGGTAGCAGCTATACGCCGGAATTACTGGAAGGTTTTCTTAAACGCTATCATGAGCTGCCGGTAACGGAACTGTGGCTGGTTGACGTCGAAGGCGGCCAGGAGAAGCTGGATATTATCCACGCACTGTGCGAGCGCATGGTGGAAAAAGCCGGCGTGCCGATGAAAGTCTATAAGACGCTGAACCGCCGTGAAGCGCTGAAAGACGCCAACTTTGTCACCACCCAGCTGCGCGTAGGCCAGCTGAAAGCCCGTGAAAAAGACGAACGTATTCCGCTGAGCCACGGTTACCTGGGCCAGGAAACTAACGGCGCGGGCGGCCTGTTTAAAGGTCTGCGCACCATTCCGGTGATTTTCGACATCATTAAAGATGTTCAGGAAGTCTGCCCGGACGCGTGGGTTATCAACTTCACTAACCCGGCCGGGATGGTGACAGAAGCGGTTTATCGCCACACTGACTTCAAACGCTTTATCGGCGTGTGCAACATTCCAATCGGCATGAAGATGTTCTTCACCGACGTGCTGCGCCTGACCGAGAAAGACGACCTCTCCATCGACCTGTTCGGCCTGAACCATATGGTGTTCGTGCGTGACGTGCTGGTGAACGGCGAGTCTCGCTTTGCTGAACTGCTGGACGGCGTTGCCTCCGGTACGCTGTCGGCGAATACCGTGAAAAACATCTTCGATATGCCGTTCAGCGAAGGGCTGCTGCGCTCCCTGAACCTGCTGCCATGCTCTTATCTGCTGTACTACTTCAAGCAAAAAGAGATGCTGGCCATCGAAATGGGCGAATACTACAAAGGCGGCGCGCGCGCCCAGGTGGTACAGAAAGTCGAGAAGCAGCTCTTCGAACTGTACAAAAACCCGGATCTGAACGTGAAGCCAAAAGAGCTGGAACTGCGCGGCGGGGCGTATTACTCCGATGCGGCGTGCGAAGTGATCAACGCTATCTACAACGATAAGCAAACTGAACACTACGTCAATATTCCACACCACGGCCACATTGATAACATCCCGGCAGACTGGTCTATTGAAGTGACCTCTATTTTGGGCCGTGATGGTGCAAAACCGCACCCACGCGTGACCCATTTTGATGAAAAAGTGTTGGGCCTTATCCACACCATCAAGGGTTTCGAAGTGGCGGCCAGCCAGGCGGCGTTGAGCGGTGAGTTTAACGACGTGCTGCTGGCGCTGAACTTAAGCCCGCTCATCCACTCTGATAAAGATGCAGAGGTGCTGGCACGCGAATTGATTCTGGCCCATGAAGAATGGCTGCCGAACTTTGCTGCTACCGTGGAGAAACTGAAACAGTGACAGGAGGCATGATGGAACGTCTGTTAATCGTCAATGCCGACGATTTCGGTCTGAGCAAAGGCCAGAACTACGGCATCCTTGATGCCTGCAAGCATGGCCTCGTCACGTCGACAACCGCGCTGGTGAACGGCGCGGCTATCGACCACGCGGCGCGCATCAGCCGCCGCACGCCGGAACTCGCCGTGGGTATGCACTTTGTGCTGACCCTGGGCGAACCGCTGTCATCCATGCCGGGGCTGACCCGCGAGGGTAAACTCGGTAAGTGGATCTGGCAGATGGCGGAAGAGGGCTCGCTGCCGATGGATGAAATTGCCCATGAGCTGGAGTGTCAGTACCGTCGCTTTATCGACCTGTTCGATGCCGAACCGACGCATTTTGACAGTCATCACCATGTGCATATGATCCCGCAAATTTTCCCTCTGGTGGCCGAATTTGCGAAATCGAAAGGCATTGCGCTGCGTATTGACCGCACCATTCCATATCCCTTTGAGATCCCGGAAGGGATACGAAGCACCGCGGCATTCAGCAGCGAGTTCTACGGCGACGCCGTGACCGAAGCGCTGTTCCTGCAGGTACTGGATGCCTCTATGGCGCGCCAGGAGCAGTCTCTGGAAGTGATGTGCCATCCGGCGTTTGTTGACCGGACGATTATGGGCAGCGCGTATTGCTACCCGCGTCTGGATGAGCTGGATGTGCTGACCTCTGAATCGCTGAAGTACGCGATTGCTGAACGAGGTTATCGTCTCGGAACCTACCGCGACGTGTAAGACGTGTCTTGTGTTACCCCCTCAACCCTTGCCCGGCAGCGTTCCTGCCGGGCTTTTTTGTGTATGACGCGCCCGGGCGATTCCTGCTATCATAAGACTTTCCTGCTTTTGCCATTAATGATTGTGAATTTAACTGCTTATGAAACCGCTTCGCCAACAAAAACGGCAGATTATCAGCTATGTACCGCGTACCGAACCCGCTCCGCCCGACCACGCCGTTAAAGTCGAAGGCTTTCGCGACGTCTGGCTTTTGCGCGGCAAGTACGTGGCGTTTGTGCTGATGGGCAACGCGTTTTGTCGCTCGCAGGCGTTCTCTATTCCGGAGTCGGCCCAGCGTTGGGCAGTGCAAATGCGGCAGGAAAGGGATATCGACGCGTAACGGCGTGATACAGATATAAAAAAACCGCGGGTGAAAACCAGCGGTTTTTTTGTTGCCCGGCGAAACGATGTGACGGCGGAGCAATCCCGGAGTCGGCGTTACACCTCGTCCGGGCTACAGGCTAGCGGTGAGCTAACTCGGCGTCTTCTTCACTATTCAGCACGTCTTTGTCGGTCTGGCGCAGCCACTGGCTGGTCAGGGTACCGGCAGTCATGGAACCGCTCACGTTCAGTGCGGTACGGCCCATGTCAATCAGCGGCTCAACGGAAATCAGCAGCGCAACCAGCGTCACCGGCAGACCCATCGCTGGCAGCACGATAAGCGCCGCGAAGGTAGCACCACCACCCACGCCTGCGACACCGGCGGAGCTGACGGTTACGATGCCGACGAGCGTAGCAATCCAGACTGGATCCAGCGGGTTAATGCCTACGGTTGGCGCAACCATCACCGCCAGCATTGCCGGGTAGAGGCCAGCACAACCGTTCTGACCAATGGTGGCACCAAAGGAAGCAGAGAAACTCGCGATAGACTCCGGCACGCCCAGACGACGGGTCTGTGCTTCCACGTTCAGTGGAATGGATGCGGCGCTGGAACGGCTGGTGAAGGCGAAGGTCAGCACCGGCCAGACTTTGCGGAAGTACTTCAGCGGGCTTACGCCGTTGGCGCCCAGCAGAAGGCCGTGTACCACGAACATAATCAGCAGGCCGAGGTAAGAGGCGATAACAAAGCTGCCCAGCTTGATGATGTCCTGCAGGTTAGAACCGGCTACCACTTTGGTCATCAGCGCCAGCACGCCGTATGGCGTGAGCTGCATGACGAGGCGAACCAGCTTCATCACCCAGCCCTGCAGGGTATCGATAGCGGTCAGAACGCGCTTGCCTTTCGGCTCGTCATCTTTCAGCAGCTTCAGCGCGGCTACGCCGAGGAAGGCGGAGAAGATAACGATGCTGATGATGGAGGTTGGGTTAGCGCCTGTCAGATCGGCAAACGGGTTTTTCGGCACGAAGGAGAGCAGCAGCTGCGGTACGGTCAGGTCAGCAAGCTTACCGACGTAGTTGCTCTGAATGGCGTTCAGACGCGCGGTTTCCGCAGAACCCTGTACCAGACCTTCAGCGGTCAGGCCGAACAGGTTGGTGACCAGCACGCCGACCAGCGCCGCAATCAGCGTGGTGAACAGCAGCGTACCGATGGTCAGGAAGCTGATTTTACCGAGCTGAGAGGCGTTATGCAGACGGGCAACGGCGCTCAGAATCGAGGCGAAGACCAGTGGCATAACAATCATCTGCAGCAGCTGTACATAGCCGTTGCCGACAATGTTGAACCACTGGATGGAATCTTTCAGCACCGGATTATCGGAACCGTAGATCAGCTGTAAGGCGAGGCCGAAGACCACACCAATGACCAGGCCAACCAGCACTTTTTTAGCCAGACTCCACTGCTTATGGCGAGTCTGCGCCAGAGCAAACAGCAGTACCACGAACACGATAATGTTCGCTATTAATGGAAAATTCATCCCCGTTCTCCTGAAGTATTATCCACGGCGTTCAGCGGCAATAGAGAAAGCCGCGACGCGTGTTTTTTTAGATCAAATCCGTAAAGATTTGTCTGGATGTGAGAAGGTTAACAGAAGTGCATTAGTCCGCTTATATCCAAATGGAATGGATTATGCCAAAAGTGTGATTTCCGCTGGATTATTGTTCAACGTGGCGACCAATAAAGCGATTGAAGTCCGTCTGCAGCATATTGATCATCGACGATGACCAGCGCACCGCGCCGTTGTCCGGCAGCGACTGGGGCATAAAGACGGCGTAGGCGAACAGCGCCATGCACAGCACGCGCTCCAGTTGGTTGCCTTTGCGCGGCGCGAGAATTGGCAAACGAAAACGCCAGCGGCATGGCCAGAGCAGCGGCACGCCCGCAGGGGTAAGCATATCGGCAAGAATATGGCTGAGATAGCCCAGCACCATGCCCTGAACCGCATCGGCCGGAACAATCCAGCTGTCGGGCACTTTCAGATAGAACAGCGTCAGCGCGCCAAAAACGGCGAGCAGGCTGTGGGTGAAACCGCGGTGGCCGCAGAGTCGCGCGATGGGTTTTGAGAGCCAGCTAAGCCGCTGCCCGAGCAGCGAGCGCGGGTGATCGATATCCGGGAGCAGACAGGTCAATATCGCCGACGGCACAATATGCCACCAGTCCCCCTGAGCGAGAACTGGCGTGAGCTCGGCATTTTTAGCAAACACCGCGCAGGCGATGGAAAAGAGCAGATGACCTTCCGCCGTCATGATAAAACCCGTTATTCTGTAAATTCATACAGTATAGGGTTTTTATACAGTAGGCGGAAGAGGTTACAGTGTAACTCTTTGTCAAAAATTAGCGCGCCAGCCAGCCACCGTCGACGGCAATGGTGTAGCCATTGATGTAATCAGAGGCGGATGAGGCGAGGAAGACCACCGGGCCTTTCAGATCGTCCGGCGAACCCCAGCGTCCCGCCGGGATGCGGTCGAGGATTTCTTTGCTGCGTTCGGCGTCTTCGCGCAGCTGCTGGGTATTGTTGGTCGCCATATATCCCGGCGCAATGGCGTTAACGTTAATCTGGTGCTGAGCCCATTCGTTAGCCAACAGGCGAGTAATGCCGAGCACGCCGCTTTTTGAGGCGGTGTAGGATGGCACACGAATGCCGCCCTGGAAAGAGAGCATCGAGGCAATATTAATAATTTTTCCGCCATCGCCCTGTTTCAAAAACTGCTTCGCAACGGCCTGGGAAAGGAAGAATACCGATTTGATATTGAGGTTCATCACCTCATCCCAGTCCTTTTCGCTAAAGGAGAGGGCATCTTCCCGGCGAATAGTCCCGGCATTGTTGACCAGAATATCGATACGCCCGGCAGCGGCTATGGCGGCAGGCACAATATCGGCGATGCTTTCAGGCTGGCTGAGATCGGCCTGAATACTGTAAAGGCGTCGGCCCAGCGCTGCGACTTTTTCCGCAGTCTCCTGCGGTATTCGGCGACTAACGCTGACAATATCGCACCCGGCTTCCGCCAGTCCCAGCGCCATGCCCTGGCCCAAACCTTTATCGCACCCGGTCACGAGCGCCACTTTACCTTGCAGATTAAAAGCGTGAAGAATCATGTCGACCCCTGTATGCGGTTTTTATCGTTATGAGATGACCTACAGGGCTAAAGCATAGAAGGGTAGAATCGAATATTCAAATAAAAATAAAACAGCGTTTCATTTTTTATGATGAAGGTATCATTTGCGGGCATAATGAATGCCCGCAAATGATTATCCGAGCAGATTTTCGCGGGTCAGAAATTCCAGCGTCGGTAGCTTGACGTCCGCCAGGCTGAAACGCGGATCGAGCTGGCTTTCAGCAGCGGGCACGACAATAGAGCGCATACGCGCCGCTTTGCTGGCAATCATACCGTTGACAGAATCTTCCAGCGCCACGCACTGCAGTGGGCTAACGCCGAGTTCGGCCGCGCAGTTGAGGTAAACCAGCGGGTGCGGTTTGCTGTAATCGAGTTTGTCGGCGGAGGCCAGCGCGTCAAACTGATGGCGCAGGTCGAACATGGTCAGTACTTTTTCCAGCATATATAGCGGGGAGGCCGACGCGAGGCCCACTTTCAGCCCCTGTGCTTTGCACAGCGCGACGGCTTCGCGGACGCCCGGCAGCAGCGGACGTTTTTCTTCCACCAGTGAAATGACGCGCGAAATAATACGTTCTACGACGGTGGCACAGTCTGGCCCCGTCCACGGCTGTTGCCCAAACCAGAGATCCACCACCAGATCGATGCGCAGACCGCGGGTATCCGGAAGCTCATGACGGCGGGTGAAATCCACGCCCAGTGCGCCGAGAATTTCGTGTTCGCTCTGTTCCCACAACGGTTCTGAATCAATCAACAAGCCATCCATATCGAAAATCGCGGCACGTATTTGACGCTCGGTGGACATAACTTCCTCTCCTTTAGGGTAACAAGTTCAGCAATGGTATATCATATCGCGCGTAAAGTCGGGCGAAAGTCACCTTCTACGGATAGACTCAATATGCACGTAGCCCGAGAACAGGCGTCTTAACAAGGGGAACCCATGACGTATCAACAAGCTGGACGCATTGCCATCCTGAAGCGGATTGCCGGGTGGGTTATCTTTATACCCGCGGTGATCTCAACGCTGATTTCCGTACTCAAATTTATGTACGAGCACAGCGCTAAACAACCGGGAATCGATGCCGTCATGATGGATTTCGTGCACGTGATGGTCGAAATGATGCGTTTCAATACGCCATTCTTAAATATCTTCTGGTACAACTCGCCGCAGCCGGATTTTAACAACGGGCTGAACATCATGTTCTGGGTTATCTATGCGCTGATTTTTGTCGCGCTGGCGCTGCAGGACTCCGGTGCGCGGATGTCGCGTCAGGCGAAATATTTGCGGGAAGGGGTGAACGATCAGCTGATTCTGGAGAAGGCGAAAGGGGCGGAAGGGCTCAGTCGTGAAGCGCTGGAAGCACGAGTCGAAGTGCCGCGTCACACGATTCTGGTGCAGTTTTTCCCACTCTATATTTTGCCGATCATCATCATCGTGATTGGCTACTTTGTTTTGAAGGTGCTGGGTTTTCTTTAACGCACGCTGCTGTTTAGCCTACCAACAACAAGCCCGGCGAGTGCCGGGCTTGTTATGTTAAGCCGCTGGAATAGCGCGTGGCTTACCCTGGGGGTCAACCGCGACGTAGATAAACAGCGCCTCTGTGGCCTTGTAGCGTTGGCCAATTGGCTCCGACGATACCTTTTTTACCCACACTTCAATATTGATAGTGACCGACGTGTTGCCACGTTTTACGCAGCGTGCGTAACAGCACACCACATCACCAACCGCAACCGGGCGCAGGAAGGTCATACCATCGACCCGAACGGTGACCACGCGACCGTGAGCCACTTCCTTCGCCATAATGGCGCCGCCAATATCCATTTGCGACATTAACCAACCGCCGAAAATATCACCGTTGGCATTGGTATCCGCAGGCATCGCTAACGTGCGTAACACCAGCTCACCCTGAGGCGCGTCATGTTGTTGTGTCATGGTTCTTCTCTGTACTTACTTATGATCGTCTTGCGGCATATGGCGATAGATGTACACGCCGCTCAGCACGGTGAACACTAGCGTCAGGGCAGTTAAGCCAAACACCTTAAAGTTTACCCAAATTTCCTGTGGTAACCAGAAAGCGATATAGATATTGGCCAGGCCGCAGAGGATAAAGAACACCGCCCAGGCCAGATTCAGCCGTGACCACACGGTTTCTGGCAGGGTGAGCTCTTTGCCCAGCATGCGCTGGATCAGCGGCTTTTTCATCACCCATTGGCTCACCAGCAGCGCGCCAGCAAAGAGGGCATAAATCACCGTCACCTTCCATTTAATAAACTCATCGTTATGGAAGAAAATAGTCAGACCGCCAAACACCGCCACCAGAATAAAGGTGATCAGCGCCATTTTTTCAACTTTGCGATAGCGCACCCAGCTATAAATCAGCACCACGGCGGTGGCCACGATCAGGGCGCTGGTGGCCGCATAGATGTCATAAATCTTGTAAAAGGCGAAGAAAACAACCAGCGGTAAGAAATCCAGAAACTGCTTCATACTTCGATTCCGTAGTTCAGCGCTGCCCACCGATGGGCAGCATCAGTTTATTGACGAATAAGCATATACACGCGGAATAAATAGATCAGCAACAGCGCGGAAACAAGGTTGCTAAGGGTATTTACCACCACGGCGCCGAGGTAAGGCGTCAGCACGGCGAAGCTGGAGGCCATCAGCAGCAGCAGCGTTTTTGCCAGCATCCAACCGATAACCGCCGGTGCGATAAGACGGATATTCGCCCAGCCCAGACGCGTACTGACGCGAACGGCAGAGAACACGCCAAGCTTATCCTGCACCATGATGATTGGCGCAAAGGCCAGCACGATAGCCAGCAGTATGCCGGGCACGATAATCAGCATCATACCCATCTGGATCAGGAAGGTACTGATAAAGATAAGTACAAACAGCTTCGGCAGCACGGGCGCGCTTGCGCCAATAGCACGTAGGGCGCTGACGCGATGCCCTGCGGAGATAAGCTGGATAAGCAGCAAAATTCCGCCCGCGAGAACCGCGTTACCGATGAGCCCCGAAAAAGTTGAAGCCGCTGAGGAACGCAGCAGAACTTGCTGCTGCTCCGGCGTCATGTTCTGTACCAGATCGAACAGACCGGTGCTGCCCGCCAGGTTATCCCCAACGGCCAGCGTCGCCAGCTGATCGTCGCTAGGTGAGAAGGCATGACCGAGCACTACGGTGATAAATGAACAGAGCAAAGCAATCAGTAAGATGGTGACAAACTGATTACGGAAAAAATTACCCGTGTCACGGTATACAGACTGCGCCGTGATAGACATGCACTCTCCTTGAGTATGGCAGGTGTTGATTAGCCGGCAATTGTACCGCAAATCGTGTAGCCGTAGCACGTCCCGCGCGAGCTGGGCTAAGTATATCTTTGTAAAGAGAAACTCACGACAAGGGAGCACGGTGAGCGTGTGCCGGTTTACGCAGTACATTGTTCCAGCGTTCTTATCATTCAATGGTTGCTGTAAAAACCATGATATGGCCGTTTTTCCTGGGAAAATCATAGAATTGATATGGGTGCAAATGACGTATTTGCAGAAAATGGCAAAAATTAATCTGGATCAATAAATGTTAAATCTAATGATTTAGTGTGATCCGTGTAGGATCAAAGGTAACTCGTTATGGGTATATTTGCCGCGCTTGAAAAACCATAATGAGGAAGTGGATATGAAAAAGTTAGCAGCGGTTGCATTAATGTTGAGTACCTTTTCCGGCGGCGTCTGGGCGCACGAAGCAGGTGAGTTTTTCATCCGCGCAGGTTCGGCGACCGTCAGGCCAACGGAAGGGTCTGATAACGTATTGGGCAGCCTCGGCAGTTTTAACGTTAGCAACAATACGCAGCTCGGCTTGACCTTTACCTACATGGCCACGGACAACATCGGTATTGAGTTGCTGGCCGCGACACCGTTCCGTCATAAGGTGGGAACCGGGCCGACGGGGAATATCGCCACCGTGCACCAGTTGCCACCGACGCTGATGGCGCAGTGGTACTTTGGCGACGCGCAGAGCAAGTTGCGCCCGTATATCGGCGCGGGTATCAACTACACCACCTTCTTTGATAACGATTTTAACGATACCGGTAAAAAAGCCGGGCTTTCTGACCTGAGCGTCGACGACTCCTGGGGAGCGGCAGGGCAGGTTGGGCTGGATTATCTGATTAACCGCGACTGGCTGCTGAACATGTCGGTCTGGTATATGGATATTGATACTAACGTTAAATTTAAAGCGGGCGGGGCCAACCAGAGCGTGAGTACGCGTCTTGACCCGTGGGTATTTATGTTCTCGGCGGGCTACCGGTTCTAACTGTCCTGACAACGCTGGTCATTCTATGGTCAGCGTCTACTCTTGCCAGGAATGTTCCGCATTTAAAGTATACATTCCTTTTTCTTAGTCACCGTAAATAAAAGCTCTTACTATTGATAACGCACTATTTTATCAATGAAGTCAGTATTAACGGTGGGTGCGAAAAAGAGAACAGGAATGGCAAACAAATACCTCAATTACAACACGCGAACGGAAGCACTTCGGCAGTTAAAAGCACCGGGGGATAGTATTCTGATAGTGCCCTATAACGATGGCGGTTTTCAGCGGGAGTCGACCAGTTTAAAAGCCGCTGCCATTAAACAGAGTATGAAGATTGAGTTGAAATCTGTGCTGTTGGTGGTAGAGGGGGAATTGCCACAGCGTTTTTTACGCGTGACCAAAGTAGCGTAATCGGTGATGTGCTACTGATGGTAATAATAAGGCTCCCTTAGGAGCCTTATTATTATTTAACGATTTGGGCATTCAACACGACGCCTTTTTCTTCCACAATTCGCAGCAGGTGGCCTGCTTTTCCCCAGTCGCCGTTAGACTGCTGGCGCCAGCCTTTTTCTACCAAAAACTCTTCAGCGGCAATGCCTTTCATACCCAGAATGGTTTCTGCCTCGCCTACGATCTGACCATACTTCTTATCCGCAGCAGTTGCTGGTTTAGGCGTCGTTTTGGCAAGCGGTTTGCCTGCATTGGCGGCGTTTTGCGCCTTGGTTTTGTTGATGTCGCAGGTGACGCCTTCCGTCATCTGCGTGCAGCCGGAACGGATGAGCTGCTCGCGGTATTTGGCATTAATCGCGTGAGCCGGAGCAGAGGCCATGACGGTGAAGACCAGCGCGGAAAGCATGAATTTTTTCATTAAGGATGATGCCTGTGTTGTGTGTTTCATTATATCCATTGCCGTTCTTATACACTAAAAACTGAAGGGTATTCTGCCAATCAGTCCGTCGTAAAATAACAGCGACAACCGTATTTCATTGGTGGCTACTTCTTTTCATCGCTATAGCGGCGAGCATTATCGTACAGGTTGATGCACATCGTATGACCTCACAAAAAATCCCCCCCATCACCAGGGGGGTTGTCTACCACAGACTAAAAATGAATGATGAACAGCTTAAAAACGTTTGAGGCACATAGTGCAACAGCGCGACTAAGGCGACGATTAGGGAGTGAACTAGCGCCTTCATCGGCATAGCCACCAGGCCCTGAGAAAGCGTCAGGGTCAGGTTTAACGTCGTTAGCGATACGGTAATCACCGCCATCGTCAATGCGAACGTAATGCCCATAATCCAACCTAGCGAACAGCAAGCGCGTAGTAATACCATTTTGAAAATCCTCTACATCAAACACGCTACTGTGCTTTAGTCAGTTGTGGCGAAAATAAAAATATCGTAAACAATACCGTTTAACCGTCGAGGTTCAATTATGTCGCTAATAAACGACATATTCCGCACACGGATAACCCGTAAAAACATCAGCGTGTTTTTATATTCTCACTTAAAAGTGATTACATTGGCCTGTCGTCAGTCGATATAAATAAAAAAGCGTATTTACTCGGTTATCTCCGGATTGTTTTCCCGATACAGCACGAGCGCTTCGGTAATAATCTGCTGCTTACTTTTTCGCGTTTGGCTTGCCACATCACGAACATATTCACAAAGCTCGTCTGCGACACGCGCACTCAGCATTGTCAGCCCCGCATTCAGGCTTTCGCCACGACGTCGGCGCTGAGCAGGATAGGTTCTGGCGTGTTTCATGCAATTCTCCACGTCACCCGAGACATTATTTTTCTGCATGAAATATGAATGCGCGTAAATGACATGTCAACGTACGAATAATGGCTTAGATATTGTATTAAAAAAGTTAAGTGTGAAGAGGATTGTCTGACATGGGTTTCGAGTGAAGGGTTCGGCCGCGCGTAATGAAGTCTCAGTTATCTTTTGATGTTCGGTGTTACATTTTGAAGCAGGATTGAACGCAGGAAAAATGTGCGGTAGACCTTGTCAGGTTCTTGCACAGAAGAAAATTCAGTCTGGGCAACGCATTACGTTATGTTAAGGAGTAGGGGAATGCTCCCTAATTTTGTATGATTTATTCATCTTCGTTGCGTCGTTATTCATTATTCAATGTGAAATTATTGGCTCTGTATCCAGGTTACTAGTACGGAAATGGTCAATTTTCTCGCAACAGTTTTTTAAAAAAAAGCGGAGGCATATCGCTTTATGGACATAAGAAAAATGATCGATATTTGATTAATATCAAAAATAGATAAGCGTCTGTAATACTTAAAACGATCGGACGATGCCAAAAAAATAATTTTAGAATTAATCATTAGCGTGGAAAGCGATAGTGTCTATGGCGTGGAACCGACGTTTTTCATTCACGTTACAGTGCGCATGGCATTTCTGCAGATTTTCTACCATGCTCAAAGTATAAAGCTTACCGCGTCGCCGCTCTCACTTATAGCCAGGTAGCGTTAATGCGCAATGTCCTTATTCCCATCATCGCCGCGGCGCTTCTGCTGATTTCCGGTATTTTTATTCTCAATGCCCAGCTCTGGTATTCGCTGCGTTCTGAACGCCTGGCGGGGGCGCACTATGCGGCGCGAAATATTGCCACTATGTTGGATGAAGCGCAGGAGGCCAGCGGGGTAGCGGACGAGGTCATTGCCAAAGGTTGTGATGCCCAGGGGCAGTATCAGTTGGGCACTGAAGCGGCGCTACAGCCGCATCTTCGCACGCTGCTTATCTTTAACGATGGCAGGGTGTGGTGCTCCTCGTTGCCGGGTAATCATGTACTGCTACTGCATGTGGCGCAGATCCCAGAGAAATCGCTGCTGTTATTGTCAAAGGCGAACACGGTTGACGATCGTCCGGTGCTCCTGTTTCAGCGCCGTTATACCGGCAAACGGATCATCATCACCGTGAGTGACCGACACATTCGCGACGTACTCAATACGCCGCTTCGCGATGCAAATTATTCACTGGTGGTCGATAACCAGGTGATGGGCCTGTATGGCGATATCTATCCGCAGCCAGGGAATCTGCCCGGTCACAGCATGGTGAGCGCGGAACGTTATCCCTTTGGTATCCAGTACAACCTCCCCGTGCTGTTCAGCGCCGGGCGACTGATTCATCAAGGGGGCGGGATCCTGATTTTCCTGCTGCTGCTTTCCGGGGTTGCCGCCTATGCGCTGTATAAATACCTCAATAAAAGCACGACGCCGGAAGAGACGCTGCGCGGCGTGGAGGTGCTGGCCCGCTGGAAGCACCCCAAAGCGGGCTTTATCTCACCCTCAGTCTTTATTCCTGCGGCTGAAAAATCGGGCTTAATTGTGCCACTAACCCGCAGCCTGATGGCACAGGTAGTGGCGCATATGAATGCCATTGAGAGCAAACTACCGGAAGGTTTTCACATCGGGATTAATTTCAGCGCGTCGCACATTATAGACTCAGGTTTTGTGGCCGAGTGTTTGGCGTACAAGCAGAATTTTTCCCGTCAGGATCTGAATCTGGTAATTGAAGTCACGGAGCGGGAACCGCTGCATGTCGATGAGCATCTGATTCAGACGCTGAACATGCTGCACGAAAATGGCTTCGCTATTGCGCTGGATGATTTCGGCACCGGCTACTCCGGGCTCTCTTACCTGCACGACCTGCATATCGACTATATCAAAATCGATCAGAGCTTTGTTGGCCGGGTAAACGCCTATGAAGACTCGACGCTGATTCTGGATTCCGTGCTGGAACTGGCGCGTAAACTCTCAATCAGCATCGTTGCTGAAGGCGTCGAGACCCAGGCGCAACTCGATTACCTCAGCCGAAATAACATCACCTACCTGCAGGGATTCTATTTTTTCAAACCCGTATCCCTGCCTGAGCTAGTCAAAATTCTGCTGTCGAAGCCCAAGGTCAGGGTGGTTGTTGAATAGCCCGGACCGCTAGCGGCGTGATTCAGTGGCAATCTTGATAGCCAACCCCGTCAATACGCCACCCATCAGCCAGCGCTGGATAGTGCCAAACGAGGGGCGACGCACCAGAAACAGCGCAATGGTTCCGGCGGAGAGCGCCACCAGTGCGTTGATCGTCACGCTAATCACAATCTGCGTCATGCCCAGCATCAACGACTGCGTCAGTACGCTGCCGCTAGCGGGGTTGATAAACTGCGGCAGTAGCGAAAGGTAGACGATGGCAATTTTAGGGTTCAGCAGATTGGTCAGAAAACCCATCAGGAACAGCTTGCGCGGGCTGTGCTGGGGCAGTTCTTTAAGCTGAAACGGCGAACGTCCGCCAGGGCGCACCGACTGCCACGCCATCCACAGTAGATAGGCCACACCGGCAATGCGCAGTGCATCATAGGCATAGGGTACCGCCATCATTAGCGCGGTTAAGCCAAAGGCGGCGCTGACCATATAGAAGATAAAGCCCAGCGCTACGCCGCCGAGCGAGACCAGCCCCGCAGTGCGCCCCTGCGAAATCGAACGTGAAATCAGGTAAATCATATTGGGGCCAGGGGTGAGCGCCATGCCCAGTGAGACGAGGGCGAACGCGAGAATGTTGTGGAACTCTGACATGGGTAACTCCAGCGAGGCGAGGAGTTTTTATACTACGACGTCTCATTCATACGGGCGAGACAATTGTTGGTAGGGAGCTGCTCCCGGCGGCGCGTCGCTTGTACGGGCTACTCAGACAAAAAAAAGCCCGCATCGAATGCGGGCAAAAATACTGGAAGCAATGTGAGCAATGTCGTACCGAATACCTGAGTGATTTGCTCAACTATTCGGTAATGAGAAAGATAATATTTCTCATTTAAGATATCAACCCTATCTTTTGTGTGAAACCGCTTTTTTTTATTCGAGGGTGAAAACCGTACGTTTCTGGCTGTCATCCAACGGCCAGGCGGTAGCAACGTTTTGCAACGCCACGGGCGTAGTCGCGATGGTAAAACCACCAGCGACTGCCGCATTCAGCATCTCGCCGGTCGCCTGCAACAGTTGCGCCATCGGCAGGCTGCCAATCCCGCTGCCCATTAGCTGCAGCGGGGCAGAACGCAGCACCGCGCCGTTAAGGGCAATATCGCTTCCCGCAAGCGACCCGACCTGTACGTAGCGAATCGGTGTGTTGCCTCGGCTATATTTCGCCAGCGCGGGCAGCAGCAGTTCCGCGCTGTGCCCCCAGAGATAATCGACGACGACATCAATACCCTGGTTGGCCTGAACGGCGAATTCCGCGCTGAGGGTGGTGTCATCGCCGGTGAGCAGAATGGTGGTATCAGCGCCCAGCATCGCGAGCGCGCTGGCGTTACGCCCGGTGGCGATCACCTTTTTGGCGCCGAGATAGCGGGCAATTTGCACCGCTAGCTGCCCGGCGCTGCCGGTAGCGCCGTTTACCAGGACGGTTTCGCCAGCCTGGAAGTGCGCGCGCTTCACCAGCGCCGCCCAGGCGGACATTCCCGGGTTGGCCATCGCAGCGGCGGTGACATCATCTAAGCCATCCGGCAGCACAAAGCAGTTCTGACGGGCGACAGGCGCGTACTGCGCCATGCTGCCCCACGGTGCGGTTGGGAAGGCAAAATAGACCCGCTCGCCGGTAGGGAGCGTGCCGGTGCCGTCGATACCGACAACAAACGGCAGCGTGCCGTCAAAGCTGTAGTGTTTACCGGAGGCGCGGCTTTTCACCACGTGGCTGATGGCGGCGGTGCGGACGCGAACCAGCGTCTGCTGCTCTCCTACCTGCGGTTCATCAAAATCGGCCCATACCGGGCCCTGGGCGAGGTCAAAGACCACGGCTGCTTTCATAAGTGTGTCTCCAAAAGGTATTTATGTGTAAAATGCACATATCAGATAACGGCACTATACTCGCCTGGAGAATATATGCAATATGCACATAATAATTATGACATCACGGAATTCCACGGCGCGCTGCTGGATATCATTGGCGTGATGAACCAGCCCGCCCGCGACGAGCAGTTGTTACAGGCGGCAGGCGTGCAACTGGAACAGCTGCTGTTTCCGCTGCTGGTGGCAATAGGACGTCGTGGGCCGATAGGGGTAGTGGAGTTAGCCGATAACCTCGGGCGGGATTACACCACCGTTAGCCGTCAGGTGAAGAAGCTTGAAGCGCAGGGGTTGGCACACAAGCAGCCGAACGCGCACGACAGGAGAATTAGCGAAGTGACGCTGAGCGAGCAGGGGCAGGCGATTTTTGCGCAGATTGCGCGTGCTCGACAGAAACTGATGAATCAGGTGCTGGCGAACTGGTCGCCGGAAGAGGTACAGGCGCTGTTTACGCTGACGCGCAAATACGCCGACAGCCTGCAACAGCAATAAGCCGCCTGACGAGCGTCAGGCGGCCTGAGGCATTACGCCGATTTGGTTGCCGCTTTCATGCTGGTGACAAAGCTTGAAAGCTCATCCAGCATCGCCTGCGGGTTCTCGACGTTACGCTCAATGATTTTGACAATCGCAGAGCCCGAGATAGCCCCGGCAGCGCCAGCGTTGATAGTCGCCGTCACCTGATCCGGCGCGGAGATACCAAAGCCCTGCAGCGGCGGAGCTGCGTTGTACTCAGCCAGTTTTTCCACCAGATGATGCAACGGCAGCGCGGCGCGGGTTTCGGTACCGGTTACCCCTGCGCGGGAGAGCAGGTAGGTATAACCCCGGCCATGCTCGGCAATCTGGCGCAGCAGCTCATCGTCGGCGTTTGGCGGGCAGATGAAGATAGGCGCGACGTTATGGCGCATCGCGGCCTGACGGAACGGCGCGGAATCTTCCACCGGCACGTCGGCAACCAGCACGGAATCGACGCCGACGCGAGCGCACTCGGCGTAGAACGCATCGATACCGCGGTTGAAGACCAGGTTGGCATACATCAGCAGGCCAATCGGAATCGTCGGGTGTTTGTGACGAATCGCTGCCAGCATCTCAAAGCACTGGGTTGGCGTGACGCCCGACGCAAAGGCGCGCAGGGTTGCGTTCTGAATAGTCGGTCCATCGGCCAGCGGGTCAGAGAACGGGATCCCCAGCTCCAGTGCGTCCGCACCGGCGGCAATCAGCGTGTCGATAATCTTCAGCGACTGCTCTGGGTTCGGGTCGCCCAGGGTGACGAAGGGAACAAACGCGCCTTCCTTGCGGGCCTTCAGTTGAGCAAACAGGTTGTCATAGCGTTCCATCAGATTTCCCCTCGCGCTTTCAGAATATCGTGTACGGTAAAGATGTCTTTGTCGCCGCGACCGGACAGGTTAACGACCAGCAGCTGCTCTTTTTCTGGGTTTTCACGCATCATTTTCAGCGCGTGCGCCAGGGCGTGAGAAGACTCCAGCGCCGGGATAATCCCTTCGTGGCGGCTGAGTTCCTTGAAGGCGTCCAGCGCTTCGTTATCGGTAATCGACACGTACTCGGCGCGACCAATGCTGTTCAGGAAGGCGTGCTGCGGCCCAACGGACGGGAAGTCCAGACCGGCAGAGATAGAGTAAGACTCTTCAATCTGGCCTTCATCGGTCTGCATCATCGGCGATTTCATGCCGAAGTAGATGCCAACACGACCGTGCTTCAGCGGCGCGCCGTGTTCGCCGGTTTCGATACCGTGACCGGCTGGCTCAACGCCAATCAGGCCGACGCTGGTTTCGTCGATAAAGTCGGCGAACATCCCGATGGCGTTAGAACCGCCGCCGACGCAGGCAATCACGGCATCCGGCAGGTGACCTTCTTTTTCGCGGATCTGCACTTTGGTCTCTTCGCCAATCATGCGCTGGAACTCACGCACGATGGTTGGGAACGGGTGCGGGCCTGCGGCGGTGCCGAGCATATAGTGCGCGGTTTCATAGCTGCCAGACCAGTCGCGCAGCGCTTCGTTACAAGCATCTTTCAGCGTAGCGGAGCCGCTGTGTACCGCGATAACCTCTGCACCCATCAGGCGCATACGGAAGACGTTTGGCGACTGACGTTCGATATCTTTCGCGCCCATATAGATGCGGCACTTCAGGCCGAGCAGGGCGCAGGCGAGTGCGGAAGCTACGCCGTGCTGACCGGCGCCGGTTTCGGCGATGATCTCAGTTTTGCCCATGCGCTTTGCCAGCAACGCCTGACCCAGCACCTGGTTGGTTTTGTGCGCGCCACCGTGCAGTAAATCTTCACGCTTAAGGTACAGCGTGGTTTTGGTGCCAGCGGTCAGGTTACGACACTTGGTCAGGGCCGTTGGACGACCGGCATAGTTTTTCAGCAGGTCAGTAAACTCTGCCTGAAACGCAGGGTCTTTCTGGGCGCTGACGAAAGCCTCTTCCAGCTGGCGCAGGGCGGGCATCAGAATCTGCGGAACGTACATCCCGCCAAATTCACCAAAATAGGGGTTCAGTAAAGTGCTCATTATTGCTCCTTAATATGCGCGCAGCGTTTGAAATGCCGAGGCCAGTTTGCTGGCATCTTTAATACCCGGCTGTGACTCTACGCCTGAATTGAAATCCAGCCCGACGCAGCCGCTTTTGGCCGCTTCTACGCAGTTATCTGCGCTTAAACCACCGGCCAGAATCACGTTGCCCAGATCCTGACCTTGTAACAGTGCCCAGTCGAAACGCTGCCCGGAACCGCCCTGACCGTTGTCGAACACGTATTTATCGACGTGGTTGAGGTCACGAGGTGGCAGCGTGTCGGCGACGCTCAGCGCTTTCCAGATTTGCACGCTGGCAGGCAGTTCGGCACGCAGGGCGTCGATATAAGCCTGGTCTTCGCTGCCGTGCAGTTGAACCGCTTTCAGCTGCAGTGTCGTTGCGCGTTCCACGACCTCGGCCGTTGGGGTATTACGGAACACGCCCACGTAGGCGAGCGGGGCGCCATTCATCACGTCACGCGCTTGCGCATCGTTTACCGCACGCGGCGAGGTGGGCACAAAAATCAGGCCGCCGTAGATAGCACCGGCTTCATAGGCCGCCTGCGCATCTTGTGGGCGGGTCAGCCCGCAGACTTTGTTTTCGCCCAGCAGCACGCGGCGGACGGCGGCGTTCAGGTCATCGTAGGCCATCATCGCCGAGCCAATCAGGAAGCCGTTGGCGTAGTGGCTCAGGTCACGCACCTGCGCGTTGGTATTGATGCCGGATTCACTGATCACCGTGACATCGTGGCCCAGACGCGGCGCCAGTTGGCGAGTGCGGTTCAAATCGATAGAGAGGTCGCGCAGGTCGCGGTTGTTGATACCCACGACCTTCGCCTTCAGCGCAATCGCGCGCTCCAGCTCTTCTTCGTTGCTGACTTCGGTCAGCACGCCCATGTTCAGGCTATGCGCGACTGCCGCCAGTTGACGATACTGCTCGTCGTCCAGCACGGAGAGCATCAGCAGGCAGGCGTCTGCCTGGTAGAAACGCGCCAGGTAGATCTGATAGGCATCGATAATAAAGTCTTTGCACAGAATCGGCTGCGGCGCGATGCCGCTGACGATAGGCAGGAAGTCAAAGCTGCCCTGGAAATACTTCTCATCGGTCAGTACGGAAATTGCCGAGGCGTAGTGCTTATAAACGTTAGCAATGCGCGCCGGGTCGAAATCATCGCGGATCACCCCTTTCGACGGAGAAGCTTTTTTGCACTCCAGAATAAAGGCGGTGCGGGTGCCGCGCAGCGCATCATAGAAGCTGCGCTGGCTTGGCTGTACGTCGTTCTGGAACGAGGCTAACGGTTGTTGCTGTTTACGGGCTTCTACCCAAATCGCTTTATCGGCAACGATTTTTGCTAATACGGTCTGCATTTCTTATCCTCTTGCCGCTAATGCGGTGACGCGGTCGTAGGCTGCACCACTGTGCAGAACATCCAGCACCTGTTGTACGTTGGCTTTCAGGTCTTCGTGACCGTACAGGCGCATCAGCATGGCGACGTTGACCGCCACCGCGGACTCATGGGCCGCTTCACCTTTACCTTGTAGCAAGCGCGTCAGAATGTCACGGTTTTCTTCCGGCGTGCCACCGGCGAGTTCGGCCTGATGATAAGGCTTGAGGCCAAAGTCATCGGCAGTCAGCTGATAGCTCTTAATTTCGCCCTCATTCAGCTCAGCGACGACCGTTGGCGCGTGCAGCGACACTTCATCCATGCCGCCGCTGTGAACCACCGCCGCACGCTGATAACCCAGTACGCGCAGGGTTTCAGCAATCGGCAGCACCAGTTCCGGGCTGTAGACGCCAATCAGCGCTAACGGCGGGTGCGCCGGGTTAATCAGCGGCCCCAGCACGTTAAACAGGGTGCGGGTTTTCAGCTGCTGGCGAACCGGCATGGCGTGGCGGAAACCGGTGTGATACTTCGGTGCAAACAGGAAGCACACCCCGAGTTCATCCAGCGCCTGACGTGATTTGTCGGCATTCATATCGAGATTAATGCCGAAAGCAGCCAGCAGGTCAGAAGAGCCAGACTTACTGGAGACGCTGCGGTTACCATGCTTGGCGACCTTCAGACCACACGCCGCGGCGACAAAGGCGCTGGCGGTGGAAATGTTGATACTGTTGCTGCCGTCGCCGCCGGTGCCAACGATATCGGCAAACGGATAGTCCGGACGCGGGAACGGCGCGGCGTTTTCCAGCAGGGCGGTGGCGGCACCGGCAATCTCATTCGGGCTTTCGCCACGAATTTTCATACTCACCAGCGCGGCGGCCAGCTGCTCCGGCTTCACTTCGCCGCGCACTACGGCGGAGAAGAGCTGATGGCTTTCCTGCTGAGTCAAGGTTTCGGCTTGATACAGTTTTTCCAGAATCGGCTGCAGCGTGTTGCTCTGCTCCAGCTTTTGCAGCGCCCATGCCAGCGTTTGTTCTAGCAGACGAGCACCCTGCGTGGTCAGAATCGATTCCGGGTGGAACTGGAAACCGCAGACGCGATCCGCGTCGTGACGTACTGCCATCACCATGCCGTTGAAATGGGCGTTGATGGTTAAACCGGCCGGAATGTTGCTGCCTACCAATGAGTGGTAGCGCGCCACCGGCAGCGGGTTGCTTAAGCCGGCAAACATCGCCTGGCCGTCGTGTTCAATGCTGGAGGCTTTGCCGTGCAGAATTTCGCCTGCCTGACCAACATAGCCGCCGTAGGCTTCAACAATCGCCTGGTGGCCGAGGCAGATGCCGATAATCGGCAGCTTGCCGCGCATGCGGGTCAGCAGCTCAGGCATACAGCCCGCTTCAGACGGGGCACCGGGGCCAGGAGAGAGCATCAATACCGGGTTATCCATGGTGCCCAGACGCTCAATTAAGGTCTGTGCTGGAACGTGGTTACGGTAAATCACCACGTTGTGCCCGTTTGCGCGCAGCTGATCTGCCAGGTTGTAAGTAAAGGAGTCGATGTTATCGAGCAGCAGAATGTCAGCCATCAGAAAATCTCCTGTGCATGATGAGCGGTGGCGATGGCGCGCAGAACCGCACGAGCTTTATTACGGGTTTCGTCGGCTTCAGACTGCGGAACGGAATCCAGAACCACCCCAGCGCCTGCCTGAACGGTCGCAATGCCGTTTTCGACGAACGCGGAGCGGATAACGATGCAGGTATCGAGGTCGCCGTGGGCGGTGAAGTAACCCACCGCGCCGCCGTAGCTACCGCGACGTTTGCCTTCAGCGGCAGCAATCAGCTGCATCGCACGCACTTTCGGCGCACCGCTCAGGGTGCCCATGTTCATGCAGGCGCGGTAGGCGTGCAGCACGTCGAGGTCTTTACGCAGCTCGCCAACCACGCGGGAGACGAGGTGCATCACAAAGGAGTAACGGTCAACTTTGGTCAGGTCTGCCACGTAGCGACTGCCCGCCGTACAGATACGTGCCAGGTCATTACGCGCCAGGTCAACCAGCATCAGATGCTCGGAGAGCTCTTTATGGTCGGTACGCATTTCCAGCTCAATGCGGCTGTCGAGGTCGCGGTCCAGCGAGCCGTCAGCGCGGCGGCCGCGTGGGCGGGTACCGGCAATCGGGTAGATCTCAATCTGGCGGTTGGTCGCGTCATACTTCAGCGAGCTTTCCGGCGACGCACCGAACAGGGTGAAGTCGTTGTCCTGCATAAAGAACATATACGGGCTTGGATTGCTCTTCTTCAGCACGTCATAGGCGGCGAGCGGAGAAGGGCAAGGCAGCGAGAAGCGGCGAGACGGTACCACCTGGAAGATTTCCCCGGCGCGAATCGCTTTTTGCATCTTACGCACCACGTCACCGTACGCTTCGTCACTTTGGTTCGTTTCGCAGCGCATGGTGCTAATTTCATGCACCGGCAGCGCTGACGGCGGCTCGTTCAGCTGCTGGCGAACCTGGGCGATACGCTGCTGCAGGCGGTCTTTTTCTGATTCTGATGGCGTAAACAGGCTGGCCTGAATACGCGTGTTTTTGGTCTGGTGATCAATCACCAGCAGCGTTTCGGCCAGATAGAAGCAGTAGTCCGGGCAGCTGGTGTCGCTTTCCAGTTGCGGCAGGTCTTCGAAACCCGCGACCAGGTCATAGGCAAACAGGCCGCCGAAGAACATCGCTTCACGTTCGTTTTGCGGAACGGTCACCAGCTCTTGTAACAGGCGGAAGGCGTCGAACACTGACAGCGAACACAGGCGAGCATCTTCATCCAGCAGCGAACTCACCGCCGGGAAGCGCAGCACGCGGCAGGTTGGCTGGCGGTTGTTTTCGACGCCCGCTGGCAGCGCGGCATCCAGCAGCGGCAACAGGGAAGCGCCGTTATCGGACAGCGCCTGAATGGTGACGGTATCGCCCAGCGCGGTGATGCGCAGTGCGCTATCGACCAGCAGCAGGCTCTTTAAATCGTTTTTGCTATCAATGTCGGCTGATTCAAGCAGCAGCGTCGCCGGGCGCGCACCGCACAGCTGATGGAACAGCGCGGTGGGATTTTCACGGTAAATCGCGTCACTGGTCAGAAGCTCGAGCATAGGTTTTTGTGTTTGCATCGTTGTTCTCGCCTGTTCTGAATAATTTTTACTTAATAAAAAGCCCGCTCATTGGCGGGCCGGGTATCTGTATGCATAACGCAGACGTGATGACTCCGCCCTACTGGGAAGTACGCCACCAACCGTCGTGCAGAGCAATGATTTTATGCGTCATTTTGAGATACCTTCTACTAAGTGAACTTGCGTACTAGTTAACTAGTTCGAGAGGGCAAAGTCAACCCCTGATTTTAGAATTTCACGCAATGCCGTTATGATAGGCCGCGAATCCTTATAGGTAGTCCAATGGGAGCTGTTTTGAGCGACAACGAATACGCCATCATTTATGACCTGCATAGCCACACGGTCGCCTCCGACGGACGGCTGACGCCGGAAGCGCTGGTGCATCGTGCGCTGGAAAACCGCGTAGGCACGCTGGCGATCACCGACCATGATTCTGTCGCTGCCATTCCTGCCGCGCGAGCGGAAATCGCCCGTGCCGGTTTGCCGCTGACGCTGATTAGCGGCGTAGAAATCTCGACCCTCTGGGAAAATCACGAGATCCATATCGTCGGCCTGAATATTGATATTGCCAATCCGGCACTCACCGCGTTTCTAAGCGCGCAGATAACGCGCCGTGAGCAGCGCGGGGTGATGATCGCCGAGCGGCTGGAAAAAGCGCATATTCCCGGAGCCTGGGAAGCGGCGCTGAAGTACGCCGAGGGTGGGGCGGTGACGCGGGCGCACTTCGCGCGTTTCCTCGTCGAGCAGGGCAAAGCGAGTAATATTGGCGACGTGTTTAAAAAGTACCTCGCGCGTGGGAAAACCGGATACGTTCCGCCACAGTGGTGTACAATAAAGGAAGCTATTGATGTCATTCATCATTCGGGTGGGGTAGCGGTATTGGCCCATCCGGGGCGGTACAATTTGTCCGCCAAGTGGCTGAAAAGACTGCTGGCACACTTTAGCGAACACGGCGGCGATGCGATGGAAGTCGCCCAGTGTCAGCAGGCGCCTCACGAGCGCACTCAGCTTGCCACCTATGCCCGCGAATACGGTTTACTGGCGTCACAAGGGTCGGATTTCCATCAGCCCTGCCCGTGGATTGAACTGGGCCGCAAACTGTGGTTACCCGCAGGCGTCGAGGGTGTCTGGCAGCGCTGGGAGCAGCCGCAGAATTCAACTGAGAGGGAAGCATGAGTCAGTTTTTTTATATCCATCCGGATAACCCGCAGGCGCGTCTGATTAACCAGGCGGTCGAGATTGTGCGTAAGGGCGGCGTCATCGTCTACCCAACCGACTCCGGCTACGCGCTGGGCTGCAAAATTGAAGACAAAGGCGCGATGGAGCGTATCTGTCGCATCCGTCATCTGCCGGACGGCCACAACTTTACGCTGATGTGCCGCGACCTGTCCGAGCTGTCGACCTATTCCTACGTCGATAACGTGGCGTTTCGCTTAATCAAAAACAACACGCCGGGCAACTACACCTTCATCCTGAAGGGGACCAAAGAGGTGCCACGTCGCCTGCTGCAGGAAAAGCGTAAAACTATCGGGATGCGCGTACCGTCAAACCCGATTGCTCAGGCGCTGCTGGAAACCTTAGGCGAGCCGATGCTGTCGACCTCTCTGATGCTGCCGGGCAGTGATTTCACCGAATCCGACCCGGAAGAGATTAAAGATCGTCTGGAGAAACTGGTGGATTTGATCATCCACGGCGGCTACCTCGGCCAACAGCCGACCACCGTTATCGACCTGACCGAAGATTCGCCGGTCGTGGTGCGTGAAGGCGTCGGCGACGTTAAACCGTTCCTCTGATCCTTCCGGACCCGGCGGCTCCTCGCCGGGTACCCCTTCTATTCCAGCTGACTTATCTGCTCCAGCATCCACTGCTGCGCTTTCGCCTGTCCGCTCGCCGGGCGGTAATACACTTTCAGGGTGTAGGGCGGAATAGGGAACGGCGGCGTGTGCAGGGTGAGCTGACGGGTATCAAAAAGCTGGTGCACCCCGCGTCGCGGCAGCGTTATCGCCAGATCCGTACGGCTGACGATAAACGGTGCCGACATCACGCTCGGCAGTTCCACCACCGTACGGCGGCTTACGTGGCGCGAGGCAAGGTAGCTGTCGATGGGACGATGGTGCTCGTTCCACGGGCTGACCACCACGTGACCCAACTGCAGATAGGTTTCTGGCGTCAGCGTTTCGTTTGCCAACGGATGACCTTTGCGCACCGCCACCACGTAGTCGTCGGTAAACAGCTCCAGCGACGCTAAGCCGTGGCGAGGCTGCACGTTCTCTTCCTCAAAACCGATGGCAAAATTGACTCTGCCGGTCAGCAGTTCTTCCAGTGCGTCATATTCCCGGGAGTAGACAATCCGCGTACGAATACCGGGCGCGCAGGCCTGAAGCCGGGCGACAAGCTCGGGGAAAAATACCGCGGCGGTGTAATCGGTGGCGGCAAAGGTGAAGGTCTGGTTGCTGGTTTCAGGCCGAAAAAGGTCAGCCTGACCCAGCTCGCCGTTTAGCGCCGATAATGCTCCGGCAATGGCGGGAAACAGCGATTCGGCACGTGGGGTCGGCTGCATCTGGCTACCCTGACGGCTGAATAACGGATCGTTGAGTGAACTACGCAGGCGACTTAATGCGTGGCTGAATGCCGAAGGGCTCATGGCGAGCTCGCTGGCGGCTTCGGCCACGCGACGATGGCGATAAAGGGCGTCGAAGACCAGCAGCAGATTAAGATCCAGCAGGCGAAGATTGCGATGCATGATATTCATTTTACCGTTGAAAAGAATGCAGCGTATTCATATCACGCTGGCGCTAGAATAGCGACCATCAACTGAAAGCCGTATCTCTGGAGGCATTGTGTCACACGCTACTTTCCGTCAGGCCACCCCGTCCGACATCGACCGTTGTTTTGAAATTGAATCCGCAGCCTACCCGGCAGATGAAGCGGCGACGCGGGAGAAAATTGCCATTCGCATCGCCCGCTATCCACAGGGCTTTCTGTGCATGGAGCAGGATGGCGATATTATCGGCTTTATCAATGCAGGCTGCGCCTGGGAGGTGGTGATGTCCGATGAAGAGTTCAAAGAGCTGGTGGGCCATGACCCGCAGGCGCCGAACGCGGTGATTATGTCGGTGGTGCTGCACCCGAACTACCAGGGTAAAGGGCTTTCCACCGCGCTGATGCAGGCGTTTATCGAACATATGCGCCAGCAGGGCAAAACGGCCATCTACCTGATGTGTAAAGCGCAGTATCTGGAGATGTATAAACGCTTTGGCTATCAGTTCCTTAAAAAGTCTGACTCGACGCACGGCGGGGAAGAGTGGTTTGAAATGGTGCAGGGGATTTAGCTCGTTATCGCGGCATCAGACTTCTTTTCGCCGCAACGGCCGATAAAGTGAAACAAAAGGGCAGGAACAAGCTGCCCTTTTCTCCTAAAATTCGTGTAGTATGTGCGGTCACCATTTTGGGTGGGTAGCCTGCGTCACGAAAAAACGCCGCTGCCTGCCTCCTTATGCAACCCGGTGCTGATTTCCCGCGTTGCTGATGAAGTCTCTAAGACGCCTGTGAAGGCGACACCGGAAGGAAGCTCTATGAGCGATAAAAGCGTTAAAAGCGATAAAAGCGAAAAACTGCAAAAAGTGCTGGCACGCGCCGGCCACGGCTCCCGTCGTGAAATTGAAACGATTATTGAAGCGGGCCGCGTTAGCGTGGACGGCAAAATCGCCAAGCTGGGCGATCGCGTTGAAGTGATCCCAGGCCTCAAAATTCGTATCGACGGGCACCTCATCTCCGTCAAAGAATCCGTAGAACAAATCTGTCGCGTTCTGGCGTACTACAAGCCGGAAGGTGAGCTGTGTACGCGTAACGACCCGGAAGGTCGCCCGACCGTATTCGACCGTCTGCCGAAACTGCGTGGCGCACGCTGGATTGCCGTTGGCCGTCTGGACGTGAACACCTGCGGCCTGCTGCTGTTCACCACCGACGGTGAGCTGGCAAACCGCCTGATGCACCCAAGCCGTGAAGTTGAACGTGAATACGCGGTGCGCGTATTTGGTGAAGTGGACGACACGAAAGTGCGTCAGCTCTCACGTGGCGTTCAGCTGGAAGATGGCCCTGCGGCATTCAAAACCATCAAATTCAGCGGCGGCGAAGGCATCAACCAGTGGTACAACGTAACCCTGACCGAAGGCCGTAACCGTGAAGTTCGTCGTCTGTGGGAAGCGGTAGGCGTGCAGGTGAGCCGTCTTATCCGCGTTCGCTACGGTGATATCCCGTTGCCAAAAGGCCTGCCGCGCGGTGGTTATACCGAACTGGATCTGGCGCAGACCAACTATCTGCGTGAGCTGGTAGAACTGCCGGCCGAAACCACCTCGAAAGTGGCGGTAGAAAAAGACCGTCGCCGCATGAAGGCGAATCAGATTCGTCGCGCCGTGAAGCGTCACACCACCACTGGTGGTAATACTGGTAACAATAATAATACTAACCGTCGTTCTAGCACCCGTAATAAACCGAAAGGCTAACGACGTCAGTTCCGGCGGGCTTCCGCCGGAATACTTTCCCCGTGTTAATCTCCTCCTGTGATGCCATTCACACTTCTTTATAAAGACAAAAAACAGGAATTCCCCGGACAAAGAACGCAAAGTGATAAAATAGCCCTCGCCATATACTGTTGCCACAGATTACTCAAACAGGTAGCCCGAAATGGATACAACTCAAAAACTCTCGGCAAGCTATGTGGTTATCGGCGTTAAAGAAAAGATTGGCTACGGCTTCGGTGACTTTGCCTCTAATTTATCCTTCGGTTTTGTCTCTCTATTTTTATTATTCTTCTATACCAACATTTACGGTATTAGCGCGGTTCAGGCGAGCCTGATCTTTGTTATTGCGCGAGTCGTGGATGCAATTTTTAATATCCTGATTGGCTTTGCTATTGATAAAACCCACAGCCGCTACGGCAAGCTGCGTCCGTGGTTATTATATGGCTCTGTGCCGCTGGGTTTACTGACCGTACTGTGTTTCCTGCCGTTTGGCGGCGAGGCCAAATTCTGGTTCGCGCTCTGTTCCTACACCATCTACTGCCTGGCGTACACCGCGGTCAATACGCCGTATTCGGCAATGACCAACCGGTTAACCCAGCACGAGGCCTCACGTTCGTCGCTGTCGGTCTACCGCTTTGTGATGGCGATTGTCGGCTACCTGATTGTCTCTACTACCGCGGATATTCTGATTTCGCCGTTTGACGACAAACAGCTGGGCTACGTCTTTGCCGTCTCCTGCTTTGCGCTGCTGGCGACGTTCCTGTTCCTTGCCTGCTTTGGCATGACTAAAGAGCGCGTGGGGGAAGAGGAGGATACGCCTGCGCCGACGCTGCGTGAAATGTTCCGCGCGGTGATGGGCAATGCGCCGCTGATTAATCTGTCGTTATTTACCGTCTTCTTTTATATCGCCTACACCGTGTGGATGGCGATCGCGATTTACTTTATTAAGTACATCATCGGCAATGAAGGTTTTACCGCCTCGTTCTTTATGATTCAGTCCGCCGCCTATATTTTGGGGACGGTGGTTTCTGAGAAAATTATTGCTACGATTGGCAAAAAGAAAATGACGCTGGTGGCGCTGTTAATTGGCGTACTGGGCGTGCTGATGCAGTATTTTGTTGCCGGTAATAATATCTGGCTGATTATGACCGGGGTGTGCCTGTTCAGTATTACGCTGGGTATGGGATTTGTCGCCATGTGGTCGATGATCGCTGACACCGTAGAATATGCCGAATGGCACCATGGCGTGCGCACCGAGGGTGCTATTTACGGCTTCTTCAACTTTATTACCAAAATAGCGATGGCCATCGGCGGTGGATGCGCCGGGTGGATGCTGGATTATTACCACTATGACGCTGCCAATATTAGCGCCGACGCGCTGAGCGGCATCAATATTCTGATGACGCTATTCCCCGGCGCGATGTTTGCGATTAGCGCCATCTTCGTGGCCAGCTATTCGCTGGACGAAAAAACCTACCGCGACATCGTGCAGAAAATCAGCCTGCGCAAGCAGAACGCGCTTTAACCTCAGGGAGCCAGAGAAATGAATCGTGATTTTAAAACGCTTATTGCGGCAATGAATGCAGAAGAAAAAGTGGCGTTGCTGACCGGCAGCGGACTGTGGCGCACGGCGAGCCTGCCGCAGCATGGTATCGACGATATCGTGATGACCGACGGCACCTACGGTGTGCGTTACAGCAGCGCGCAGATAGACGGCAACGAAAAGTGGAGCATGGATGATTTTATCTCCGTGATCACCCAAACTGCCGGCCGCGCTAACGCCGAAGAACCGGCAGCGAAAGGGGGCAGTGAAGCGCTGTTCAGCGCCTCGCTACCGGCCACCTGCTTCCCTAACGGTTCAAGCCTTGCCTGTAGCTGGGATATTGATCTGGTCTATCAGATGGGCCAGGCGCTGGGGCGCGAATGCCAGCATATGGGCGTCGGGATTTTACTGGGGCCGGGGATTAACATTCGCCGCACGCCGCTGGCGGGGCGCGGCTACGAATACTATGCCGAAGATCCAGTAGTGAGCGGCGATATTGCCGCGGCGCTCATCAACGGCTTACAGGATGAAGGCGTGGGCGCCAGCCTGAAACACTTTGCGGCCAATAACTCGGAATACCGTCGCACTGAAATGGACTCCATTATTGAAGAGCGCGCGCTGCGGGAGATCTATCTGGCGGGCTTCCAGCGGGCGATTGCTAAATCGCAGCCGTGGACGGTGATGTCTTCCTATAACCGCCTGAACGGTGTGCAGACTTCACAGGACCCATTCCTGCTGACGCAGGTGCTGCGCGATGAGTGGGGCTATGACGGCCTGGTAATGTCCGACTGGTACGGTATTAAAGATCGTCCTGCGTCGCTTGTGGCAGGGAACGATCTGGCGATGCCGGAAACTCGCCGCGATAAGCAGACGCTGTTGGCGGCCATCAACGCCGGTGAAGTGCCAATGGCGGTAGTCGATAGCGCCTGCCTGCGGATGCTGGAACTGCTGGATAAAGTGCAGCGCAATCGCCGCCCAGGCATTCAGGCCGATTTCTCCGCACATCACCGTCTTTCACAGCAGTTGGCGGCGGAATCTATCGTTCTGCTGAAAAATGACGACAATCTTCTGCCGCTGCGTCCGGAAAAAACGCCGCGTATCGCCGTGCTGGGTAAACCGGCGCAGGAGCCCGTGATTCAGGGATCCGGCTGCGCAACCACGGTGCCGTATCTGCTTGACCGTCCGCTGGATGAGATTTTCGATCTTGCCGGTGAGGCATTCAGCGTTAGCTGGGCCGTCGGTGCGCCGGACGACCTGCAGAGTGATGAAGCCGCGCTGACGCAGGCGAAGGTGGCCGCGCAAGAGGCCGATGTAGCGGTGATCTTCGTCAGTACGGCAGTAGGTGAAGACGGGGAGAACGGCGACCGTCACGATCTGAATATTCTGGCGGTACACGAGCAACTGATTCGCGAAGTGGCGTCGGTACAGTCCAACGTGGTGGTGGTGCTGGCAAACAGCGACGCGGTGGTGATGCCATGGCTTGGTGAATGCAAAGCGCTGCTGGAAACCTTCTTTGCCGGGCAGGGTATGGGGCGCGCGGTAGCGGAGATTCTGTTCGGTCAGCGTAACCCAAGCGGCAAGCTGACGGTGACCGTGCCTAACACCCTGGAAGAGACGCCGGCCTGGCTGAACTACCCTGGCGAAAACCTGCGGCACCACTACGGTGAAGGGTTGTTTGTGGGTTATCGGTACTACGATAAACGCTGTCTGACGCCGCGCTTCCCGTTTGGATTTGGCTTAAGCTATACCCAATTTAGCTACCGCAACCTGTCGTTGTCAGCGGAGACGCTTGGCGCAGAGGACACGCTCACCGTTAGCTTTGATCTGAGCAACATCGGCGCGGTAGACGGCAAAGAGATTGTGCAGCTGTACGTTTCTGCCCCAGAGGGTGAACTGATCCGTGAGGTCCGCGCACTGAAAGGGTTTGATAAAATAGCCCTTGCAGCGGGTGAGACCCAACGCGTCAGCCTGCAGCTACCGATTAGCGAACTGGCCTGCTACCATCCTGGCCTTGCTGATTGGGTGATAACGCCGGGAAACTGGCAGGTACATATTGGTGGTTCTTCCCGCGACCTGCCGCTGAACGCGACGTTTACGGTGGATTGCCCGGCGCGTTACGTGCCGCTGCGCGACGATAACTCGTTGCAGCAGCTGATTCAGCAGCCGAAAGCCTTTGCTCGCGTCGTGCAGCTGATTGCTGATAAGAGCCAGTTGCCATCAGAGCAGGTACGAGAAAAGTTGATTCGTCTGGCCCCGGATCTGTTCTGCGGCCTGCTGATTGCGCTGACCGAGTTCCTGGCACTCGATATCGACCGCGATGAGCTAAACGCCGTGCTGGCTGAACCCCAATAACGGCCCACAACAGGAGAGAGCGCGTGTTCCCATTTTCAGTGACGCATCCCCATCCGGCGACACACGCCGGGCGGCAGACGGCGAATAGCGGCTATGAGCTGATTGCTTTTGACGCGGAAAAGCTGAATGTGTTTGCCGCTGAGGTTCGCTACTGCGAGCCGCACTGGCATCCGGCACCGGAGCTGATTACGGTGCTGAACGGGCGCTTTTCCCTGACCGTCGGCCAGCAGAACGTGATGCTGCAGCAGGGCGAAATGCTCTATATCAACGCCGAAGAGGTGCATGAACTGAGCGCGGAGGAGGAGGGGAGCCAACTGGTCACAGTACAGTTCTCCCCCGGGCTTTTTGATGAGCTACATCCTGCACCGCTGCTGGAGTGGCGCACTCACGCACCTGCCATGAGCGCTGCCGACCGCGTGGTTTTCCAGCGGCTGACGGCGCTTCTGGACCGCATCATTGATAATCATGCGCCGTTTCAGCGTATCGCTGCTATCTATCTGCTCCTGGACGCGCTGGTGGCTGCCGGGCAGTCTATTGAGCGAGGGGAAAGTACGCTGCGGGAAGAGGCGATGATCAAAGAAGGGATTGAGTATATTAATCAACACTTTGATCAACCGCTGACCCTCAGCGATGTTGCTGAGCATTGCGGGATGAGCTATTCGTGGTTCTCCCGACTGTTTAAAAAGGTCAGTCGGCACAATTTCAAAGAGTATCTGACGCTGGTTAGGTTGAACAAAGCTCGCACGCTACTGCGCGACACGCGGACACCGATTACCGACATCAGCCACAGCTGCGGTTTTCAGGAGCACAAGCTGCTGATTGCCGCTTTTAATAAATACTGCGGGCTGACGCCGACGGAGTACCGCAAGCGCTTTATTTCGCGCCAGAATCTGACGGAGGTCGCTCTGGCACAGGGCGAAGACTGCCTGTGCCTGCCGCTCAATCATGCGCTTCTCGACCGATTAGCGGTCAGTAATCAATCCCAATCTGCGCCTTAATACCGGCTTCAAACGCATGCTTCACCGGCCGCAGTTCGCTGACCGTATCGGCGTATTCAAGAATATCCCGGTGGCAGCCGCGACCGGTGATAATCACCGTCTGGTGATGCGGCCGGTTTTTCAGCGCGGTTAATACCTCTTCTAACGGCAGATAGTCGTACGCCACCATATAGGTCAGCTCATCGAGCAGCACCATGTCCAGCGTATCGTCGGCCAGCATCCGTTTCGCATGTTCCCAGACGGCGAGGCAGGCTTCGGTATCGCTCTCCCGATTCTGGGTGTCCCAGGTAAAACCGGTGGCCATCACCTGAAACTCGACGCCGAGCGGCTCAAGCAGGTTGCGCTCGCCGTTAGGCCAGGTGCCTTTAATAAACTGGATCACCCCAACGTTATGACCGTGGCCAACCGCGCGGGTCGCGGTACCGAAGGCGGCGGTGGTTTTGCCTTTACCGTTGCCGGTAAAGACGATAACGATGCCACGGGTATCCTGGGCGGCGGCCACGCGGGCGGCCACGCGCTCTTTTACGCGCTGCTGGCGCTCGCGGTAACGTTCATCACTCATTGTGCAATTCCTGGTTTACGCCCTGGCTGGGCATCAAAAGTCATACCGGTTTTACGGCGGCTGTCATCACCCATCAGCCACAGATAGAGCGGCATAATATCGG
Source organism: Kluyvera sp. EC_51 (assembly GCF_019584505.1). NCBI lineage: Bacteria > Pseudomonadati > Pseudomonadota > Gammaproteobacteria > Enterobacterales > Enterobacteriaceae > Kluyvera > Kluyvera sp. EC_51. Next base: position 72,933 of record NZ_VDAG01000099.1, on the reverse strand, counting down.
CAGGCGTTTTCAACTTCAGCGCGTCTTCCGTTGGGAAGGCGCTGGCACGCATTTTGGTACGCGTACCGCCGGGATTAATACAGTTCACCCGCAGAGGACGATTTTTATACTCTTCAGCGAGTACCTGCATCATCCCTTCGGTGGCAAATTTCGACACCGCATAGGCACCCCAGTTGGCGCGTCCTTCGCGGCCGACGCTTGATGAGGTAAAGACCAGTGAACCGGATTCTGCTTTCAGCAGCAGCGGCAGCAGCGCCTGGGTGAGCATAAAGGTGCCGTTGACGTTGACCTGTATCACCTGCTGCCAAACGGTGGGGTCCTGCTGGTCCATCGGTACCACGTCACCCAGAAGCCCGGCGTTGTGCAGCACGCCGTCAAGATGCGGGTAGTGCAGACTAACCTGCTGAGCAATGTGCTGGCATTCCTGCGGCGTACAGGTGAGCAGGTCGAGGGTAAACCAGCGGGCGGGCCGTAAACCTTCATGGTCTATTTCTTGCGCAACCGCACGCAGTTTTTCATCGCTGCGGCCAAGCAAAATAACGCTGGCGCCGTAACGGGCATAGGTGATTGCCGCTTCACGACCGATACCATCGCTGGCACCGGTGACCAGAATGATACGGTTTTGCAACAAATCGAGCTGAGGTTGATAGTGCACGGTGACTCCTTTATGGCGTATACCCGCCATATTTCATGTACTTTTCATGGCTTTTGGGCTTTATGCCTGAATCTGCGCGCTATTTCAATCGGCGCACGGGAGAGACAACGAGTAATTAACAATTTGCAATGATTTCATCAGCAAAAAAGTAATCTGGAATGCGCCTCGTGGCCTGATACTGCAGTCGAGACGTACTGAACGCGGTGTTGTACACTGAGCGGTAGATTCTGTGATTTTTGTACAAGGTGGATGTGTGGAATTACTTTTTCAATATGGTCTTTTTCTGGCGAAAATCGTCACTGTCGTTGTCGCCATTGCGGTGGTTGCCGTACTGATTGTCAACGTCACGCAGCGCAAACGCCAGCGCGGTGAATTGCGAATCACTAACTTAAGCGAGCAGCACAAGGATATGCAGGAAGATTTAGCCGTGGCGCTGCTCGACGCGCCGCAGCAAAAGCTCTGGCATAAGACACAAAAGAAGAAACTGAAGCTGGAAGCCAAAGCGGCCAAAGCCAAAGCGAAGCAGGGCGACACCACGGCGGCAACCAAACCGCGCGTCTGGGTTATCGACTTTAAAGGCAGTATGGATGCGCATGAAGTCTCCTCCCTGCGTGAAGAGATTACTGCCGTTCTGACCGTTGCGACTCCGCAGGATCAGGTGGTCGTGCGTCTGGAGAGCCCCGGCGGCGTCGTTCACGGCTATGGCCTTGCGGCATCGCAGCTGCAGCGTATCCGCGATAAGCAGATCCCGCTGACGGTAGCGGTCGATAAAGTGGCGGCCAGCGGCGGCTATATGATGGCCTGCGTGGCTGACAAAATTGTGGCGGCGCCATTTGCTATTCTCGGGTCGATTGGCGTAGTGGCGCAGATCCCGAACCTCAACCGCTTCCTGAAAAATAAAGATATCGACGTCGAACTGCATACCGCTGGTCAGTACAAGCGTACACTGACCCTGCTCGGTGAAAACACCGAAGAAGGACGCCAGAAGTTTCGCGAAGAGCTGAACGAAACGCACCACCTGTTTAAAGATTTTGTAAAGCGGATGCGTCCGTCTCTGGACATCGACCAGGTTGCTACCGGTGAACACTGGTACGGTACCCAGGCGCAGGAAAAAGGGCTGGTTGATGAAGTGGGCACCAGCGATGAACTGCTGCTTGGCCTGATGGAAGGGCGTGACGTTTTCGGCGTGCGCTATGCGCAGCGTAAGAAAATGATGGACCGGTTTACCGGAAGTGCGGCTGAAAGCGCTGACAAACTGATGATGCGCTGGTGGCAGCGTGGTCAGAAACCACTGCTGTAACGGTTCCTTTCTACTCTATACCTTTCTACTACTCTATGGCCCGGTAAACCAGGTTTACCGGGCCATATCAGACTGCTCAGGCGTGAGCCCTACGTTCAGTCAACCAGGTGATACTTTTCAGACAGCTGGTGGGCGAGATACTTGAACATATTAAACACCGCCGTGCTTTTCGGCGTCGGCAGGCCCTGTTCATCCAGGTAATATTCACCGCTGAAGACCAGCACGCCGTTGCGCTGTTCCACGCCGGTGGCTTCAATACCCGCCATAGTATCTTCATGCTCACGAATGAGGCGGTTTGCTTCAATAAGCAGTGTCTGACGATCGATAGGTTGGCTATTATTTGACATATTCAACTCCTCAAAATTCCTGCGCTAGTCTACGCCGGGCGCCGTCTTCGGGCAAATTTTCCCGACGTTTACCAGGGACAAGCATTTTACCTCAGAGTTGGCATGATTGGTGATTGCATGCTAATAAAGTTGCGTAACGAATTTTATCAGGTACAGTGTGACGCTTTCGGCGATCTGGCAACAGATTTGCTTGACATTCGACCAAATATTCTTCGTGCTATAGACCCTGACGAAAAAAAGTCTGTAAACTCAGCTACCTGGCTACTTGTCTCAAAAGCCAGTCGGTAAAGGGTTGATATCCATTGGTATTGCCGCAACATACAAGGCTTGTCGCCAGTGGAATGTGGAACATGTGCGATGTATTCCTGGAAGAATCAAATTAGGTAAGGTGAATATGGGTAAAGCTCTCGTTATCGTTGAGTCCCCGGCAAAAGCCAAAACGATCAATAAGTATCTGGGTAATGACTACGTGGTTAAGTCCAGCGTCGGTCATATCCGCGATTTGCCGACAAGTGGCTCAGCCGCCAAAAAGAGCGCTGACTCTACCTCCACCAAAACGGCCAAAAAGCCTAAAAAGGATGAACGAGGCGCGCTGGTTAACCGCATGGGCGTCGACCCGTGGCATGACTGGGCTGCACACTATGAAGTGCTGCCAGGCAAAGAAAAGGTAGTATCAGAACTCAAACAGTTGGCGGAAAAAGCCGACCACATCTATCTCGCAACTGACCTTGACCGCGAAGGGGAGGCCATTGCATGGCACCTGCGGGAAGTGATCGGTGGTGATGAATCACGCTATAGCCGCGTGGTGTTTAACGAAATTACGAAAAATGCGATTCGTCAGGCGTTCGAAAAGCCGGGCGAGCTGAATATCGACCGTGTTAACGCTCAGCAGGCGCGTCGCTTTATGGACCGCGTTGTGGGCTACATGGTCTCGCCGCTGCTGTGGAAAAAGATCGCCCGCGGTTTATCCGCCGGTCGCGTTCAGTCCGTGGCGGTTCGTCTGGTGGTGGAACGCGAACGCGAAATTAAAGCGTTTGTGCCGGAAGAATTCTGGGAAATTGACGCCAGCACGACCACGCCGAGCGGCGATGCGCTGCCGCTGGAAGTCACCCACCAGGGTGATAAACCGTTCCGTCCGGTCAACCGTGACGAAACGATGGCGGCGGTCAGCCTGCTGGAAAAAGCCAGCTACAGCGTCCTTGAGCGTGAAGATAAGCCGACCAGCAGCAAGCCTGGCGCGCCGTTTATTACCTCCACGCTGCAGCAGGCGGCAAGCACCCGTCTGGGCTTTGGCGTGAAGAAAACCATGATGATGGCGCAGCGTCTGTATGAAGCGGGCTACATCACCTACATGCGTACCGACTCCACCAACCTGAGTCAAGATGCGGTAAACATGGTTCGCGACTTTATCGGCGATAACTTCGGCAAAAAATACCTGCCGGAGAACCCGAATCAGTACGCCAGCAAAGAAAACTCGCAGGAAGCGCACGAAGCGATTCGTCCTTCCGACGTTTCCGTTCAGGCGGAAGCGCTGAAAGATATGGAAGCGGACGCGCAGAAGCTGTACCAGCTGATCTGGCGCCAGTTCGTGGCCTGCCAGATGACGCCAGCGCAGTACGATTCCACCACGCTGACCGTGAAAGCGGGTGATTTCAAACTCAAAGCGCGTGGTCGTACCCTGCGCTTCGATGGCTGGACCAAAGTGATGCCAGCGCTGCGTAAAGGCGATGAAGACCGTACGCTGCCGATGGTCAATCAGGGCGATAAGCTGAGCCTAGTTGAACTGACGCCAGCACAGCACTTTACCAAACCGCCTGCTCGCTTTAGCGAAGCCTCGCTGGTTAAAGAGCTGGAAAAACGCGGCATCGGTCGCCCGTCCACCTATGCGTCGATCATCTCGACCATCCAGGATCGTGGCTATGTGCGCACCGAAAACCGTCGCTTCTATGCGGAAAAAATGGGTGAGATCGTCACCGATCGTCTGGAAGCGAACTTCCGCGAGCTGATGAACTACGACTTTACCGCACAGATGGAAGACCACCTCGACCGCGTGGCCAACCACGAAGCCGAATGGAAGCAGGTGCTGGATCTGTTCTTTGGTGATTTCACCAAGCAGCTGGAAACCGCTGAGAAACCACCAGAAGAGGGCGGCATGCAGCCGAACGAGATGGTGTTGACCAGCATCGACTGCCCGACCTGCGGTCGCAAAATGGGTATCCGTACCGCCAGCACCGGCGTGTTCCTTGGTTGTTCCGGCTATGCGCTGTCGCCAAAAGAACGCTGCAAAACCACCATTAACCTGGTGCCGGAAAACGAAGTACTGAACGTACTGGAAGGCGATGATGCGGAAACCAACGCGCTGCGCGCCAAACGTCGTTGCCAGAAGTGCGGCACGGCGATGGACAGCTATCTTATCGATCCGAAGCGTAAGCTGCACGTTTGTGGTAACAACCCGACCTGCGATGGCTACGAGATTGAAGAGGGTGAGTTCCGCATTAAGGGCTATGACGGCCCGATCGTTGAGTGCGAGAAATGTGGTTCTGAAATGCACCTGAAAATGGGGCGTTTCGGTAAGTACATGGCCTGTACTAACGAAGAGTGTAAGAACACGCGTAAAATTCTGCGTAGCGGTGAAGTGGCTCCGCCGAAGGAAGACCCGGTTCCGCTGCCAGAGCTGCCGTGCGAGAAGTCGGACGCGTATTTTGTGCTGCGTGACGGTGCGGCTGGGGTATTCCTGGCGGCCAACACCTTCCCGAAATCACGTGAAACCCGCGCGCCGCTGGTAGAAGAGCTGTTCCGCTTCCGTGATCGTCTGCCAGAAAAACTGCGTTATCTGGCCGACGCGCCTCAGCAGGACCCGGCGGGCAACAAAACGATGGTTCGTTTTAGCCGTAAAACCAAACAGCAGTACGTCGCTTCTGAGAAAGAAGGCAAGGCGACCGGCTGGTCAGCGTTCTTCGTTGACGGTAAATGGGTTGAAGCGAAAAAGTAGCGTTTTTTGCCAATAGCATCACAAAGGGCCGCATTTGCGGCCCTTTTTTATAACCTCGTTATTATTTTTTGTTTCCATCTATACACACTTGCTATAAATGATATAGTGGTTATAGCCAATGCATTTCTTATGATTAAATCGTCTTTATGACCGATTCCTGAGCGCAGACTGGATACAACCGCATGAAATTACAGCAACTCCGCTATATCGTTGAGGTGGTCAATCATAACCTTAACGTCTCCTCCACCGCTGAAGGTCTGTACACCTCGCAGCCGGGTATCAGTAAGCAGGTCAGAATGCTGGAGGATGAGCTGGGGATTCAGATTTTTGCCCGTAGCGGTAAACATCTGACGCAGGTTACACCAGCGGGTCAGGAAATCATCCGTATCGCGCGTGAAGTCCTGTCGAAAGTGGATGCGATTAAATCCGTTGCCGGTGAGCATACCTGGCCTGATAAAGGCTCGCTGTACGTGGCGACCACCCACACTCAGGCACGCTATGCGCTGCCGGGTGTAATTAAAGGCTTTATCGAGCGTTACCCACGCGTATCGCTGCACATGCATCAAGGGTCGCCTACGCAAATTGCCGAAGCGGTCTCTAAAGGCAATGCTGACTTTGCCATCGCTACCGAAGCGCTGCATCTGTATGACGATCTGGTGATGCTGCCTTGCTATCACTGGAACCGTTCGATTGTCGTCACGCCGGAGCACCCGCTGGCCTCCAAAACGTCTGTCACCATTGAGGAACTGGCGCAGTATCCGCTGGTCACTTACACCTTTGGTTTTACCGGGCGTTCCGAGCTGGACACCGCCTTTAACCGCGCCGGACTGACGCCGCGTATTGTCTTTACCGCCACCGACGCCGATGTGATTAAAACCTACGTCCGTCTGGGATTAGGGGTGGGGGTAATTGCCAGCATGGCCGTCGATCCTGTTTCTGACCCTGATCTGGTTAAGCTGGATGCAGAAGGTATTTTCAGCCACAGCACCACCAAAATTGGCTTCCGTCGCAGCACCTTCCTGCGTAGCTATATGTATGATTTTATTCAGCGATTCGCACCACACCTGACGCGTGATGTGGTCGATACCGCCGTAGCGCTGCGCTCGAATGAAGACATTGAAGCCATGTTTAAAGATATTAAGCTGCCGGAAAAATAAGTCTGATTTAATTATCCGCCTCTTCCCGGAAGAGGCGGATTCACTTATATCCTTGCTCCAGCACGCCTTTTTCCCCTTCCTCATCGCGCAAAATCCTGACTAAGAATTGTTTCTATTACTCATGACGTAGCAAAAGTAGAAATAAATTTAGGGTTAGGCAAACTTCTCTTTTCAAATATCTCATTGAGCTCAAAAGATTAAATTAATCTCCATGTAATATTCGTAAAACCTCTGGATTTTTGCTTAAAATTTACTTAGGATTTATCTCAACGATGATTAGTTGTAACAATTGATTGGTGTGAAAATGATAAGTAATATCGATTGTGAGAGGGCAGTAATGGTGTCAGAAAATAACGGTTCTCGTGTGAAACGCAAAGCCTGGCTGAGCGTATTCCTCGGCTCTGCGCTGTTCTGGGTAGCGGTAGCGCTGCTGGTCTGGAAAATCTGGGGCTAACCGTGCTTACGTCTGAACGCGTCAAGCCGGTGAAGCCCTCCGCTCCGGTAGAAAAAAAACCGCAAGATGACAAAAATAGTAAGGTCAATATTCCTGATGAATGGAATCTGACCCGCGACCAAAAAGAGTTTATCGATCTCTTCAATCAGGATGAGAATAAGAAACAATAACTTTATGGTTATTTTTTACTTTCATTTTCACGCCGCCAAACGAAATAAATCCTTTCCCTGCTATTAATTCCATCCGGATGTTATTCTTAATAACCCATTGATTGAATTTATCAATCTGAGCCCTTTTCCGGCGTTATCCACTGAATGTGTTATCTTTTAAATACACGTCATCCTTCGAGTTGCTTCTGCGTTGGCTGCGTTCATTCACCTCAGTCACGTACTTGTGTACGCTCCTGAGGATTCATTCGCTTGCCGCCTTGATGCAACTCGAATGATTTAGTGTAAGGACCATGAGGAGTGTCAGAGTACTGCAATTCCCGCCATTTAAGGAGGAGCTATGTCGTCAACACTACGAGAGACCTGCAAGGATACACTACAGGTCGATAATAAAACCTACCATTACTACAGCCTGCCGCTGGCTGCTAAGACCCTGGGTGACATCACCCGCCTGCCAAAATCACTCAAAGTTCTCCTGGAAAACCTGCTCCGTTGGCAGGATGGCGATTCGGTCACCGCTGAAGATATTCAGGCGCTGGCAGGGTGGCTTAAACAGGCCCATGCCGAGCGTGAAATTGCCTATCGTCCCGCCCGCGTCCTGATGCAGGACTTTACCGGCGTGCCGGCGGTGGTCGATCTCGCCGCCATGCGCGAAGCGGTAAAACGCCTCGGCGGGGATACCCGCAAAGTGAACCCGCTGTCGCCCGTTGACCTGGTCATTGACCACTCGGTCACGGTGGACCGTTTTGGCGATGACGAGGCGTTTGATGAGAACGTGCGCCTGGAGATGTCTCGCAACCACGAACGCTACACTTTTTTACGCTGGGGGCAGCAGGCTTTCAGTCAGTTCCGCGTCGTGCCGCCGGGCACCGGGATCTGCCACCAGGTAAACCTGGAATATCTGGGGCGCGCAGTGTGGAGCGAGCAGCAGGGCGATGAATGGGTTGCCTATCCCGATACCCTGGTCGGGACTGATTCGCATACGACGATGATTAACGGCCTTGGCGTACTGGGCTGGGGCGTGGGCGGTATTGAGGCGGAAGCCGCGATGCTGGGGCAGCCGGTATCCATGCTCATTCCTGACGTAGTCGGCTTTAAGCTCAGCGGCAAGCTACGCGAAGGGATCACCGCCACCGACCTGGTGCTGACGGTCACGCAGATGCTGCGTAAGCTTGGCGTGGTGGGTAAATTTGTCGAGTTCTACGGTGACGGGCTGGATTCTCTGCCGCTGGCCGACCGAGCCACGATTGCCAACATGGCGCCGGAATACGGCGCAACCTGCGGCTTCTTCCCGATTGATGACATTACCCTGTCGTATATGCGCCTCAGCGGACGCAGCGACGAGCAGGTAGCGCTGGTTGAAGCCTATGCGAAAGCGCAGGGGATGTGGCGACGCAAGGGTGATGAACCGGTCTTCAGCCAGACGCTGGCATTGGATATGAACGACGTTGAAGCCAGCCTCGCCGGGCCGAAACGCCCGCAGGATCGCGTCGCGCTGGCTCAGGTGCCGCAGGCGTTTAACGCCACGACCGAACTGGCGGTAAACCAGGGTTCAACGGGGAAAAACGCCGTCGACTTTACGCTTAACGGCGAAACGCATGCGCTTCCTGAAGGCGCGGTAGTGATTGCCGCAATTACCTCCTGTACCAACACCTCGAACCCTAGCGTGCTAATGGCCGCTGGCCTGCTGGCGAAAAAAGCCGTCGCGCTAGGCTTGCAGCCAAAAGCGTGGGTTAAAGCCTCGCTGGCGCCAGGGTCGAAGGTAGTCTCTGACTATCTGGCCCATGCGGGTCTTACGCCTTATCTTGACCAGCTTGGTTTTAACCTCGTCGGCTATGGCTGTACCACCTGTATCGGTAACTCCGGCCCGCTGCCGGATCCGATTGAGAATGCCATCAAGCAGGGCGATTTGACGGTTGGCGCGGTGCTTTCCGGTAACCGTAACTTTGAGGGCCGTATTCACCCACTGGTGAAAACCAACTGGCTGGCCTCGCCTCCGCTGGTGGTGGCCTACGCGCTGGCCGGGAATATGCGGGTGGATCTCACTCACGATCCGCTGGGACAGGACAGCAAAGGGAACCCGGTCTACCTGAAAGATATCTGGCCGACCAGCGCCGAGATAGCCGAATCGGTGCAGCAGGTCTCTACCGGGATGTTCCACAAAGAATATGCGGCGGTCTTTGCCGGAACGCCGGAGTGGCAGGCGATCGACATTCCTGCTTCCGACACCTATGAATGGCAGGATGATTCCACCTATATCCGACTGTCGCCGTTCTTTGATGAAATGGGGGTGACGCCCGATCCGGTACAGGATATCCACGGCGCACGCGTGCTGGCGATGCTGGGAGACTCCGTCACCACCGACCATATCTCGCCGGCAGGCAGTATCAAGGCCGACAGCCCAGCAGGCCGCTACCTGCAGGACAACGGCGTTGCCAGCCGCGATTTCAACTCCTACGGTTCCCGCCGCGGTAACCACCTGGTGATGATGCGCGGCACCTTTGCCAATATTCGTATTCGCAATGAAATGGTACCCGGCGTGGAAGGGGGCATGACGCGCCTGCTACCGGGCGACAAGGTGATGTCGATTTACGATGCCGCGATGGCCTATCAGCAGCAGGGTACGCCGCTGGCGGTGATTGCCGGGAAAGAGTACGGCTCAGGCTCCAGCCGCGACTGGGCGGCAAAAGGTCCGCGCCTGCTGGGTGTCAGGGTGGTGATCGCCGAATCGTTCGAACGTATTCACCGATCGAACCTGATTGGCATGGGCATTTTGCCGCTGGAGTTCCCGCAGGGGGAAGATCGTAAAACGCTGAAGCTAACCGGTGAAGAGCAGATCGATATCGCTGGGCTGCAGCAGTTGAAGCCGGGGGCGACCATTCCGGTGCTGATCACCCGGCCGGACGGGCAGCAGCAGACGCTGGCGTGTCGCTGCCGTATTGATACGGCGACGGAGCTAACCTACTACCAGAACGATGGCATCCTGCACTACGTTATTCGTAACATGCTGGGATAAAAAAAGGGGCCGATTTCTGGCCCCAAAACGGACGATGGCAATAACAGAAGCAAAAGAAAATGAGAGCGGCACGTTGAACAGAAACCCGCCTCTCACACCCATCCGGTGTGAGAGGTTTTCTGCTTATTTAAAGGTGTAGACCACCCCCATACGCAGACGGAACTGACGTTCGGTAGAGCGGGATGAGCGGCCAATGTCGCCAAAGGTGACGTACGGCTTCCACTCTTTTTTATCCCCGAGGGTGTAGTCGAACTGCCACTCCTGCTCGTAGTCATAATGCTGGTTCCCCCACAGAATCTCATCGCCATGCTTATAGATAAATTTGTAGGTCGTGGAGAAACGGTCGAGAGTGTAGCGCAGATAAAGGTCGCCACGGTTTACGGTACGGTGTTTATTGGTGCTACAGGATTTATCCCCGTTATATCCGCAGTCGGGATCGTTGGCATAATCAGTCATTTCAAAACGGTACATCCCGCCGACCGCCCAATTTTCATTAAACGTGTACCATGGCACAAAGCCAAATTTCCATTCCGTTCTTTCATTGTTGAATTCTGGCTGAATTAATGGCGCAATTTTGAAATTACCGAAGGTAAATGATTTCGATAGTGTTAATTCCACAGCGTTAATCACCGGGTCGTTATACCATTTATCCTGTGGGTCATCACCACCGGTTTTGTATTTGGTCTCAATCGCAAAATTGTAATTGTCCGGCAGCGCTGCAGACATGTTCAGCTTGTCGTAGTGGGTACGATCGCGAACGCGATACTCATGTCGGTAATCAAGGCTGAGTGAGCGGATCGGAGAGGTATATTCTTCAGCCAGCACAACGTTGCTGGTTAATAAAACGCAACCTGCTATAAGGTATTTACCGGATAACATAACAATTCTTCCCTCATTATTATTTGAATAATGCATTACACAATGCACTCGGTTTATCCTGCGTGAGCCTGTCGATGTATTAATTGCCACTACTGGCAAGCTTTCGCTAAATGAACGCACGTAGTTAAGCATCCGCTGCGACGTTAAAACCTTTATAAAATCACCAACTATTTTGATTTTTTGTCGGGAAAGCTAAGAAATATATTTATCGTGTTAAGAATGTGAGCATGCCTGAAATTATTCATGATAACGCTGAAACCTTAGTTATTGCGTCATCCAGTAACGGGCTTTGTCATTATTTCAAAGGTTATTGCCGATACGCCCCGGCATGCTGTGAGCTGATCCTGTCAGCTAAGACTGACGGGAGAATTTGCATCCTGAGATGCCTTTGAACCGACCCGACAACTCCTGACATTGAGGACACTATGGCAAAGGGTGATGTCACTCCACTGACGTTTACATCTGAAATTGACCCCGTCACGCACGCTCGCGTGGTCCGGCTAACCCCGCGGGATCGTATTTTTCACCGCAACTACTTCTATCAGAAGTGCTTCCTGCAGGGGGGCACGCAGCTGCTGATTGGCGGCGTCGATGATGGCAACTGGAACTACTGGCTGCTGGATCTGCAACAGCATACCCTGCGTCAACTGACGGAAGGGCCGGGTGACAACAGCTTTGACGGCTTTATCACCGAAGATGACCGCGCCCTGATCTTTATGCGCCACAACCGCCATATTGTCAGGGTTGAGTTGGATACCCTACGCGAAGAGGTGCTCTACGAGCTGCCCGCGCAGTGGGTCAGCACCAGCGCCTGGGCACCGGACAGCACCGGCAGCAAGATGATCGGCATGTCGCTGTCAGCGGATACCTGGATCCCGCTGAACGACTGGAACGATTTCCAGCGGCAATATCACCTGAACCCGACCACCCGCTGCGAGGTTATCGATCTTGCCAGCGGGCATTCGGAGGTGCTGTTTGAAGAGCCGCGCTGGCTGGGCCACCCTGGCTTTCGTCCGAATGACACCAATACCATCATGTACTGCCATGAAGGGCCGCATGACCTGATTCGCAACCGCATCTGGCTGTACGATCGCCAGACCGGCCTTTCGGCGCCGGTAAGCCAGCCGGAAGTGGAAACCTTCACCCATGAATTCTGGGTGCCTGACGGTTCACGCATCGTTTTCGTCTCGCTGAATAAAGAGACGCATCAACGCCATATCTGCCAGACGCTGGCCGGCAGCGCACAGAGCGAGAAGGTGATGGAAATGCCTGCCTGTTCGCACCTGATGAGTAATTACGACGGCTCGTTACTGGTCGGCGACGGCTGCGGCACGCCGGTTGATTTAACCGATGAGGGCGGCTACACGGCGTTAACCGATCCGTGGCTCTACCTGTTTGAGCCAGGCCAAAAGCAAACACGCAAAATTACCCGTCACGACACCTCCTGGCGCGTGATTGACGGGCAGTGCCAGGCGAGCCACCCGCATCCCTCTTTTAGCCCGGATTTAAGCCACGTGCTCTACACCTCTGACCGCGACGGCCTGCCTGCCGTCTATCTGGCAGAGATTGCCCCTTTACTGAAAGGAAGCTCGAAATGAAAAAGATTGCCTTCTCGTTAATGCTCGCCTGTAGCGGCCTGCTGTGTACGGCCCCGGCGTTTGCGGACGACAGCGACACGGTGACGCTGCGTGTGGCCTGGTGGGGAGCGAACTCCCGTCACCAGAACACCCTGAAAACCATTCGCGCCTTTGAGCAGGCGCATCCGAATATCAAGGTGAAAGCGGAGTACACCGGCTGGGATGGCTTTGTGTCACGTCTTTCCACGCAGATTGCCGGGAAGAATGAACCCGATGTGATGCAGCTCGACTGGAGCTGGATTCAGGTGTTCTCACGCTCGGGCAACGGCTTTTACGACCTTAACCAACTGAGCAAAGAGGTGGGGCTGGATAACTACGCGGGCAAGCTTGGCACCGTCACCGTCAATGGCAAAGTGCGGTGTCGCTGGTGGCTCCCATTCTTTACTACAACACGGAAACCTGGAAGAAAGCCGGACTGGCTTATCCAAAAACCTGGGATGAACTCTTCGCCGCCGGACAGGTGTTTAAAGAGAAGCTCGGCGATAACTACTACCCGGCGATCGTCACCACCTCAATGGAGCTAATCAACTCGTGGATGGTGCAGAAGTACAACCAGCCGATGCTCAATGAAAAAGGCGAGTTCACCTACAGCGAAGCCCAGTGGCTGGAATTTGTACAGATCTACCAGAAACTGGTCGCCGAGCATGTTCTGCCAAGCCAGAAGTACATCCAATCTTTTGGCAAAGCGCAGCCGTTTGAGATGAAACCGTGGATCAATGGCGAATTTGGCGGCTCGAACCTGATGAGCTCGGCGGTCGCCAAATATGAAGACACCCTGACGCCGCCGGCGAAGCTGGAAGTCGGGCCCTATCCGCTGCTGCCGGGCGCTAAAGATGCGGGGTTGTTTATTAAACCATCGATGATCTTTGCTATCAGCCGTAACACGCAACACCCGAAAGAGGCGGCCATGCTGCTTGATTTTATGGTCAACCAGCCGGAAGGCGTGCAGCTAATGGGGCTGGAACGCGGCTTCCCGGTCAGTAAAGCGGCGGCGGACTTCGTGGTGAAAACCGATATGGCGCAGCCGAACGACCCGGTGATCACCGGGCTGAAGCTGGTGGAAAGCATGCCGTCGGACAACGTCTACGTCTCGCCGTACTTCAAAAATCCGGAGATCGAACAGTACTGGCTGGATCTCACCCAGCGGATCGACTACGGCAAAATCAGCGCTGAAGATGCAGCAAAAGAGTTTGAACGCACGGCGAAACGCGCGCTGCGTAAACATGCACCGACGAAGTAAGGGGAGTTCATGGAGAGGAAACAACTGCAGTTTAGCGTCGATGAAACGGTGCTGATGACCGAAAAACTGATCGATGCGCTGGTGAATATTCGCGACGAAAACGGCGCATTTCTGATGACGCTGGCCGATGGGCGCGTGGTTGACACCAAAGGGTGGGGCGGCTGGGAATGGACCCACGGTGTGGGGCTATACGGGCTCTGGCAGTACTGGCAGCAAACCCGCGACCCGCGATGGCTGGCGATTATCGAACAGTGGTTTACGGATCGTTTCCGTGAAGGCACGCCAACCAAAAACGTCAACACCATGGCGCCAATGCTGACCCTGGCCTCAGTGTATGAAGAGAACGGCTACACCCCGTGGAAGCGCTATATCGAATGCTGGGCTAACTGGGTGATGTACGAGATGCCGCGCACCGAGCTGGGCGGGTTGCAACATATGACCTTTAACTATGCGCACCATCAGCAGCTATGGGACGACACGCTGATGATGAGCGTGATGCCGCTGGCGAAAGCGGGCCTGGTGCTGAATCGCCCGGAATGGGTTGAAGAGGCCAAACGGCAGTTCCTGCTGCATTCGCAGTATCTGTGCGATGCGCCTACGGGGCTGTGGTACCACGGCTGGAATTTCGAAGGCCGACATCACTATGCCAAAGCGCTGTGGGGGCGCGGTAATAGCTGGGTGACGGTGGCGATCCCTGACTTTATTGAGATGCTTGACCTCCCGCAGGGCGACCCAGTGCGCGAGTTCCTGTTAGGGCAGCTTTCACGTCAGGTAGCCGCGCTGGCGGAACGTCAGGATAAAGAGAGCGGGCTGTGGCATACGTTGCTGGACGATCCTACCTCCTACCTGGAATCTTCCGCCTCAGCAGGTTTTGCCTACGGCATTCTGAAGGCGGTTCGTAAGCGTTATATCGATAAACGCTTCCTGGCGACCGGGGTGGCGGCGGCGGAAGGGGTCATGCGCCAGATTACGCCGCAGGGCGAGTTGGCAAACGTCTCTTTCGGCACCGGAATGGGCAAAGATCTCGACTACTACCGCAATATCGAACGCACCTCCATGCCGTATGGGCAGGCGATGGCGATGCTGGCGTTGATCGAGTATCAGAATCTGTTTATCTAAGCTGCAACGGCTCCTGGTCTCAGGACTGGAGAGCCGTACGGTGATTTATCAGGGGGAACAGCCCGTACTTGCGTACCGTGCGCGGCGGCATGCCGAAAAAGAGTTTGAAGCGATGGGAGAAGTAGTTGCTGTCGTTAAAACCGCACAGGTAGGCGATATCGGTAATGGACTGTTCCGAAGTGACCAACAGATTCATCGCATGGCATAAGCGGACGTGGGTGATGTAATCGTTGGGCGTCAGGGCGGTAATAGATTGCACTTTTCGCTCCAGCATGCGCTTTTGAATATTAAATTTCTGTGCCAGATAATCAATGCTTAATTGATCGTTTGCATAATTGTGATGCAAATAATTCAGCAAATAGATAATTGAATCTTCCTTGGCGCAGCGATGAGAGGTTTGACTCACGTGACCACGTTGTAAAAATACGGCGAGTTGCGTAAATAACGTTTCCAGCATAATGGAGCGCCAGGCTAAATCTTTGTTTAATTCTTCATTTAATAGGTTGGTATAAAATGCACTATGTACGATGGTTTGATGGGTGGCCATAAATTGTTTATTTGGCGCGAAGTCAGCTAGCAGCGTGAGCAGCGTCTCGGTGAGAAAATCCGGATGAATGAGGATATTGAGCAGTGACAGTTTTTCAACTTTCTCAAAATAATGCTCTTCATTCGGCGAGACGATAAATACCGAACCACAGCTGATAGGCCACGAAATCCCGTCAATGACGTGCATCCCACTGCCGGATGAGACGCAAACCATTTCATAAAAGTCATGGGCGTGCAGCGGACAGACATCCTGGTCAGCGATGTGCTTAATCATCAGTGATGCATTTTCAGGAAAATAGGTGGAATGACGACGCAATGCCATAGCAATAGCCTTCAGAAGAAAGATTATTTTTCGACTATAGGTTTTAATCTTTAAAAAATGAAATGTTTTTTCATTATTCTGCTGGAGTTCACAGCTAAAATTAATCAGGCAATATTAAATGTGATAAAGATCACTATGCAAACCGTTAACGCGGGTCGTTGTGCAAGATATCTTTATTATATTAGAGGAATCTATGAACGAGAATAAGTTATTAGGGCTGGCATGGATCTCACCGTACATAATAGGGCTAGTGGTGTTTACCGCTTTTCCCTTTATTTCGTCTTTTTTATTGAGTTTTACCCAGTACGATTTAATGAGTCCACCGGAATTTAACGGCATTGAAAACTATCGCTACATGCTGACGGAAGATCCACTCTTCTGGAAATCCATGGCGGTGACCTTTGTCTACGTGTTCCTGACCATTCCCGTCAAACTGGCGTTCGCGCTGGGCATTGCCTTCGTGCTCAATTTCAAACTGCGGGGCATCGGTTTCTTTCGCACCGCGTACTACATCCCGTCGATTCTTGGCAGCTCGGTAGCTATTGCGGTCTTATGGCGAGCGCTGTTCGCCATCGACGGCCTGTTCAACAGCATGCTGGGAGCGATCGGCGTAGATCCGATCAACTGGCTGGGTGAACCCTCGCTGGCGCTGATTTCCGTTACGCTGCTGCGCGTCTGGCAGTTTGGTTCGGCGATGGTCATCTTCCTGGCGGCGCTGCAAAACGTCCCGCAGTCGCAGTATGAAGCCGCGATGATCGACGGCGCGTCGAAATGGCAGATGTTCCTCAAGGTGACGGTACCACTGATTACGCCGGTAATCTTCTTTAACTTTATTATGCAGACCAGTGGTACCTTCCAGGAATTTACCGGCCCGTATGTGATTACCGGCGGGGGCCCGACCTACTATACCTACCTGTTCTCGCTCTATATCTACGATACCGCGTTTAAATATTTCGATATGGGCTACGGCGCTGCGCTGGCGTGGGTCCTGTTCCTGGTGGTGGCTGCCTTTGCGGCCGTGGCCTTCAAATCATCGAAATACTGGGTCTTCTACTCCGCCGATAAGGGAGGCAAAAATGGCTGATCTGCAAACCATGTCTGCGACCGAGCAGGAGGCCGCACGTGAAGTGGCCCGCACGCTGCGCCGCGAAAAAGTGAGTCGGTCGCTGCGTTATACCATTCTGCTGGTGGTCGGGCTGATGATGCTCTATCCGCTGGCGTGGATGTTCTCGGCATCGTTTAAACCGAACCACGAAATTTTCACTACCCTGAACCTCTGGCCGGTTCATGCCACCTGGGATGGTTTTATCAACGGCTGGAAAACGGGGACGGAATACGACTTCGGCCACTATATGATTAACACCTTCAAGTATGTGATTCCGAAGGTGATCCTGACCATTGTCTCTTCAACCATCGTGGCCTACGGCTTTGCCCGCTTCGAGATCCCATGGAAGAAATTCTGGTTTGCCACGTTGATTGCCACCATGCTGTTGCCGAGCACGGTGCTGCTGATCCCGCAGTACCTGATGTTCCGCGAAATGGGCATGCTCAACAGCTATCTGCCGCTGTATCTGCCGACGGCGTTTGCCACACAAGGGTTCTTCGTTTTTATGCTGATTCAGTTCCTGCGCGGCGTACCGCGTGACATGGAAGAAGCGGCGCAGATTGACGGCTGCAACTCCTGGCAGGTGCTGTGGTACGTGGTGGTGCCCATCCTTAAACCGGCGATTATCTCGGTGGCGCTGTTCCAGTTTATGTGGTCGATGAACGACTTTATCGGCCCGCTGATTTACGTCTACAGCGTGGATAAATATCCGATTGCACTGGCGCTGAAAATGTCCATCGACGTGACCGAAGGCGCACCGTGGAACGAAATTCTGGCGATGGCGAGCATCTCGATTCTGCCGTCAATCATTGTCTTCTTCCTGGCGCAGCGCTACTTCGTCCAGGGTGTCTCCAGCAGCGGAATTAAAGGTTAAGAGGGAACTATCATGGCTGAAGTGATTTTCAATAAACTGGAAAAGGTCTACTCCAACGGCTTCAAAGCGGTACATGGTATCGACCTTAAGATTGCGGAAGGGGAGTTTATGGTGATTGTCGGCCCGTCCGGCTGCGCCAAATCGACTACTTTACGCATGCTGGCGGGGCTGGAAACCATTAGCGGTGGGGAAGTGCGCATTGGCGAGAAGATTGTCAACAACCTGCCGCCGAAAGAGCGTGGGATTGCGATGGTGTTCCAGAACTATGCGCTTTATCCGCACATGACGGTGCGCGAGAACCTGGCGTTTGGCCTGAAGCTGAGCAAGCTGCCGAAAGAGCAGATTGCCGCACAGGTGAATGAAGCAGCGAAAATTCTTGAACTGGAGGATTTGCTTGACCGCCTCCCGCGTCAGCTTTCCGGCGGCCAGGCGCAGCGCGTGGCGGTAGGCCGCGCGATTGTGAAAAAGCCGGACGTGTTTCTTTTCGATGAACCGCTGTCGAACCTCGATGCCAAACTGCGCGCGTCAATGCGTATTCGTATTTCCGATCTGCATAAATCGCTCAAACGCTCCGGTAAACCGGCGACCACCGTTTACGTCACCCACGACCAGACCGAAGCGATGACCATGGGTGACCGTATCTGAGTGATGAAACTCGGCCATATTATGCAAGTCGATACGCCGGATAATCTCTACCACTATCCGCAAAATATGTTCGTGGCCGGGTTTATCGGCGCGCCGGAGATGAACATCAAACCGGCCAGTATTGTGCGGAAAGATGACGGTCTGCACATCACCGTTGGCCAGGACACGCTACCGCTTAACGCGCAGCAGCAGGAGAAGGTGGCGCACTACGTCGATAAAGCGGTCTGCTTTGGGATTCGCCCCGAGTACGTTCACGTCTCAACGCAGCCGTTTGCTGAAGGCGGCGGTCGGGGCACGCTTATCCGCGTTGAGAATATGGGCCACGAGTTCTTTCTCTACCTGCAGGTGGGGGATTTTGAACTGACGGCACGTATGCCTTCCGATCAGGTGAAGTCGATTCTGGATGCCGGGCTGAATAGCCAGGTATGGTTCCGCTTTGAGATGGCGAAATGCCATATTTTTGATGCCGAGAGCGAGCTGAATATTACACTTTAAGCAGAGGGAATAAAGAGGTCGCCGTTTAGTGATAAACGGCGACTATGACCTTATTTATTGAGCAAATGCCCCATCTTGGCCGCTTTGGTATCGAGATAGTGGGCATTTTTCGGGTTACGGCCCACGATCAGCGGCACACGTTCAACGATGTTGATGCCCGCTTCGGTCAGGATCTCAACCTTTTTCGGGTTGTTGGTCAGCAGACGCACGGCGTCTACGCCCAGCAGTTTAAACATATCGGCGCACAGGGTAAAATCACGCTCGTCGGCGGCGAAACCCAGCTGGTGGTTTGCCTCAACGGTGTCATAGCCCTGATCCTGCAGCGCGTAGGCGCGGATTTTATTGAGCAGACCGATGTTACGGCCTTCCTGGCGATGGTACAGCAGGATCCCACGGCCTTCTTCCGCAATGTGCGACAGCGCGGCTTCAAGCTGGAAACCACAATCACAGCGCAGACTGAAAAGCGCATCGCCGGTCAGACACTCAGAGTGAACCCGCGACAGCACCGGGGTCTGCCCGGTAATATCACCAAAAACCAGCGCGACGTGGTCGTGCCCGGTTGCCAGTTCTTCAAAGCCCACCATCAGGAAATCGCCCCAAGGGGTTGGCAGTTTGGCTTCTGCCACTCGTTTAAGCTGCATGTGATTCTCCAGATTATCTCAGCGCGATCAGCGCCTTCTGTTTTCCTTATTTTGCCACAACGTGCTTTACTTCACCTAATTGTGCGCGGGTGACCGCTCGTAAAGCGCACAAATTTGACACTTTATCCTTAGGTTGGACGATGACATTGATGCAAGAAGGAAGAGAAATGCGCACCATCGCGGGACGAACGACCATTGCCGCCGCCCTATTGCTACTGATGCCGCTGGCGGTGTGGCTTTCCGGCTGGCAGTGGCTGCCAGCGCCGAGCGGATGGGGGCTACACGCGCTGTATGCGATAACGGAAACCGTGACCCAACCGTGGGGCATTATTACCCATTTGCTGCTGTGCGCGCTGGTTATCGTGATGTTGCGGCCTGGGCGGCGCAATGCGATTATCCTGGTTCTGGTACTCAGCGCGACCGTGCTGCTGGGCCAGGGGGCGAAATCGCTGGTAAAGGAGCAGGTGCAGGAACCACGGCCTTTTGTGGTCTGGCTGGAAAAAACGCAGCAAATTCCCGTCGCACAGTTCTACACTTTAAAGCGTAAAGAAAGGGCGGCGCTGGTGAAAGAACAGCTGGCGCAACAAAATGATATTCCCGGCTTTTTACGCCATCACTGGCAAAAAGAGACCGGATTCGCCTTTCCCTCCGGTCACACCATGTTTGCGGCGACCTGGGCGCTGCTGATGGTGGGGCTGCTGTGGCCGCGTCGTCAGGTGCTGACGGTGGCGCTGGCGATGGCCTGGGCGATAGGCGTGATGGGCAGCCGTCTGCTGTTGGGCATGCACTGGCCGCTGGATCTGATGGTGGCGACGGTGATGTCGTGGCTGCTGGCAACGGTAGCCTGTTGGCTGGTGCGCTATTGGTGTGGGCCGCTGGAAAAAACGGCATAAACGCGGGCGCGGCGAAGAGAATTCAGGGGAAAGGGTTGATTTCCATCGTGGCTAACCACAGATCTAAGCCTCTCAGTGCGCTTTTCCATTTCGTCGTCGCGGTGAAGATGTTATTTTATAAGGCTGGGTGCGGTGTCGACACTGCCAAAGCCACATAACGGGAAGTCATGTGAAATACCTACTCATTTTCTTATTGGTGTTAGCGATTTTTGTCATTTCGGTGACGCTGGGTGCACAAAACGATCAGCTGGTAACCTTCAACTACCTGCTTGCTCAGGGCGAATTCAGAATTTCTACGCTGCTGGCGGTGCTGTTTGCCGTGGGCTTCGCGATTGGCTGGCTGGTCTGCGGCCTGTTCTGGCTGCGCGTGCGCGTCTCGCTGCTGCGTGCCGAACGTAAAATCAAAAGACTCGAACATCAAATGACGCCCGACGCGACGGCACCGGTAACCCCGGCCGTTCCGGCGGCGAAGGAATAATTACATGCTGGAGTTGTTGTTTCTGCTTTTACCCGTAGCAGCAGCCTATGGCTGGTATATGGGCCGCAGAAGTGCACAACAGTCCAAACAGGACGAAGCGAACCGCTTGTCGCGTGACTACGTGGCAGGGGTGAACTTTCTTTTAAGCAACCAGCAGGATAAAGCGGTTGACCTGTTCCTCGATATGCTCAAAGAGGATACCGGCACCGTGGAAGCTCACCTGACGCTGGGCAACCTGTTCCGCTCACGCGGCGAGGTTGACCGCGCTATCCGCATCCACCAGACGCTGATGGAAAGCGCCTCTCTGACCTACGACCAGCGCCTGCTGGCGGTGCAGCAGCTGGGCCGTGACTATATGGCCGCTGGGCTGTATGACCGTGCCGAAGACATGTTTAATCAACTGGTAGACGAAACCGACTTCCGCATCAGCGCGCTGCAGCAGCTGCTGCAAATCTACCAGGCTACCAGCGACTGGCAAAAGGCTATCGATACCGCCGAGCGCCTGGTGAAGCTGGGTAAAGATAAACATCGCGGCGACATCGCTCACTTCTGGTGCGAGCTGGCGCTGCAGCAAATGGGCAATGACGATCTCGATAAAGCCATGTCGCTGCTCAAGCGCGGCGCGGCGGCCGACCCGTCAAGCGCGCGAGTGTCCATTATGATGGGGCGCGCGTGGATGGCGAAAGGCGACTACGCCAAAGCGATGGACAGCCTGCTGCGGGTGATTGACCAGGATAAAGAGCTGGTCAGCGAAACCCTGGAAATGCTGCAAACCTGCTATCACCAGCTCGGCAAAGACAAAGAGTGGGAGCATTTCCTCCAGCGCTGCGTGGAAGAGAACACCGGTGCCACGGCGGAGCTGATGCTGGCGCAGGTGATGGAACAGAGTAAAGGCGGAGAAGCGGCGCAAACCTACGTGACGCGCCAGCTGCAGCGTCACCCCACCATGCGTGTGTTCCACAAGCTGATGGACTACCACCTCAACGAGGCGGAAGAAGGGCGCGCCAAAGAGAGCCTGATGGTGCTGCGTGACATGGTCGGCGAACAGGTGCGCAGCAAGCCGCGCTATCGCTGCCAGAAGTGCGGCTTTACCGCCTATACGCTTTACTGGCACTGTCCATCCTGCCGCTCCTGGTCGACCATTAAGCCGATTCGCGGGCTGGACGGCCAATAACTTCTGAAAAATAGCCCACATAGTTACAACATACTTTAATTTCCTCCTTCGTTCATGCCCTCGGCATTGTGCCTGCCCGGTCACGCAGGTAGAATGCTGCCCGTTTACCTTTTCCGCACCCCGCGTGCCCATCAATAAGAAGGTCCAGTCATGTCCGTTGCTTCATCTTCTTCTCGTGTTGTCACCACCTCTCCCGTTGTTGTTGCCCTTGACTACAATAATCGCGACAACGCGCTCGCCTTTGTTGATCGCATTGACCCGCGTGACTGCCGCTTAAAAGTGGGCAAAGAGATGTTTACGCTGTTTGGCCCGCAGTTTGTGCGTGACCTGCAGCAGCGTGGCTTTGAGATTTTCCTGGACCTGAAATTCCACGATATTCCGAACACCACCGCCCATGCGGTTGCCGCGGCGGCAGATCTGGGCGTCTGGATGGTAAACGTACACGCATCCGGCGGGGCACGAATGATGACCGCGGCGCGTGAAGCGCTGACGGCGTTTGGCGCCGATGCGCCGCTGCTGATTGCGGTTACCGTGCTGACCAGCATGGAGTCTAGCGACCTGCAAGACCTGGGCATTGCACTGTCTCCGGCGGACTACGCCTTGAAGCTGGCAACGCTGACCAAAAACTGTGGTCTGGATGGCGTGGTGTGCTCGGCACAGGAAGCCGTTCGCTTTAAGCAGGAACTGGGCCAGGCATTTAAGCTGGTGACCCCGGGCATTCGCCCAACCGGCAGCGAAGCCGGCGATCAGCGTCGTATTATGACGCCAGAGCAGGCGCTGACCGCAGGCGTAGACTATATGGTTATCGGTCGCCCGGTTACGCAATCCGCCGACCCGGCGCAAACGCTGCGCGACATTAATGCATCGCTGAATCTGGGGGCCTAATGAGCGACAACAACAGCCGTCTGGTCTACTCGACGGAAACCGGCCGTATCGATGAGCCTAAAGCCGCCGTGGTGCGTCCGAAAGGCGACGGCGTGGTGAGAATTCAGCGCCAGACCAGCGGGCGTAAAGGGAAGGGCGTTTGTCTTATCACCGGTATCGATCTCAACGACGATGAGCTGACCAAACTTGCTGCCGAGCTGAAAAAGAAATGTGGCTGCGGCGGTGCGTTGAAAGACGGCGTGATTGAAATTCAGGGCGACAAGCGCGATTTGCTCAAAACGCTGCTGGAAGCCAAAGGGATGAAGGTCAAGCTGGCAGGGGGCTGAGCCAAAGACTCCATAATACAGTCCCCTCTCCCCTTTGGGGAGAGGGAGTAAGATGTCACCCTCACTCACGGTGAAATAAAAAGGGCCCCGATTCTCCTCGGAGCCCTGATATTCGAATTGTGGTTTATTTGCCGACCTGATGGCCGATAATACCACCTACCGCTGCGCCGCCCAGCGTACCCAGCGCGCTACCGTCCGTTAACACGGCTCCACCGATTGCACCTGCACCGGCACCCAGCGCGGTATTACGGTCACGTTTGGACCAGTTAGAACATGCACTCAGCGACATTACCAGCGTTACCGCTAAAACAGCAGCCGTCATTTTTTTCATTGAAGTCATTTTTTTCTCCTGAATATTCTATTCACGGAAAAAGCCCTTTAACTATAGCAGTTGCCACCAGTACTCAGTGCATATTCCGTGAAGCTTGTTGCGCAGGTTGTAAATTTTGTTGCTAAAAGTCACGCAAGTGATAGTTACTTCCTGTTATATCGCTAACATTAATTTTACGAATTTGTGATGTAAGTTCCAGGGAAAAAGTCTTAATTCCGGCGTAGGAAAAGTCTCATAGCGAAACGGGGCAAATGGGGGGAGATAAAACGGGAGAAAACCCGACGCCAGAACAGGCATCGGGCGGGGTGACTAAGGGCGCTTGACGATATTCACGGTAAGCCCGGTTTGCTCCAGCTGCAGCTGTTTTTCCGTGGATAAATTGTCGTCGGTAATCAAACGATTGAAGTGGCTCATCGGCCCGAGCGGATACGGATGCGTAGCGCCAAACTTCGAGCTGTCGGTCAGAACGATGGCTTCGCTGCCTTTTTCCAGCACGGCGTTAACAATATCGGCGCGCATCATGTCGCGACCGGTAAAGCCGGTCTCCGGCTGCCACCCGTCAATACCGATAAACGCTTTGCTGAAATGCACCTGCTGAATGTACTGACGCGTCAGCGGGCCAACCATGCTCTCGCTCTTCTTCTGGTAGATCCCGCCGAGCAGGATAACTTCACCCGGGGTCTCTTTCAGCAGGTGCGCGATATAGCTGCTGACGGTGATGATGGTAATATCCGGCTGCTTTGCCAGTTCGCGCGCCAGCAGCGCATTGCTGCTACCGTTCTCAATAAACACCGTTTCGCCCGGACGCACCAGCGAGGCCGCAAAGGCCGCCAGTTCACGCTTGAGCGCAAAGTTGTTCATCATGCGTGTTTCCACGTCTTCGCTGTCCAGAGGAACGGCGAAACCGTGCGTACGTCTCAGATAGCTCTGCTTTTCCAGTAGATTCAGATCCTGACGAATAGTGACTTCGGAAACGCTGGTCATTTTCGCCAAATCGGCGACGCTCATTCGGCCTTTATCAATCACCAGTTGTAATATGGTTTGCTGTCGGGAATTCATAATCAATGCATCAATGTTTAGGGCGAGGGCGGAAATTGCGATTAGGCCGCCGCTCGCAGGGCGAATGGTGTCAGATTTCCCACGGGGATTTTGGCTGACCTGTGCGGCTGTCGCGTTCGTCTGCCGCGTAGGCCAGTAATTCCGCTTTGAGTATTTCAAGATTATTGATTGCGGAATGGGTGTCGCCGCCAACCAGAATATCAAGTACGGTATCAATACGTTGGGCTACCTGACGCGCATCGAGCTCGGACATAATGGGATCCTGTTGATAAATTCGATTGAAATCAATGATGCAAAATTTACCGACAAAAGAGAAGTGAAAAAATGGCTTACCTTATAACCCCGAATGCTCACTCAGCCAGCGTTCCAGCTCGGCGACGGGCATGGGGCGCGCAAAAAGGTAGCCCTGTCGTTCATCTACGCCGTGCAGCTTCAAAAACGCATCGTCAGCCGCGTCCTCGACGCCTTCCGCAATAATGCGCAAATTCAATGCTCGGGCCACGGCAATAATCGCCACTACCAGCGATTGGGAGACCGAATGGTCATGCACGCTCTGCACAAAAATATGGTCCAGCTTAATGGTATCGATAGGGAAGCGGGCCAGCTGCGACAGCGACGAATAGCCGGTGCCGAAATCATCTAAATGGATTTGCGCTCCCAATGCGCGAAACTGTTCCATCACCGCCAGCGCCTGTTCGGCGTTATCAATAAGGCAGCTTTCGGTCAGCTCGATATCAATCGGGCACGTCTCGAATCCCTGAGCGGCCATCGCCTGTTTCAGATCGCTGAAGATGGCGTGATCGACCAGTTGCCTTGCAGAGACGTTAACCGCCACGCGCAGGTGAATACCACGGTCGCGCCACTGCGCCACCTGACGAATCGCGTCCAGCATCACCCAGCGCCCCAGCGGAACAATCAGCCCCGACTCCTCGGCGTAAGAGATAAAATCCATCGGCGGAATAAGCCCACGTTCGGGCGAGTTCCAGCGCACCAGTGCTTCGAGGCTATGTACTTCGCCGTTTAAGTCCACCTTAGGCTGATAATAGATAACCAACTGGTCGCACTGCAGGGCTTTGCGCAGGTTGGTATCCAGCCACAGATACTCAAATACCCGCAGATTCATCTCCGGTTTAAAGACGCTAAAGCGCCCGCGCCCGTTCTCTTTGGCGGTGTACATCGCCGTGTCGGCGTTGCGAATCAGGCTCTCCCGGTCTTCGCCGTGCTGCGGGGCGATAGAGATGCCCAGCGAACAGCCACTATAGACCTCAATCAGGCCGATGCGGAAAGGATCGCGCAGGCGGGTCAGCACCCTGGATGCCATCGCTTCCAGTTCGCTCTGTGAGGTGTGGGTGGCAAGGACGATAAACTCATCGCCGCCCAGACGTGCGAGGGTCTGGTTCTCTTCCAGGCAGCTTAAAATCGACAGAGCCACCGACTGTAGCAGTTGATCGCCAAAGACGTGCCCGTAGGCGTCGTTCACCTTCTTGAAGTTATCGAGATCGAAATAGACCAGACCAACTTGTTCGTCAGGCTGACGGCTTTCGATGGCACTGCCGATCAGCTCATTGATGGCATGACGGTTGGGCAAGCCGGTGATAGTGTCGGTGTTCGCCAGCACCCGCAACCGTTCTTGCGCTTTGCGCTCCTCGGTAATATCGGTGCCGGAACAGATAAGGTAGATCTCGTTCTTACCGCTACCGCTGTGGACGAAGCGGTTGCGAAACAGAAAAAGGCGTGGCCCTTTGCGGGTTTTGATCCAGCGTTCCACTTCATAGGGCCCGCCGTTGCTAAAAAAACGGCTCACGTTCTCCCGCGCGGCGGCGGCTTCCGGCGCAGACATAAAAAGCTCAAACGCGGTTTTGCCGATCACGTCCTGCTCTTTTACCCCGGTGTACTCTTCGCATAGCCGGTTGAAGCGCTGAATTTTGCCTTCCCGGTCGAGAATAACAATCACCGAATTCGCTTCTGACACCACCTGTTCGGCAAACAGTAGCCCCTGCAGCAGGTCGCGGGCGACGGAGGAGGTATCAAACCAGGAAGACGCCGTACCGGCCCATTCCGTACAGCTCACCTTGCGACCAATAAGATGAATGGGCACATCATGCCCGTTGACCTGAATATTGACCGCCAGGCTTGAGGTGGTGACGCTCATGGTATGAATGCGCTGGGCATTTTCTTCGCTGAGAGGGATGGCGAGGTCGGACCCAGCGCCGGAATCGGGGTCAATGCTTAGGTAGAGGATAGGTTCGGCACGTGACAAACGCCAGTAGAGACTGGTTTCACTGGGGGTTGGGTCGAGCAGATTTTGTGCCAGAGACTTCACCATGCGTGCTCCTCGTACACCTGCATTCGAATGCGTCCGGATCCAATACCATGGTATTCAGTGTGAACGTTTTTTGAAATTTCGCGTAGAAAAAAGAGGGTAGAGGTATAGGGGCGGGCAAAAAAAACGGCCCCCGAAGGAGCCGCTTTAGACAGCAGAGAACGCTTACGCCGCAGGGCGAGCAATCACGCTGCGAGTCTCCATGCGCACTTCCGCAATGGTGACATCAATGACGTCAGTGACCTTATAAACCACTTCACCTTTGATCTGCACGGTACCGCTCTCCTGGCTGCAAACCATCTCATCACGCACGGCGTGCAGGAATGGCGCAGGGATAAAGGCAACCGCGCCGTTATCCACCAGACGTACGCGCATGCCGCCGCGGCTAACGTCGATGATCTCCGCTGCGAAACGGGTATCTTTACCCGCCTGCGGATTCAGATAACGGGCGTACAGCCAGTCAGCCACATCGCGTTCCGCCATGCGGTTCAGGCGACGACGCTCGGCCATCTGCACGGTGACATCTTCTTTCGGACGGGAAGGGTTTTCGCCTTTGATGATCGCTTTCAGCAGACGATGGTTCACCATATCGCCGTACTTACGAATTGGTGAAGTCCAGGTCGCGTACGCTTCGAGGCCTAAACCAAAGTGCGGGCCCGGCTCGATGCTGATTTCCGCAAATGACTGGAAGCGGCGAATGCGGCTGTCGAGGAAGCCGGAAGGCTGAGCGTCAAGCTCGCGGCGCAGCTTGCAGAAACCGTCCAGGGTCAGCACTTCAACCGGGTCGACGTGAACGTCGTGGGTTTTCAGCAGCGCAGCCAGCGCTTCGGTGTTGTCTGGCGCAAAGCCGGTGTGAACGTTGTAGATACCAAAGCCCAGCTTGTCGCGCAGCACGCGAGCGGCGCAGATGTTGGCCGCAATCATTGACTCTTCAACGATGCGGTTAGCAATGCGGCGCGGTTCGGCGACGATATCCAGCACTTCGCCTTTCTCACCCAACACGAAGCGGTAGTCAGGGCGGTCTTTGAAGACCAGCGCATGGGTTTTACGCCATTCGCTACGAATCTGGCAAACGCGCTGCAGCAGGGTAATCTGACGCGCGATGGCATCGGTCTGCGGCTTCCAGTCGCCGCTGTTTTCCAGCCAGTTGGAAACGTCGTCATACACCAGTTTGGCTTTTGATTCGATGTTAGCGGCGAAGAACTCAATGTTGTCTTCGATGGTGCCGTCGGCTGACAGCGTCATGCGGCAGGCCAGTACCGGGCGCACCACTTCCGCGCGCAGCGAACAGAGGTCGTCGGACAGCTCACGCGGCAGCATCGGGATGTTGAAGCCCGGCAGATAGTTGGTGAAGGCGCGAATTTTCGCGGCGTCGTCCAGCTTGCTGCCTTCCACAATCCAGGCGGTCGGGTCGGCGATAGCCACGGTCAGCAGCAGTTTGCCGTCGGCAGCTTCTTCCACAAACAGCGCATCGTCCATATCTTCGGTGCTGGCGCTGTCGATGGTGACGAAGTCGAGGGCGGTCAGATCGCGACGCTCCAGACCTTCATCCTGCATTTCGGTCGCCACGCCGTTTGGCGCTTCTTTTTCCAGGTTATGACGGGCGAGGGTCACCCACCACGGCACAAAGTGGTCGTCACCAAAGGTGATGAATTTGGTCAGCTCAGCGTAGAAGCTACGATCGCCTTTCAGCGGATGACGGCGCATTTCAGCAACGGCCCAGTCACCCTCTTTGAAATCATGTGTGACACCGCGTTCAGCGCGGCAGGGAATGGCATCTTTTAACAGCGGATGGTCAGGAACGATAGACAGTCTGTCATCCTTGCGGTGAATCTTTCCGACAAAACGGGTCAGGAAAGGCTCAACCAATTCTTCCGGCTCGGCGCTCTCTTTCTCTTTTTCAGAGTGGATGACAGCGATAATACGGTCGCCGTGCATCACTTTTTTCATCTGCGGCGGCGGAATAAAATAGCTTTTCTGCGCGTCGACTTCGAGGAAACCGAAGCCTTTTTCCGTGGCTTTTACGACCCCTTCAGCACGAGGCGTCTGGGAGTGAAGTTGCTGTTTTAGCTGCGCGAGCAGCGGGTTGTCCTGAAGCATATTGATCTATTTTCGTGGCCAAAAGAGCGGCTGACATTGTTACGCGAATCTATAGGTTGCAGCAAGCGCTCTTTCACCCTTTTACGTAACTTGTTGCGCGTTGCCAAGGGCGATGCGCAGGCGGTTTAGCCAGCCGCTCAATGCGCTCCAGGCAAGCAGCGTGATGGCATCCGGTACCGAAAGACCTTGCTCGATGACTGGTGTTAGCTGAGCGGCGCTAAACCGGTCCGGCGCACGGGTTAAAAGCTGCGTTGCCTGCGCCATTGCCCGCTCACGCGGATAGTGGTGGCTCCAGGCCTGGATAGCGCGCTCGCCGTTGCGTACCGCCTCCGGAAGGCCGCTGGCGCCTTGCCACTGACCGCTGTAGTAATGAAAACAGCTCGTGCTACCGTTGATGCGGGCCGGGATAAGCGAGGCCAGCGGCTGAAGGGGATGGGCGAAGGCGAGGGCGTCGATAAGCTCACCCAGTCCCTCCAGCAGCGTCTCCTCGGCGACCAGTGCGTTTGCCAGAACCGTAAGTTCGGGTAGCTGCTGCCAGCGTGCCAGCGCGTCACTCTGCGGCGTATTGGCCTGGTGCTGTGCGGTACTGACAAAGTCGGTATGCCACGGCGCGCTTTCACTCTGGAAGCGTTCTGCGTCAGCATCCTCCTGCACCGGCATACCGGGTATCCAGCGCACCGGGAAACCGAGATGCGCCTGGAAAATGGCGATAACGCGCGCCTGAAAGCCGACGAAGCCGACCACCTGGTTAATCAGAATAATATCGTGTGCGGTAAGCCCTACGCCGTCCAGTTGTTGACGTTCGCGCGGTGTGATCACCGACGGTGAGCTGGCAAGCTGGCGGGCATACTGGGTGATTTGCGCCAGCCGATGGTTGCTTTCGCGCGATGAATCCGGCCCCGGCAGCGGCGCCAGACGCGCGGCGTAGTGGTTACATAGGCGCTGAACCCCGGAAACCTGCGCGACGGTGAGTGCAGTACTCAAACGGTCGTAGGCGCTGAAGGTGCGCAGGCGGTTGACGGTGACCACATCCGGGAACAGCGTTTGGGCAAACGTACGGGCAACGCGCAGCCAGCGCTGATTGGCGCTGTAGAGGGCATCAGGTAACGTGAGGTCCAGTAAAAAACGGTCGTCAACGTGTGCGGCTTCGGGAACCAGCGGCATCACGTCGCTGTGTTGGGCTCTCGACTGGGTTTCGTGATACCAGTGGCTTTTGCCGTAAACGCGGCGTGGCTCCATGGGTATTCCTTGATCTATAGGTGGCGAGCCGGCGGGTATTGAGAGGGGTTGCCGGATCGTTATAGGTAAATATCCTGGCGCATGCGTGGCGAGGGAGAAAATATTGTTCGGCGATAATTAATAACTGACTGGAATAACAGAAGGGTAAGAAGCGGTGAATCGTAGCCCGCCGAACGCAGTGACGCCGGAGAAATTCCCGGCGTCGGCGTAAACGCCTTGTCCGGGCTACTGAGTGAGGTGCGTTGTAGCCCGGCCGAACGTAGTGACGCCGGGAAATCTTAAGGCCTACAGTTCGAGTTCGTTCATCGCAGCGATGCTGAAACCGCCGTCAACGTGCACCACTTCCCCGGTTATCCCAGCGGAAAGATTAGAGCACAGGAACGCCGCTGAATTACCGACATCTTCAATGGTGACGGTGCGGCGAATCGGGGTTACCGCTTCGCAGTGTGCCAGCATTTTTCGGAAATCCTTGATGCCGGAGGCGGCAAGTGTGCGAATCGGGCCAGCCGAAATCGCATTGACGCGAACGCCCTCCGGCCCCATCGCGTTTGCCATATAGCGCACGTTGGCTTCCAGAGATGCTTTCGCCAGCCCCATCACGTTGTAGTTCGGAATTGCACGCTCGGCGCCCAGATAGGAGAGGGTTAGCAGAGCAGAGCCAGGGTTCAGCATGCTGCGGCAGGCTTTCGCCATTGCCACAAAGCTGTAGGCGCTGATGTCGTGAGCGATTTTGAAGCCTTCGCGGGTCACCGCGTTGACGTAGTCACCGTCCAGCTGATCCGCCGGTGCAAAGCCGATGGAGTGGACGAAACCGTCAAACGTCGGCCAGACCTTAGCCAGTTCGGTGAACAGGGATTCGATGCTTGCATCTTCCGCCACATCGCACGGCAGGACGATGCTGGAGTTCAGAGAAGCGGCGAACTCTTCTACGCGGCCTTTCAGTTTGTCGTTCTGATAGGTGAACGCCAGCTCGGCTCCTTCGCGCTGCATCGCCTGTGCGATACCGTAGGCGATGGAGAGCTTGCTGGCGACGCCCGTAATCAGAATACGTTTACCGGAAAGAAAACCCATGGTGTTTGATCCTTCTCTTCAGTGTTAGCGGTCTTTACGCCAGGCGTCGGCGGTCAGCGCCTCGCCAAAGTGGCCTGCAATCAGGCGCTTGGTTAAATCGTGCAGCGGGGAGGCCAGCACGTCGGCGGTGCTGCCGCGTTCTACCACTTCCCCCTGGTGCATCACCAGCACCTGATCGCTAATGTGCTTCATCATGCCTAAATGCTGGGTCACGTAGATATAGGAGATACCCTGTTTTTCCTGCAGCTCCAGCATCAGGTTCACCAGCTGCGAGCGCATCGACATATCGAGTGAAGCCAGTGCTTCATCGCAGATAATCACCTTTGGGCGCAGAATCAGCGCGCGGGCCAGGCCCAGACGCTGTTTCTGCCCCGGCGCCAGCATATGCGGATAGTAGCTGACGTGGTCCGGCAGCAGGCCGACCAGGCGCAGAGTATCGATAATCTGCTTCTGGCGCGCTTCCGGTTCGAGATCGGTGTTGAGACGCAGCGGGAAATCGAGGATCTGGGAAATACGCTGACGCGGGTTCAGCGAAGTGCTCGGATCCTGGAAGATCATGCGGATACGCTGGCTGCGGAACGAGTAGTCGCCGAACTCCAGCGGATGGTCGTCAATCAGCAGTTCGCCGGTGGTCGGTTCCACCATCCCCGCCAGCATTTTTGCCAGCGTTGATTTGCCCGAGCCGTTCTCGCCGATAATCGCCAGCGTCTGCTTTTCACGCAGGGTAAAGCTCAGCGGTTTGACCGCCTGCAGCGTCTGACGGTGGAACCATCCGGTGCGGTAGCGAAAGGTCTTACTCAGATTACGCACTTCAAGCAAGGTTTCGACCATTTCACTCTTTCTCCATGTTCAGCGGGAAATGACAGGCGAACAGGTGGTTCTTCGCACCCGTCAGGCGCGGGGTTTCAATACATTTGCGTTGGGCGTAAGGGCAGCGCGGCCCCAGACGGCAGCCCATCGGCAGCTGCTCCAGCAGCGGGATCGCGCCGGATAGCGTATTCAGGCGGCTTTTATGCGGCATGGAACGGCCAAAGTCAGGAATCGCGCGGATCAGCGCCTGGGTATACGGGTGATGCGGAATGGTCACCAGCTCTTCGCTTGGCGCACTCTCCACCGTCTGCCCGCAATACATGACGTTAATCTTATCTGCCCAGTGGGTCAGCATCTGCAAATCGTGGGAGATCAGCAAAATGGTGGTGTTGTTGTTCTGGTTAAGACCGGTCAGCAGACGGAAGATCTGCGCCTGAGTGGTCGGCTCCATGGCGTTGGTCGGTTCATCGGCAATCAGCAAACGCGGCTGATTGGCCAGCGCGATGGCGATCATCACCTTCTGACACTCCCCTTCGGTCAGCTCGTAGGGGAAGCTGCGCATCGCGTCTTTGTGGTCTTTAATCCCCACGCGGTGCAGCAGTTCGATAGCGCGGCGTTTACGCCAGCCCAGACGCTGCCACCAGTGGCCTTTAAAGGTCCAGCCTGGAATGTTCTGCATCAGCTGTTCGCCGATACGTTCAGACGGATCGAGACAGGACTGCGGCTCCTGGAAAATCATCGACACGTTATGGCCGACCAGCTTGCGGCGCTCGCGGTTGGACAGGCGCAGCAGGTCGATATCATCAAAACGCATACGGTCTGCGGTCACGCGCCAGTTATCTTTGGTCACGCCGCAAATTGCTTTGGCGATCAGGCTCTTGCCCGAACCAGACTCACCGACCAGACCGCGAATTTCGCCTTCGGCCAGCGTCATGCTGACCCGGTCCACGGCCTTCACCCAGCCTTCGTTGGTCTTAAATTCGATGGTCAGATTGCGAATATCAAGTAACGGCATTATTCCACCCCCGCGTTGATGGCGCGGCGAATACCGTCGCCCAGCAGGTTAACCAGCAGGACGCTGACCATAATGGCCGCCCCCGGCAGCATCACCGTCCACGGTGCGACGTAGATAAGCTCCAGCGCGTCGCCCAGCATCGCGCCCCATTCCGGGGAGGGCAGCTGCGCGCCCAGATCAAGGAAGCCCAGCGCGGCGATATCCAGAATCGCCATCGACAGCGCACGGGTGATTTCGGTCACCAGTCCTGCGGCAATATTCGGTAAAATCGCAAACCACAGAATGTTCAGCGTCGAAGCCCCGTCGAGGCGGGCGGCGATAACGTAGTCACGCTCCAGCTCGTCGTGCACCATGCTGTAAATCGAGCGCACCATGCGCGGCAGCAACGCCAGCCAGACGGCGAACATGGCATGCGACAGGTGCGGGCCAGCAAAGGCCACCACGATAATCGCCAGCAGC
Source organism: Kluyvera sp. EC_51 (assembly GCF_019584505.1). Taxonomy (NCBI): domain Bacteria; kingdom Pseudomonadati; phylum Pseudomonadota; class Gammaproteobacteria; order Enterobacterales; family Enterobacteriaceae; genus Kluyvera; species Kluyvera sp. EC_51. The sequence continues at coordinate 39,179 of NZ_VDAG01000099.1, read as the reverse complement.
AGCGAAGGGATGGAGAGCAGGGTGTCGAGAATATGGTTCAGCACCGCCGAGCGCAGGCCGCGGGTTGAGCCGGCAAAGGCACCGAGCCCCAGACCAAAGACGGTCGCCCCCAGCGTAACCACAAACGCGCCGCCAACGGTGGGTGCCGCGCCGCTCAGCAGACGGCTTAACACATCGCGGCCCAGGTCATCGGTGCCAAGGAAGAATGACACTTCACCGTAGCGCGACCATGACGGCGGCAGCAGTTGATAGCCGAGGAACTGCTGGTCGATGCCGTACGGGGCAAACCAGCCGCCGAATACGCACACCAGCACCAGCCCGATGCAGCCGTAAAAACCAATCATTGCCGTGGTATCGCCGTAAAACTTACGCCACACGGTGCGCAGGGCACCCGGCGTACGCTTCTCGAGATAGACGCTATCGTAAGGCATACCATTCCTTATGTTTCAGTGGGTTAGCCATAGCACCCAAAATATCGGAGATCACGTTAACGATGATCACCAGCGCGCCAATCACCATCACACCGGCGGAGATCGCCGCATAGTCCTGCTGGCGAATGGCGTTAATCAGCCAGCGCCCCAGGCCCGGCCAGCTAAAGACCATTTCGGTGATCATCGCCAGCGTCAGCATGGTGGAAAACTGCAGCCCCAGACGCGGGATCACCGGCGGCAGGGCGTTATGCAGCACGTGGCGGCGCAGAATGGTCAGGCGAGAGACCCCGCGCGTCGCGGCGGCTTTCACGTAGTTGGTGTCATACACCGCGATGGTGCTGATACGCATCAGGCGCACTACCTCAGTGGTTGGTGCAACCGCCAGCGTCAGCACCGGCAGCACCATATGGCGCAGGGCGCTGATGATCATTTCATGTCGCCACGGTGAGTCGGAAAGCCAGGCGTCGATCAGCGCGAAACCGGTGACGTTTTTCACTTCATACAGTAGGTCAAAGCGCCCGGAAACCGGCAGCCAGCCCAGCGTCAGCGAGAAGAACAGGGTAAGCAGCAGCGCCAGCCAGAACACCGGAATAGAAAAGCCGAGCAGCGCGAAAAAGCTGATGACCTTATCCTGCCACTTGTTGCGGGTGATACCGGCCAGCATGCCGACGGGAATGCCGACCAGCAGGGCGAAGCCAAACGCCAGGATGCAAAGCTCCATGGTTGCCGGGAATACTTCCCGCAGCTGTTCGGATATCGGCTGGCCGTTGATGCTGGAGACGCCGAAGTCCCAGTGCATCACGCTTTCAAACCAGAACACCCACGCGTTCCAGAGTGACGCGCCCTGTAGCGGCGCATGGGGCGTGAAATAGCTCAGGCTGAAGCCGACGAAGGTCAGGAAAAAGAGCGTAACCAGCAGCAGCAACAGACAACGAAGGGTGAAAATAATCATGGTTTCTGCACCTTCTCTTCTTTTTCCCGCGACACGCCCGCAAACGAGGCGTTACCAAACGGACTCAGCACCAGCCCTTTCATATCGTAGCGATAGGCCTGCAGACGCAGCGACGAAGCCAGCGGCAGCACCGGCAGTTCGCGAGCGAGGATCTGCTGGGCCTCATCGTAGGCATCAATGCGCGATGCCAGTTGCTGGGAGTCCAGCGCTTTGCGCAGCACGCTGTCGAATTCGCGGTTACACCAGTGCGTCAGGTTGGTCTGCGAGGTGATGGCCGCACAGCTCAGCAGCGGACGGAAGAAGCTGTCCGGGTCGTTACTGTCGGTCGCCCAGCCGGAGAGCGTCAGGTCATGGTTCATGTCCATCAGCCGAGCTTCCTGGAAACGGCCCTCCACCGGCACGATCACCACTTTCACGCCAATCTGCGCCATATCGGCCTGAATCAGCTCGGCGGTTTTAAGCGGGCTAGGGTTCCAGGCCTGCGAACTGGTCGGCACCCACAGGTGCAGCGTCAGTTTCTGCAAACCTAACGCTTCAAGACGACGACGCGCTTCCTTCGGGTTGTATTCGGTAATTTTAGCTTCGTTATCGTAAGCCCAGGAGGCGCGCGGCAAAATTGAAGCCGCGGTTTCCGCCGTACCGTAGTAGATCGACTGCATCAGGCGCTGGTTGTTGATAGCCAGCGACAGGGCGTGCCGCACTTCAGGGTTATTCAGCGGTGGCTTGTCGGTGTTAAACGCCAGATAGGCGATGTTCATCCCCGGACGCAGCGTCAGGCGCAGACGCGGGTCGTCGCGCAGAATGGTCAACTGGCTGGCAGCAGGCCAGGCCAGCACGTCGCATTCGCCGGTCAGCAATTTGGACAATCGCCCGGTACCGCCGGAGCCTAAATCGACCACCACCTGCGGCATCAGCGGGGTGCCACGCCAGAATGTCGGGTGGCGCTGTAAACGGATGTACTGTCCAGCCCGATACTCATCAAGCTGGAACGGCCCGGTGCCGACCGGTTGGCGGTCGAGCAGCTCCTGGTGATCCTGTTTGGTTAGCTTGTCGGCATACTCGGCGGACATCACCGAGGCGTAGTGGGTGGCCAGATGCCAGAGGAACGAGGCGTCCGGGCGGGTCAGACGAAACTCCACGGTGTGGTTATCCAGCTTGCGCACGCTCTGCACGCTATCGGCAAACTGCAGGCTGTCAAAGTAAGGGAAAGCACCGCCGTTGACGTTATGCCAGGGATGATTGCGATCGAAAATACGTTCAAAGGTAAAGACCACATCGTCGGCGTTCAGCGCGCGCGTGGGCGTAAACCAGCGGGTGGTCTGGAACTGCACGTTGTTGCGCAGGTGGAAGCGGTAGGTCGCGCCGTTATCCAGTACTTCCCAGCTTTCGGCAAGTTCCGGCACCAGACGATAGGTGTAAGGGTCAACGTCCAGTAGACGGTCGTACAGCTGAGCCGCCAGCGTGTCGACAATTAGCCCGCTGCCCGCCTTTTGCGGGTTGAAGGTGTTGACCTGCCCGCTGACGCAGTAGACAAATCCGCTGTCGCGAATATCGCCGCGAGGGGGGGCTAGCGGTTGCGGTGCGGCAATCGCCTGGCCGCAAAAGAGCCCCAATGCGGCGAGGAAGGATGGCAAATTCAGGCGCATAGTTTCGTTATATTTTCGATTGATCTGCAAAGTGTATCGCACTTACGGCTACCAGGTACAAATCTCTACGTGCAACTGCTTTAAAAGTCATCAAATCAGTGGGGTTAACTCATATAACACCAGCGCATTGCTCTCCAGCGCGTCAACCACCTGCCAATTTTCCACTACGTCTTCTTCACGCACGCTGAGCGCCGGTCGGGTTTTGTGCGCAAGCCAGGTCCAGGTCTCCTCATCCGGGCCGCTGCTGCTGTCGATGGCTTCCAGGTGAGGGAACAGCGCCCCGTTGCGCTGATCGAACAGATGCCGCTTGATCTTCCAACGGCCATTCAGCCCTTGAAGCGCGACCGGATACTGCTGGCGAAAGCGCTGAATAAACGCCTCTTCGCTGGAGAGCCACGGGTTAAAGACCACCGGATTACGCAGCAAAAGCTGATAGCGCCCGCGATGATGCAGCAGCAGGATATTTTTATCGTTGACCAGCACATCACCCTGCAGACGCCGCCAGAGCCAGAGCACCCAGAAAATAGGCCGCGTCAGCCCATGATGGTAGTACAACGCCAGGCTTGAGGTATCAAAGGTGCCGTTGCTTCGCGCTTCACCCTGCTGGCTGGAGTTAAGCCAGAAGCCGGTAAGCTGCACCTGTTCAGCGAGGCCCAACAGGTTATTCATCAGCAGTGCGCCGCGGAAAAATTCGCCGTTGGTGCGCCGGGTTGAGCCGGTCAGGGTGTTCCACGACAGCAGCCACAGCGGTAGCGCAAGGTGGTGCTGCCGCAGCGCGCGCTGGATTTGGCGCACTTTGTCGACCGGGTAGCTCTCGGCGGCGGCCAGCCGGGCACCGTCAAAAGACTGTTGCTGAAAACGCTCGTTGGCATTTGCCGAACAGGCAAGAAAATCGGCCTCTTTTAACAGCGGCGAGCTGAGAATGACATCGTCAACGATGCCGTCTTCGGTCGGCGTAAAACGGTGCCAGACCCCGAGTAACGAATCTGGAGACAAGCTTCTGATGATGGCTTTCTGCTGAGCCCAGATTTCTGCGCTGGCCTGCGGCGACCAGTGCCAGACGAACTGCCAGCTGGCAAGCGTAGACGGCGGAAAATGCTGGGCGGCGAGGGCGAGAAACTGGCGGAGCAGGTCCGGGCGTGTCGTCAGGCTGGTATGCAGTAACACGCGCCAGCCCATGCGCGCCAGAAACGTGAACACCTGCTGTAGGTTGTACCAGCAAGCGTAACCGACCATCTGCGGGTCGTCCCAGCCTTCGCTGAACAGACGGCTACTGAGAAACGGTTCATGAATATCAATCCCGACAATCGGGATCTGCGCATGCAGCGCCAGCAAGGACTGACGCACGTCATCGCGCAGCAGATCGTCAAGCTCGCGCAGGGTAATGATGACCTGGCTATGGCGCAGCGGCACGCGGCGCAGGGGCAGCGTATTTAACGCTATCTGTCGTGACTGCGGATGATGCTGGAGCGGCGGCGGGTTATCCCATGCCTGGATACCCGTGTGGTTCAGCAGCGCGTACAGCGTTTCAGCGGCCACCGGCAGCGCCTGGTCAGGCACGTTTTCCCGCGCACGCTGGCGGCTGTTCACCGTTGGCTGCTGGCGATACTGACGGGGCGTCATGCCGTGGCGGCGCTTAAACAGGTCACTCATCACCCGCGCACTGGCAAAACCCTGCTGCTGGGCAATCCGCTGCACCGGTAGGGCGGTGGTCAGCAACTGCTCGGCGGCTTTCTCCAGGCGTAATGCGGTGATGAACTGCATGAAACTGACGCCCACCTCTTTATGAAACAGGCGGGAGAGCCAGGCCTCGGACACCCGCTCGGCGCGGGCAATTTCGGCGAGTGAAAGCCGCTGGGTGTACTGCGACTCAATCCGGGCGACCACCTGACGTATGCGATGGCTCCATGTTGCTGCACCCTGCGGGGTGACGGATTGGCGTGGTTGCTGAAAATGGGTAGCCAGCAGCAGAGCAATTTCACTCATCCAGCGGTTGGCTTCTAGCCGTGTGTGCGTTTGGTGATTGATGAGATGGGTTATCAGCAGCTGGCGCATCAGCGAGCGCAGCCGGGCTTCATGTTCTAGCGTTGCATGTGGCTGAGCGGCTATCTGGTAGTCAAAACCGAAAAAATGAGCATCCAGCCGGGTGAGCCAACTGCTGGCGATGGTTAGCGTCATCAGCGTATTGGACCGTTCGCTACCAAGCTGCCAGCGCTGGTCAGGATTGATGAGCGCGAGTGCACCATCCTGCAACCTGCGCACACCGGCGGCGGTCTCCAGCGTCACCTCGCCCTGAAGGATCCACAGCAGCGTCAGCGCGGACTGCTCCTCATGAGCCTGATGGCGGACATCCTGCACGGCGACGGAAAAGTCACTTATTTGCTGCATTGGCATCTCGTTCTCCTGAGACAAAAAACAGCTGTATATTTTTTGTCATAACCAAATCGTATGAAAAATAGTCATATCATTTTCCGTCAATATAAAACAAAAACCTGCACTTTAAAGCCCTGGCGGCGGCATAAACTCGACGTTATCACCGTGGAGCCATAAAGGGATAACAAAAATGACACATCCTATTGTTGAAGCATTGCAGAGCCGTGAGGCGGAATTTATTGCGCTACGCCGTCGCTTCCACCAACAGCCAGAGATCGGTTTTCAGGAGCATAAAACCAGCGCTGAGGTGGCGAAACTATTGGCCAGTTGGGGTTATGAAGTGGACTACGGTCTGGGCGGTACCGGCGTGGTGGGAACGTTAAAAGTGGGCAGCGGCAGTAAAACGTTGGGGTTGCGCGCGGACATGGACGCGCTACCGATGCAGGAGCGCAGCGGTAAGCCGTGGGCCAGCGAAACCGACGGTAGCTTCCACGGCTGTGGTCACGATGGTCACACCACCATGCTGCTTTACGCGGCGGAATATCTGGCGCGCACCCGTGCGTTCAACGGCACGCTGCATCTGATTTTCCAGCCCGCGGAAGAGTTGCTGTACGGCAGCCGCGTGATGCTGGAAGACGGCCTTTTTGCCAAATTTCCCTGCGACCGTATTTTTGGCCTGCACAATATGCCGGGGCAGAAGCTCGGCAAAATTGGCCTGCGCGATGGTGCCATGATGGCATCGTCCGATACGCTGCATATCGATGTTCAGGGCGTCGGTGGGCACGGCGCGGTGCCTGAACATACCGTCGATGCCACCGTCGTGGCTTGCCATATTACTTTGGCACTGCAGACGATAGTGTCGCGAAATATCAGCCCGTTCGATCCGGTGGTGGTGACCGTAGGCAGCATTCAGGCGGGGCAGGCTCCGAACATCATTAACGATAAAGTACAGATGAAGCTAACGGTGCGCACCTTGAGTGAGTCGGTGCGTAAAACCGTGCTGCAACGCATTCACGATATTGCGGTATCCCAGGCGGAGAGCTTCAACGCCACAGCCTCACTTACGCACGTTAACGGCAGCCCGGTGTTACGTAACGACCCGCAGGCGAATCAGATGGTGCGCGAGGTGGCTACCTCGCTGTTTGGTGAACAATCTATCGCCACGGTTAACCCGTTTATGGGCAGTGAAGATTTCGCCTTTATGCTCGAACAGAACCCTAACGGTGCCTATTTCACCATCGGGGCGGGTGATGAGCCGGAACGCTGTATGGTCCACAACCCGGGCTATGACTTTAACGACGATATCCTGCTGACGGGGGCGGCGCTGTGGTGCGGCCTGACGGAAGATTATCTGCGGGCCTAAGTGACGCGCAACCTGAGGGCGAGCCATGAGTACCGTTTCGTTGACTGAAACGCCGTATGTCGGTACCGACCGACTGTTGGCGGGCATTGTGCTAAGCGTGTTGACCTTCTGGCTGTTTGCCCAGTCGGTTATCAACGTGGTTCCTGTCGTAAAAAGCAGTATCGATATCTCGCTGGAGACGCTCACCCTTGCGGTCAGCCTCAGTGCGCTGTTTAGCGGCTGTTTTGTGGTCGCCAGCGGCGGCCTGGCGGATAAGTTTGGCCGGGTACGCCTGACGCTTATCGGCCTGATGCTGAGCATCGTTGGCAGCGCGCTGCTGGTGGTTTCTCAGGGGCCGATGCTGTTTCTGGCCGGGCGCGTTGTTCAGGGATTGTCTGCCGCCTGCATCATGCCAGCGACGCTGGCGCTGATTAAAACCTGGTACGAGGGACGGGCGCGACAGCGCGCGGTCAGTTTTTGGGTGATTGGCTCATGGGGCGGCAGCGGTCTGTGCTCCTTTGTCGGCGGGGCGATTGCCACCGGGCTTGGCTGGCGCTGGATTTTTGTCTTCTCCATCGCCGCCGCGCTGGCTGCCTTCCTGCTGATTCGCGGCACGCCAGAAAGCCGAAGCGCCACCGCCGCGCAGCATAAGCTGGACGTTAGCGGGCTGCTGAGCCTGGTGGCGGGCCTGGTGCTGTTTAACCTGTTTATCTCCAAGGGGCATCACTGGGGCTGGACCAGCGGCCTGTCGCTGTCGATGCTGGCAGGCGCCGTGGTGGCGATGGGCTGGTTTATCCGCAGCGGTCTGCGCAAAAAGGAGGCCGCGCTTATCGACTTCGCGTTGTTTAACAACCGTTCCTACAGCGCGGCGGTGCTGTCGAACCTGATGCTTAACGGCGCGATTGGCACCATGATGATTACCAGCATCTGGCTACAACAGGGGCGACATCTGAGTCCGTTCCAGACCGGGATGATGACGCTGGGCTATCTGGTGACCGTGCTGTTGATGATTCGGGTCGGAGAGAAACTGCTCCAGCGCTACGGCGCAAGGCTGCCGATGATGGGCGGCCCGGCCATCGCGATGGTGGGGATTTTCCTGATTTCCTGCACCTTCCTGGAGACCTGGACCTATATCGTGACCGTCTTTTTCAGCAACGTGCTGTTCGGTTTGGGGTTGGGCTGCTACGCCACACCGTCGACCGATACCGCCGTCACCAGCGCGCCAGAGAATAAAGTGGGCGTGGCTTCCGGGATCTACAAGATGGGCAGCTCGCTCGGCGGGGCGTTTGGCCTGGCGATGACCGCTTCGCTCTATGCGCTGTTCCTGCCGCACGGGATGGCGAAGGCGGCACAGTATGCGCTGTGGTTTAACTGCACGCTGTGCCTGGGGGCGATAGTGGTGAGTGCGCTACTGCTGCCGCGTCGACGTCAAAGCTGATGCTTTTTCAACAGCGCGCGCAGTTGGTGGTAGGTTAGTCCCAGCAGTTCGGCCGCCTGTTTTTGGTTGAATCGGGCCTGTTGCAGACTTTGCTGCAACAGGCCTTTTTCTTGTTCAAGCTGGAACTGGCGCAGATCCAGTGGCAGCGTCGGGCCGACGTTTTCCCCTGCAGGCTCAGCATGAACCGACGGTTGGCGGCGGAACGGGTCGATAATAATATCGTCCAGCGGTTCATCAATGGAGCCGTGGCGGTAGACCGAACGCTCCACCACGTTTTTCAGCTCACGGATATTTCCCGGCCAGCGGTAGTGCAGCAGCGTTTCTCGGGCGCGTTCGGTAAAGCCGGGAAACAGCGGCAGACCCAGTTCACGGCACATCTGAATCGCGAAGTGTTCCGCCATCAACATAATGTCGCTCTGACGTTCGCGCAGCGACGGCAGCAGCACCACGTCAAAGGCCAGCCGGTCGAGCAGGTCGGCACGGAAGGTGCCTTCCTCGACCAACTGCGGCAAATCCGCATTGGTGGCGCACACCAGGCGTACGTTGACCTGCAATGGCTGGCTGCCGCCGACGCGTTCAAGCTCGCCGTATTCAATCACGCGCAGCAGTTTTTCCTGCACCAGCATCGGCGCGGTGGCCAGTTCATCGAGAAACAGCGTGCCGCCGTCGGCGCGCTCAAAACGCCCCGGGTGACGTTTTTGCGCCCCGGTAAATGCCCCGGCTTCATGACCAAACAGCTCGGAGTCGAGCAGGTTTTCGTTTAACGCCGCACAGTTAAGCGAAATAAATGGCCCCTGCCAGCAGGAGGAGAGGTAGTGCAGGCGGTTGGCGATAAGCTCCTTGCCCGTCCCGCGCTCGCCGATAATCAGCACCGGTTTGTTCAGCGGCGCCAGTCGGGAAACCTGCTCCAGCACCTCAATAAAGCGGTTCGCTTCGCCGAGGAGAGTATCTTTGTTATCTGCCATGATGAAATTCGCCACATGTTGGTGTAATTCGCCATTTCACTGTAGGCGTTTAACGGCTGAAATTCAATCACCTCTTTGATAATCAATAAGATAAAAAGTTGGCACGGAAGTTGTAATAGTCATTACGCAGGGCTCAGCCCGATACACAGAACTAAGAGGATTGAACAATGGGTATTTTTTCTCGTTTTGCCGACATCGTGAACGCCAACATCAACTCGCTGCTTGAGAAAGCGGAAGACCCACAGAAGCTGGTCCGCTTGATGATCCAGGAGATGGAAGACACCCTGGTGGAAGTGCGCTCCACCTCTGCCCGCGCGCTGGCAGAAAAGAAAGACCTGTCCCGTCGTGTGGAACGTGCGCAGGCGCAGCAGGTTGAATGGCAGGAGAAGGCCGAACTGGCGCTGCGTAAAGAGAAAGACGATCTGGCGCGTGCGGCGCTGATTGAAAAACAGAAGCTGACCGACGTTATCGGCACGCTGGAACATGAAGTGACGCTGGTGGATGAAACCCTGGCACGCATGAAAAAAGAGATCGGTGAGCTGGAGAATAAACTCAGCGAAACCCGCGCTCGTCAGCAGTCTCTGGCGCTGCGTCATCAGGCGGCGAGTTCATCCCGCGATGTGCGTCGCCAGCTGGACAGCGGTAAACTGGATGAAGCGATGGCCCGCTTTGAGTCCTTTGAACGCCGCATTGACCATATGGAAGCGGAAGCCGAAAGCCATCGTTTTGGCAAAACGCCATCGCTGGACCAGCAGTTTGCCGAGCTGAAAGCCGATGACGAAATCAGCGAGCAGCTGGCGGCGCTGAAAGCCAAAATGAAGCAGGACAACGAATAATCATTCCGGCGGCACCGACCGTGCCGCTGCTCATAATATATAAGGAGTTTCTATGAGCGCGCTTTTCCTCGGCATTCCCCTGACGTTGTTTGTGCTGTTTGTATTGCCGATTTGGCTGTGGCTTCACTATAGCAATCGCTCCCGCTCCGGCGAGCTGTCACAGGGCGAGCAGCAGCGGCTGATGCAGTTGACCGATGACGCGAAGCGGATGCGCGAGCGTATTCAGGCGCTGGAAGCCATTCTGGATGCAGAACATCCAAACTGGAGGGACAAATAATGGCGCTGGATTTGAACAAAAAGCTGTGGCGTATCCCGCAGCGAGGCATGGTGAAAGGGGTCTGCGCCGGTATTGCCGAGTACCTCGACGTACCGGTGAAGCTGATTCGTATTATTACCGTGCTGGCGATGCTGTTTGGTCTGTTTTTCTTTGTCGTCGTCGCCTACGTGATTTTGACGTTTGCCCTCGACCCGATGCCGGAAGGGGCGATGAACAACCCGCATCAACCCTCCAGCCGCGATTTGCTGGATACGGTGGATGCTGAATTAGCCGCTGGCGAGCAGCGACTGCGTGAGATGGAACGTTACGTGACATCTGACACTTTTACCCTGCGCAGCCGGTTCCGTCAGCTCTGAGCAAGAGGTCACTGATGAATAATAAATGGCAGCGGGCAGGCCAAAAGGTGAAGCCCGGTTTGAAAATCGTTGGCAAGTTGGCGCTCCTGACGGCCCTGCGTTACGGCCCGGCAGGCGTAGCCGGATGGGCGGTGAAGTCCGTCGCCCGTCGCCCGCTGAAAATGTTTCTGGCGGTGGCGCTGGAACCGCTGTTGTCCCGCCTCGCCAAACGTTATTTCCCCATGGCAAAATAGGGCTATCGGCGTAGCGAGGAGTGTCTGATAAGCAATGAAGCGACTCAAAAATGAATTCAATGCGCTGGTCAACCGTGGCGTTGACCGGCATCTTCGTCTTGCCGTGACCGGCCTCAGCCGCAGCGGCAAGACCGCCTTTATCACCGGCCTGGTGAATCAGCTACTCAATATTCATACCGGCGCGCGCCTGCCGCTGTTGAGCGCGGTGCGCGAAGAGCGCCTGCTCGGCGTCAAACGCATTCCCCAGCGCGATCTCGGTATCCCGCGATTCACCTACGACGAAGGGCTGGCGCAGCTATACGGCCAGCCGCCGTCCTGGCCGACGCCGACGCGTGGGGTAAGCGAAATACGTCTGGCGCTGCGCTATAAATCGAACGACTCGCTGCTGCGTCACTTTAAAGAGACCTCCACGCTCTATCTGGAAATTGTCGACTACCCTGGCGAGTGGCTGCTCGACTTACCGATGCTCAACCAGGACTACCTGAGCTGGTCGCGCCAGATGACCGGGCTGTTGACCGGCCAGCGTGCCGAGTGGTCGGCAAAATGGCGGCAGCTGTGCGAAGGGCTGGATCCGTTTGCACCCGCTGACGAAAACCGGCTGGCGAAAATCGCTCAGGCGTGGACCGACTACCTGCACCAGTGCAAGCAGGAAGGGCTGCACTTTATTCAGCCGGGCCGCTTTGTGCTGCCTGGCGACCTGGCCGGTGCCCCGGCGCTGCAGTTTTTCCCGTGGCCGGACGTGGACGCCATCGGTGAGTCAAAGCTTGCTCAGGCGGACAAACACAGCAATGCCGGAATGTTGCGCGAGCGCTTCCATTACTACTGCGAAAAAGTGGTGAAGGGGTTCTACCGGGATCACTTCCTGCGCTTCGACCGCCAGATTGTGCTGGTCGATTGCTTACAGCCGCTCAACAGCGGCCCGCAGGCGTTTAACGATATGCGCCTGGCGCTGACGCAGCTGATGCACAGCTTCCATTACGGGCAGCGTACCCTGTTCCGCCGTCTGTTTTCGCCGGTTATCGACAAGCTGCTGTTTGCCGCCACCAAGGCGGATCACGTCACCGTCGATCAGCACGGCAATATGGTGTCGCTGCTGCAACAGCTGATTCAGGACGCCTGGCAGAACGCGGCCTTTGAAGGCATTACCATGGACTGTCTGGGGCTGGCTTCGGTACAGGCAACACAGAGTGGGCTGATTGAGGTTAACGGCGAGAAGATCCCGGCGTTACGCGGTCATCGCTTAAGCGACGGTCAGCCGCTCACCGTCTACCCAGGCGAAGTCCCGGCGCGTCTGCCCGGGCAGGCTTTCTGGGATAAACAAGGTTTTCAGTTTGAGGCCTTCCGTCCGCAGACGATGGACGTTGACCAGCCGCTGCCGCATATCCGTCTGGATGCCGCGCTGGAGTTTTTGATTGGAGATAAGCTGCGATGAACGACGCCTATAAACCACGCATTGATTTTGACGGCCCGCTTGAGGACGTAAAAGCAGAACAGTTTAAAACCTCGCAGGCGTTTGATGACGTTACGGCGGAAAAATTCGCCCTGGTCACGCTCGATGAAGCGCCGGAGCAGGAAGGGCAGGTGGAAGCCACCCTTGACGCCGCGCTGCGCCCGAAACGCAGCCTGTGGCGCAAAATGGTCACCGCCGGGCTTGGCCTGTTTGGCATTAGCGTCGTCGCTCAGGGCGTACAGTGGACGATGACCGCCTGGCAAACCAACGACTGGGCGGCGCTCGGTGGCTGTGCTGCCGGGGCGCTGATTGTTGGTGCGGGTGTCGGTTCGGTGGTCACCGAATGGCGCCGACTCTGGCGCTTGCGCCAGCGCGCGGAAGAACGCGATGAAGCGCGTACCCTAATGCACAGCCACAGCGTGGGCAAAGGACGCGCGTTCTGCGAGGGGCTGGCGCGTCAGGCGGGGCTGGATCAGTCGCACCCGGCGCTACAGCGCTGGTACGCCGCCATCCACGAAACCCAGAGCGACCGCGAAGTGGTCAGCCTGTACGCCCATCTGGTGCAGCCGGTGCTGGACGCACAGGCGCGGCGCGAAATCAGCCGCTCGGCGGCGGAATCGACGCTGATGATTGCCGTCAGCCCACTGGCGCTGGTGGACATGGGCTTTATTGCCTGGCGTAACCTGCGCCTGATTAACCGTATCGCGAATCTCTACGGGATTGAGCTTGGCTACTACAGCCGTCTGCGCCTGTTCCGCCTGGTGTTGATTAACATCGCCTTTGCCGGGGCCAGCGAGCTGGTGCGGGAAATCGGTATGGACTGGATGTCGCAGGATCTCGCCGCGCGTCTGTCGACCCGTGCGGCGCAGGGGATTGGTGCCGGTTTGCTGACCGCACGTTTGGGGATCAAAGCGATGGAACTGTGTCGACCGCTGCCGTGGATCGACAACGACAAGCCGCGCCTGGGTGACTTCCGCCGCGAACTTATTGGGCAACTGAAAGCGACGCTGCAGAAAGGAAAATCGGCGGCGCAGCGGGATAGTTAACGAGATAAAATATGGTTATGCGAAAATTGTATAACCTATTTCTATACTTATCTTTACTGAAAGTGACAACCAGCGCTACTTTAGCTGAATCGTCCACAACACGTTCATTTTCAGGAAGTCCCGATGACCAAAAAACTGCTGCCGTTACTCGTGCTGACCGCGCTGTCAGCTTCCGCTTATGCCGCTACGCCACCGAACACGCTGGTCGTGGCTCAGGGTCTGGACGATATTGTCAGTCTGGACCCGGCGGAGGCCAACGAGCTCTCCAGCATCCAGACGGTGCCAAGCCTCTACCAGCGTCTGGTTCAGCCTGACCGCAACGACCCGGCTAAAATCACGCCGATTCTGGCGGAAAGCTGGCAGGCGGATGCGGCGAAAAAAACGCTGACCATCAAGCTGAAAAACGACGCCAAATTTGCCTCCGGCAACCCGCTGCGCCCGGAAGATGTGATCTTCTCTTACACCCGTGCCGTCACGCTCAACAAATCTCCGGCGTTTATTCTTAACGTCCTCGGCTGGGAGCCAGGCAACATTGCCAGCCAACTCAAGAAAATTGATGACCATACGCTACAGCTAAGCTGGACCGCTGACGTCAGCCCGTCGGTGGCGCTGAATATTCTCTCCACCCCTATTGCCTCGATTGTGGATGAGAAGCTGGTGGCAGCCAACGTGAAGGGCAATGACTTCGGCAACGAATGGCTGAAAATGCACTCGGCGGGCAGCGGTGCGTTCAAAATGCGCGTCTACCAGCCGCATCAGGCTATCGTGCTGGAAGCCAACGACACTTCGCCAACCGGCGCACCGAAGCTGAAAAGCGTGATCATTAAAAACGTGCCGGATCCGGCCTCCCGCCGCCTACTGATCCAACAGGGCGATGCTGACGTGGCGCGCGACCTTGGCGCCGATCAGATTGACGCCCTGCAGGGTAAACCGGGCTTACAGGTGTTAAGCATTCCGTCTGCCGAGCAAAACTACGTGGTGTTCAACACCGCGAATACCGCCAACCCGCTGCTGGCGAACCCGGCGTTCTGGGAAGCGGCGCGCTGGTTGGTGGACTACAACGGCATTACCAAAGATCTGCTGAAAGGGCAGTACTTCGTGCATCAGAGCTTCCTGCCGGTCGGTTTCCCGGGCGCGCTGGACAACACGCCGTTTAAATTTGACCCGGCCAAAGCCAAAGAAATTCTGGCGAAAGCGGGCATCAAAGATGCCCACTTTACCCTCGACGTGGAAAACAAACCGCCGTTTATCACCATTGCGCAGTCGATGCAGGCAAGCTTTGCTCAGGGCGGCGTGAAGGTGGATCTGCTGCCAGCAGCAGGCAGCCAGGTTTACGCTCGCGTGCGCGCGAAGCAGCATCAGGCGGCGATTCGTCTGTGGATCCCGGACTACTTTGACGCGCATTCCAACGCCAGCGCCTTTGCCTTTAATGACGGTAAATCCAGCACCGTGGCGGGGCTGAACGGCTGGAAAATCCCTGAGCTGAATAAAGCCACGCTGGCGGCCGTCGCCGAACCGGACGTCGCAAAACGCCTTGACCTGTACAAAAAAATGCAGGAAGAGCTGCAGCGTAATTCGCCGTATGTCTTTATTGACCAGGGCAAAACGCAGATTGTGGTTCGCGACAACGTGAAGGGCTACCAGCAAGGGCTGAACGCCGATATGGTCTGGTACGACCGCGTGACCAAATAGTCCGTCAGATAACCCTGGCCCGGCGGCGTAAACCGTCCGGGCCATTGTCGTTTTCTCGTTGATATACGGAAATACCCATGCCCGCCGCTTTACCGAATCCCACCGCGCTGCGAACGCGTCGGTTACTGTCTGCGCTTTTTCAGGGCTTGCTAACACTCGCGCTCACGCTGCTGGGGCTGTTGCTTGTCACCTTTGCGCTCTCTGCGCTTTCACCCGTTGACCGCGTGCTGCAAATTGTTGGCGACCACGCCAGCCAGTCGACCTACGATCAGGTTCGCCATCAGTTGGGCCTTGACCGTTCTCTACCGGTACAGTTCTGGCACTATCTGGTTAACCTGTTCCATGGCGATCTCGGCACCGCCAGCGCCACCGGGCAACCGGTGCTGCACGATCTGCTGGCCGCCTTTCCTGCGACGCTTGAACTCGCCACGCTGGCGCTGGTTATCGGCGCGGTGTTCGGCGTGATTGCTGGCGTCCTCTGCGCCCGCTACGCGGGTTCCCCCTGGGATTTTGCCGTACGAACGCTGACGCTGTTGGGTAACTCGGTGCCGATTTTCTGGCTCGGGCTGCTGATGCTGGCGCTGTTCTACGCGAAGCTGCAGTGGAGCCCTGGCCCCGGTCGGCTCGACGACATCTACCAGTTCACCATCGAACCCAAAACCGGTTTTGCGCTGATTGATACCTGGCTTTCCGGCGACAAAGAGGCTTTCCGCAACGCGTTCAGCCATCTGGTGCTGCCGGTGCTGCTGCTGGCCTACTATTCGCTGGCCAGCATCACGCGCCTCACGCGTTCCGCCTGCCTGAGCGAGATGAACAAAGAGTACATCCTGCTGGCACGCGCCAAAGGGGCAGGCGAGATGAGCATTCTGCTGCGTCACGTGCTGCCGAATATCCGCGGCACGCTGCTGACGGTCATCGCGCTGGCCTATACCTCAATGCTAGAGGGCGCGGTGCTGACCGAGACGGTGTTCTCCTGGCCGGGGATTGGCCGCTACCTGACGACGGCGCTATTTGCTGGCGATACGGCGGCAATAATGGGGGGAACGCTGCTGATTGGCGTTTGTTTTGTATTGATTAATAACCTCACCGATGTGCTGGTGCGGCTGACCGACCCGAGGGTTCGCTGATGCCATCATCTCTGTTTTTGCGCCGATTACTGCGCTCGCCAGCGGCCTGCTGCGGGCTGATTATTATTGCCCTGCTGGTACTGACGGCGCTGTTGGCGCCGTGGCTCGCCCCAATGGATCCTAACTGGCAGGACGCCGCCGTGCGCTTGCAGATGCCGAGCGCGTTACACTGGCTCGGCACCGACAGTTACGGGCGCGACCTGCTCTCAAGGCTGATTTACGGTACTCGTCCGGCACTGGGGCTGGTGGCGCTGGTGACGGTGATTACGCTGCCGGTCGGGCTGTTGATTGGCATTCTTTCCGGCTATTACGGCGGCTGGCTGGAGCGCATTCTGATGCGTTTTACCGACGTGGTGATGTCGATGCCGCGCCTGATTCTGGCCTTTGCCTTCGTGGCGATGCTGGGCCCAGGGTTGGTTAACGGCGCGTTAGCGCTGGCGCTGACCACCTGGCCTGCCTATGCACGACAGGCGCGCAGTGAAATCCAGCGTCTGCGGCATAGCGACTATTTAGCCGCCGCCGAAATGATGGGGATTCGCGGCCTGCGCCTGCTGATCGGCCATATTCTGCCGCTGTGTCTGCCGTCGGCGATCGTACGTCTGGCGCTGGACCTGGCGGGGATCATTCTGGCCGCTGCGGGTTTAGGCTTCCTCGGCCTGGGCGCACGCCCGCCGATGGCGGAGTGGGGGGCGATGATTGCCGATGGCATGCAGGTGATCTTTGATCAGTGGTGGATTGCCGCCGCACCAGGTGCGGCGATTCTGATTGCCAGCCTGGCGTTTAACCTGCTGGGCGATGGTTTACGTGACGTTCTGGAGCCGCAACATGACTGAGCAACGCCTTTCCGTACAGGGGCTGAATATTGATTATCCCCGCGCGCGGGTGGTCAACAATATGAGCTTCACGCTCGGCAATGAGCGACTGGCGCTGGTGGGGGAATCCGGCTCCGGCAAGTCGATGACCGCGCGGGCGTTGATGGGGCTGGTGCGCAAGCCGGGTATCGTCAGCGCCGACCGTCTCAACGTGCTTGGCCATGATGTGCTCTCCCTGAATGCGCGCGGCTGGCGTGCGCTGCGGGGCAACGACATCGCCATGGTGCTGCAAGACCCTCGCTATGCGCTGAACCCGGTGAAAACGGTACGTGAGCAACTGGAAGAGGCGCTCACTCTCCATCAGCGGCTGAACCGCCGCGAGCGGCAGGAAAAGTGTGAGTCCGCGGTGCTGGCGATGGGGCTCGACGTGGCGGTGCTGAACCGCTATCCGGGCGAACTGTCCGGCGGCATGGGCCAGCGGGTGATGATTGCCATTGCGCTGATTAACGACCCTAAAGTCCTGATTGCCGATGAACCCACCTCGGCGCTGGATGCCCGTCTGCGTAATCAGATCCTCGAGCTGCTGGTGGCGCAGTGCGAACAGCGGCAGATGGCGATGCTGCTGATTAGCCACGATTTACCGCTGGTGGCTCAGCACTGCGACCGGGTACTGGTGATGTATCAGGGTAACGGCGTGGATGAGATGGCGGCACGCGATTTACCGCAGGCCACGCACCCTTACACCCGCACCTTGTGGACCTGCCGCCCGAACGCGCAGACCTATGGTCAGATGCTGCCGACGCTGGATCGCAGTCAGAACTTTGAGGAGACGGCGCATGGCGATCGTTGATATTCAGGCGTTACAGGTGACGTTTGGCGAGAAAACGGCGGTGTCGGCGGCCAGTTTCCACGTCAACGCTGGCGAAACCTTCAGCCTGATTGGGGAATCCGGCTGCGGGAAATCGACCATTCTGCGGGTTATCGCTGGGCTGCAGCGCGAGTGGGGCGGGCTGGTTTCGCTGTTCGATAAACCGATCACCCCCGGTGCACGCTTCCAGGGTGAACTGCGCCGCAACGTGCAGATGGTTTTCCAGGACCCGTACGCTTCGCTACATCCGAACCATACGTTGTGGCGTACGCTGGCCGAGCCGCTGAGTATTCATGGTGAAACGGACATTGAAGCACGAGTGCAGACGGCGCTGGAGCAGGTGGGGTTGCCCGCCGATGCCGCCAGCCGCTATCCGCATCAGCTTTCCGGCGGCCAGCGTCAGCGCGTGGCGATTGCCCGCGCGCTGCTGCTGCGGCCAAAAATCCTGCTGCTCGACGAACCCACCTCGGCGCTGGATATGTCGGTGCAGGCGGAGATCCTGAACCTGCTCAACCGCTTGAAGCAGGACCACGGTATGACCTATCTGCTGGTGAGTCACGATGCGGATGTGATTGCGCATATGTCCGACCGCGCGGCCTTTATGGCGGGTGGGATGATTCAGCGTTTCTTCGACCGTAACGCGCTGGAGCGTGGCGAGCATCGAATGGGGTAATTTTTAACATCCTGGCACAATCTGCCCCCTCTCCCTTTTTAAGGGAGAGGGTTGGGGTGAGGGTTAATCCACCGCCGCTACAATCATCTCATTACGGATTGGCTATCGTGCCGTCCCCTCACCCTAGCCCTCTCCCCAGAGGGGCGAGGGGACCGTTAAGTGCGGTTTATTAATTGAACGCATAACTTTACGGCACAACGCCCATTTTTCCGCCATACTGTCAATAATTGTTGACACTCATCTTCACGCCAGCGAATAAGTGTCTTATTATTCATACGTCTTTGGCTTATAAGGGTGAACACTCCCATGCGTCTTGAAGTCTTTTGTGAAGACCGTCTCGGTCTGACCCGTGAACTGCTCGATCTTCTGGTGCTGCGCGGCATTGACCTGCGCGGTATCGATATCGACCCTGTTGGCCGAATCTACCTTAATTTTGCGGAGCTGGATTTCACCAGCTTCAGCAGCCTGATGGCGGAAATCCGCCGCATTGCGGGCGTGACCGACGTTCGTACCGTCCCGTGGATGCCCTCCGAACGTGAACATCTGGCGCTGAGCGCGCTGCTGGAAGCGATGCCGGAGCCGGTATTGTCGCTGGATACGCGCAGCAAAATCGAACGCGCTAACCCGGCGAGCTGCCAGCTGTTTGGCATGAGCCAGGATAAAATGCGCAACCACAACGTGGCGCAGCTAATTAGCGGCTTTAACTTCCCGCGCTGGTTCGAAAGCGACGAAGTGGAGTCTCATGCCGAACACGTGGTGATCCACGGGCAGAACTTCCTGCTGGAAGCCACGCCGGTCTACCTGAGCGGCGAAAACGACGCCCGTGTGCTGGCCGGGGCGGTGCTAATGCTACGCTCCACGCTGCGTATGGGCCGCCAGCTGCAAACCATGACCACCCAGGACGTTAGCGCGTTCAGCCAGATTGTGGGCGTTAGCCCGCGTATGCGTCAGGTGGTGGATCAGGCGCGCAAGCTGGCGCTGCTGACTGCGCCATTGCTGATCGTCGGGGAAACCGGCACCGGTAAAGATCTGCTGGCCCACGCCTGTCACCTGGCAAGCCCGCGTGCAGCGAAGCCGTACCTGGCGCTGAATTGCGGCTCCATTCCGGAAGATGCGGTTGAGAGCGAGCTGTTCGGTGATGCCGCTGAGGGTAAAAAAGGGTTCTTCGAACAGGCTAACGGCGGCTCGGTGCTGCTGGATGAAATTGGTGAAATGTCGCCGCGCATGCAGACCAAACTGCTGCGTTTCCTCAACGATGGCACCTTCCGCCGCGTAGGTGAAGATCATGAAGTGCATGTCGACGTTCGCGTTATCTGCGCCACCCAGAAAAACCTGGTGGAGCTGGTGCAAAAAGGGCTGTTCCGCGAGGATCTCTACTATCGCCTTAACGTGTTAACCCTTAACCTGCCGCCGCTGCGCGATCGTCCACAGGACATCATGCCGCTGACCGAACTGTTTGTGGCGCGCTTTGCCGATGAGCAGGGGATCTCCCGTCCGAAACTTTCTGCCGATCTCAATACCGTACTCACCCGCTACGGCTGGCCGGGCAACGTTCGCCAGCTGAAGAACGCGGTGTACCGTGCGCTGACCCAGCTCGAAGGCTACGAACTGCGTCCGCAGGACGTACTGCTGCCGGATCACGATGTATCAAGCGCGGCGGTAGGGGAAGAGGCGATGGAAGGCTCGCTGGACGATATTACTCGTCGCTTTGAACGTTCGGTGCTGACGCAGCTTTATCGCAGCTATCCAAGCACTCGAAAACTTGCCAAGCGTCTGGGCGTATCGCACACGGCGATTGCCAATAAATTGCGGGAATATGGCCTGAGCAACAAGAAGGGCGAAGAGTCATAAAAAAACAGCCTCTGAAAAGAGGCTGTTTGTCTTTTGCGGTGCGGTGATTACGCTTTCAGGGCAGCCAGTGCCGCATCGTAGTCTGGCTCGTTGGTGATTTCGTTCACCAGCTCGCTGTAGACCACGTTGTCGTTTTCATCGATAACCACAACAGCACGTGCCGCCAGACCTTTCAGTGCGCCGTCTGCGATGCCTACGCCGTAGGTCTGCAGGAATTCTGGAGCACGCAGGGTAGACAGAGTAACTACGTTGCTCAGGCCTTCTGCGCCGCAGAAGCGAGACTGCGCGAACGGCAGGTCGGCGGAAACGCACAGCACCACGGTGTTGGCCAGCTCGCCAGCCAGTTGGTTGAATTTACGCACAGATGCCGCGCAGACGCCGGTATCGATGCTTGGGAAAATGTTCAGAACTTTACGTTTGCCCGCGAACTGGCCGAGGGTGACGTCTGACAGATCTTTTGCCACCAGCGTAAACGGTTGAGCTTTATCGCCCGCCTGTGGGATAGAACCTTGAACAGCAACGGGATTGCCCTGGAAATGTACGGTTTGCGACATGATTATCTTCCTGTTTACATATAGTTAACGTCAACCCTAGTGTATGACAACAGGCGTTAACACGGCAAACCCTATTTACGCCTGATTATAAGGAGCAAAAATGAGAAAGCTGCGAGTCTTTGAAGAAGCCTGGCCACTGCATACCCCTTTCGTTATCGCACGCGGCAGCCGCAGTGAAGCGAAGGTGGTGGTGGTTGAGCTGGAGCAGGATGGCGTAAAAGGGGTGGGCGAGTGCACGCCGTATCCGCGCTACGGCGAAAGCGTCGCTTCGGTGATGGCGCAGATCATGGCGCTGGGCGAACAGCTGGAACAGGGGTTAACCCGCGAACAGTTGGCCACGCTGCTGCCGGCCGGGGCCGCGCGAAATGCGATCGACTGTGCGCTCTGGAGTCTGGAAACCCACCTGTTGAAAAGTGACGTTGTCACGCAGCTGGGTGTTCGCCTACCTGACACCCTTACGACTGCCCAAACGGTAGTCATTGGCACCCCAGAACAAATGGCCGCTAGCGCAAAGGCCCTGTATGAAAGCGGTGCCCGATTGCTCAAAGTGAAGCTGGATAACCATTTTATTTGTGAAAGGATGGTGGCGATTCGCGCTGCCGCGCCGGATGCCACGCTGATTGTTGATGCCAATGAATCCTGGCACGGCGATGGGCTTGCCGCGCGCTGCCAGCTGCTGGCGGACTTGAACGTCGCGATGCTCGAACAACCTTTACCGGTGGGCGAAGACGAGGCGCTTAGCCACTTTATCCATCCGTTGCCGATTTGTGCCGATGAAAGCTGTCACACTCGAGAAGATTTACCCGTGCTGCGCGAGCGCTATGAGATGGTGAATATCAAGCTCGATAAAACCGGAGGTTTGACTGAAGCATTGGCGCTGGCCGCCGAGGCCAAAGCGCAGGGCTTTGCGCTGATGCTCGGCTGCATGCTGTGTACCTCGCGGGCCATTGAAGCCGCGCTACCGCTGGCACCGCAGGTTCGCTTTGCCGACCTCGACGGCCCGACCTGGCTTGCCGCCGATGCCGAGCCAGCGCTACGTTTTACCTGCGGTGAGCTTCACTTGTGATGCGTTGACTGCCAGTGCAGCAGCGCCGTCATCGCCGCCAGATACTTCTCACTGGCCTCGTCGGAGGAGACCGGAGGGAACTCGGCGGTGATGCAGTGCAGGCCGATATCGGCGCACCAGCTACCAAACGACCCTGGCGTTTCATAACCGACGCTGCTGACCAGTGGCAGGCTGAACGCCTCGGCAAGCCATTGCCCCAGCTCGCTGTGACGGCTGTCCTCAATGCAGGCCAGCGGATCGTGGAACGACACCACCCACGCTGGGTTAATCTGATGAATCAGCTGACACAGCGCCCGGCTCTCCGGTTCGGACCCGGGGCGGCTACCGGTCTGCAGCACCACGTCGCGTTGTTCCGCCGCGCTGTTCCAGCGGTACACCGTGTCGCCCGCCTTCCAGTTTGCCGACGGGAAGTTGCGGTTCAGATCCACGCCGTTTGCGTTCGCCCGCAGACCCAACTGACAGCCGTCCGGGTTTACCGCCAGCACCACGTGGTGGCGGCGAAGGTCCGGGGCCAGCGTACGTAGCGCGCAGGAAAGGGTGACGACCGAGGAATTTTCGTCGCCGTGCGTGCCGGCAATGATCAAACCGCTCTGCGGGCCTGCCAGAGGGGCGGGAAACCAGATGAGCGGAGCCCCAAGCAGAGAACGACCATAGTGTTGTGTTCCGGGCGGGAACGCGCCGCGCTGGGCGCGAGGGCGGGTGGATGACATACGCTGAGTCCTGATACGCAATGGGGATATTGAGCAGTGTTGTGCAAAAATCGCCGCGAATCAAATAGTTTCCCTGATAGATATTGCTGGTGACATATCAAGTTTATGTGACATGTTATTTGCAATTACCGCGACTGAAACAAATAATATTTTCATCAAGTTGTGTGGGTTTGCCAATTTTAAGGGGATGACATGAAGTTACCGTTCACCTTGACCTGTTGCGCCGTCTTGCTTTCAGGTCTGAGTTCTATCGCCGTCGCGGCCGACGTTCCCGCTGGGACGGTGCTGGCGAAGCAGCAGGAGCTGGTTCGTCATATTAAAGATGAACCCGCTTCATTAGACCCCGCAAAGGCGGTGGGGTTGCCGGAGATTCAGGTCATTCGCGATCTGTTTGAAGGGCTGGTGAACCAGGATGCCAACGGCAATATCATTCCAGGCGTCGCCACCCGCTGGCAGACGAACGATCAGCGTATCTGGACATTTACCCTGCGCAATGATGCAAAATGGTCCGACGGTACGCCGGTCACGGCGCAGGACTTTGTTTACAGTTGGCAGCGTCTGGTTGACCCGAAAACCACCTCGCCGTTTGCCTGGTTTGCCGCGCTGGCTGGTATCACTAACGCTCAGGATATTATCGACGGTAAAGCCAAACCGGAGACGCTGGGCGTCACCGCGGTGGATGCCCACACCCTGCGCGTTCAGCTGGATAAACCGCTGCCGTGGTTTGTGAACCTGACCGCCAACTTCTCGCTCTATCCAGTCAATAAAGCCAACGTCGAGAGTGATAAAAACTGGACGCGTCCAGGTAAGCTTATTGGCAACGGTGCCTACGTGCTGGCAGACCGCGTGGTGAATGAAAAGCTGGTAGCGGTACCGAACAAGCACTATTGGGATAACGCGAAGACGGTTATTCAGAAAGTCACCTTCATCCCGATAAACCAGGAGTCCTCCGCCACCAAACGCTACCTGGCGGGTGATATTGATATCACCGAATCCTTCCCGAAAAACCAGTATCAGAAGCTACTTAAGGAGCTGCCGGGCCAGGTCTATACGCCGGCACAGCTGGGCACTTATTACTACGCGTTCAACACCCAAAAAGGGCCAACCGCCGATGCGCGTGTGCGTCTGGCGCTGAGCATGACCATCGACCGCCGGATTATCGCTGAGAAGGTCTTAGGCACCGGTGAGAAACCGGCATGGCGCTTCACTCCTGATGTGACTGCTGGCTTTAAGCCGCAGACCTCAGAGATGGCGCAAAGCAGTCAGGCCGAACTGAACGCACAGGCGAAGATGCTGCTGCAGGCGGCAGGCTACGGCCCAAATCGCCCACTGAAGCTGACGCTGCTGTACAACACCTCGGAAAATCACCAGAAAATCGCGATTGCGGTGGCATCGATGTGGAAGAAAAACCTCGGCGTTGACGTGAAGCTGCAAAACCAGGAGTGGAAAACCTATATCGATAGCCGTAACACCGGTAATTTCGACGTGATTCGTGCTTCGTGGGTAGGGGACTACAACGAGCCGTCAACCTTCCTGTCGCTGCTGACCTCCACCAACACCGGCAACATTTCCCGTTTCAGCGACCCGGCGTATGACAAGGTGATCCGCCAGGCGACGCTGGAGAACACGGCCGAGGCGCGTAACGCGGACTACAACACCGCCGAGAAAATTCTGGCCGAGAAAGCGCCTATCGCGCCTATCTACCAGTACACCAACGGACGGTTGATCAAGCCGTGGGTAAAAGGCTACCCGATCACCAATCCGGAAGACGTGGCTTATACGCATACGATGTATATCGTGAAGCACTAGTTGAATACATGCTCCTGATAACCTTCGTTAACCTCATCTAAAACTAGAGCTGGCGCGGATTACAGCGCCAGTACCTAAAATTAATGCTGATAGCTTATAACAAATAAAATTAGCCTCAAGCCGGCTACTAAACCGAATTCAAGCCCCGTTAAGGGGCTTTTTTAAATCTCAGGCAAAGGAGGTAAAACGGGTGACCGAAGCCACCCCGAATTTTAGTAACAAGTCCCACCTTTATGGTGAGAACCTGTGCCTCCATGCGGATGTGTGCCTTTAGGGCAGGCCATCGTAGAAGCTGAGATCATGCCGAAAGCGGCAACCAGTAATAGTGCTATTATCTTTTTCATTCATTAACCTTACCGAAAAATGTAATGCGATGGTGCAGGACCGTTTTGTAACGGTTAGTTGTTATTTCAAGTAGTATTTAACTGAGAAACTGGTCTTAAATCCTCAGTGGATAGGCCATTTAAATGTTATTTTTATTTATCAAGATTTCTCATTTTTGAAAATTGAAATATAGCCCTGTATGAGAAATATTAACTAATTGCAACCATATTGATTACAATTGTGATAGTACGATTCACCTTGTGAGTTCGTTCCTGAAATAATTCGATTACCTCCACCCATATTGGTCTGTGTTTCGTTCCAACTCTCACCATTTGCGGCTGTGCCGTTAGTGTAAGTGCTATTTCCTATGGTATTGGAGGTCTGAGACCAACTGGTACCGTTCGCCGAGTTTCCATTTACTATGGTGGTATTACCCATACGATTAACAGTGTAGGTATTTCCATTGTTATCATAACAAGTCGATAACGCATCGGTGCCAATGCATTGTGCATTTGCACCATATGATGCGAAAGCGAGCAGTAAAACTAATAGTTTTTTCATTTTATTAACCTTGTTTGAAGAATAAGTCATGATTATATATCTGTTGAGAATGTGACTTAAATAATATATTGGATGTAATTATGACAGTAACTACGTATTCCTGGTATTTATCACTCGGTGCGGGAGTCATCGAATATAGCCAGATGGTACGGTCGGCCCAGTTCGGTGATGGTTATGAATAGGTATCCGAACACGGGTTGATGATGTGCACGATACTGCGATTACGCGCAACCAACGGATAGGATGAAAACATCAGACATTTGCTCAGGTTAAGCAATAAAATCGACTTTATTGCAGATAAACAGCGTTTAATCTCAAAAAACGGTAATCTTTAACCCTATTAATGGTTGGACTTTCCATCGGCAGAGTCTTATCTTGGGAGGAAACATACGAGGTTATCATCATGAAAGACGTAGTGGATAAATGCAGTACCAAAGGGTGTGCAATCGATATTGGCACCATCATTGAGAATGATAATTGTACCAGCGTTATTGAGCGTATCTTCCCATCGGAAAATGAAGCCGAGCTCGCCGTCGCTAAGATTAAGAAACTAGCCGCAGCAGCGTCATCGGATGAAGACGCTGCGGTGACTTATCAGGTTGTGAAAGCCGATAACGACGTGAAGCTGACTGCTTCAGTGACGTTCTCTTGCCAGGCTGAAATGATTATTTTCGAACTATCATTGAGATCGGCATTCTAAGCGTAGCGTTCCCGTCATTCTCATCGGGAAGCGTCTTTCAGAAAGACAGGTAAGGCGGAAACGCTTACCTGTCTTTTTGCGTTATAATTCGCTTAATTTACAGGCTGGCAGCTTGCGATAGCCCACAATAATCCAGATTACCGTCATCACCGCAGCGGCAAATGCCACCGTTCTCAAGCCCTGCGTCATGTCCGACTCCGCATTCAGAAGTAACCCAAAAATGGCTACACCGCTGACGCCCCCCATTTGCCTGGCGCAGTTAAAAAACGCTGACGCTGAACCGGCGGATTGATGAGACGCTTGCGACAGTATCAGGTTGGTCATTATCGGCATGGCAAAGGAGGTTCCGCTACCGAGGAGGACCATGGGAATAAAGAGTTGGTATGCGCTCCACGCTGGCGAAACGAACATCACAATGATAAACCCCAGCATACTGATCCCGCTGCCCAGAAGAGACAGCCTCCTGATGGAATACCATGAAGAAAACCATTTCGATGAAAAATTTATCAGCGCGGTGACGGCCATCATCGGCATAAAGGCAATCCCGGTATCCAGCGCGGACAAATGCAGCTGATTCTGGAAGAAAATACTGAAGATAAATACCGCGCCATAGAAAACCAGATTGCACAGGAAGCCGACCATGACCGCACTCGGGATATATTTACTGGAGAGCACGTCCCGGGCGATGACCGGATTCGGTGAATGTTTATCCATGCGTCTATTGGACACCAGCAGCAGTATCCCCAGCACGAGTGTGGTCAGAATAATGGGGCTGCTCCAGCCGTATTGTCCCGCTTCGGTGAGCGTAAATGTCAGCAGGGCCAGGCTTGCAGCGATAAAAGATTGGTTCAGAAAATTAATGCGTACAGGGGCAATTGGGCTAACCGGCGCCAGGGACTGAATAAGTGCGATACTGACGAGCCCCAGCGGAAAGTTAATAAGAAAAATGCTTTTCCAGCCGCAGTATTTAATTAACACACCGCCGACAACAGGGCCTGCTACCAGTGCCAGAGAGCCCGCGGCGGCCCACATGGCAATAGCCGCCGATCGCTCACGGGCATCGGCGAAATATTGCCGAAGCAGCGTCAAAGAGCTTGGCAGCAGTAACGCTGCGCCAATGCCCTGGACTCCCCGCATAAGGTCAAGCCAGTAAATCGTCGGGGATAGGACGCAGCAAACCGAGGCGAAAATGAAGATGGTGACCCCGGTGATAAAGGTTTTTTTAGAACCAAACCGATCGACCAGGCTTCCTGAACTCAGCATCAGCGCGGCGAAGACAAGGGCATAGGCATTAATGACCCACTCCAGGTCAGACACGGTGGCGTCATAGGCCACTTTAAGCGAATGCAACCCGACGTTCACGATACTGACATCAAGCTGAACAAGCACGATTCCCAGGCAGGATGCAAAGGTAAACAGGCGCTTTTGCGCCGTCGTTTGACTGGCCATATATTTCCCATTTCATTACGGTGCTGCCGGCGTTATCCGCAGACAGGGTTAAAACGACTACTGAGTATCAGGTCTTCCTGATGAAGAGCAGTAAAACTTACCGTAAAAGGGTATCGCCATCTTTCGAGATTATTAATAATCAATAATCCATATTTATTTAGTCAAAATCTTATTCTGGCCCTTTTGAATGAAAAGCATGCAGAGGATACACTGGGCCTTCGAGGTACGCCGCGCGATGCGCTGTGGGGGACTCGCCATAGATTCGCTTGAATGCGGTGCAAAACGTACTCTCAGCAGCATACCCTAATCGCCAGGCCAGTTGTTTTACCGGTTCTTTGGTCAGTCGAAGCGCTCTGCTGGCGATGTGCATCCGCCAGCGAGTCAGATAATTCAACGGTGAAGTTCCTGCCGACTCGGTAAATCGTCTGGAGAAACCTGCGCGCGACATCCCTGAAATTGCGGCTAGCTCTGCAAGCTGCCACGGCTTTTCCGGCTCGGCATGTATCGCTACCAGGGCCGCGAGGATCCGACTATCGCGTAGCGCACCCAGCCACCCGTCCAAGGCCTGCTCTTCCGATAAAATCCAACTTCGGATCCCTTCAATCATGACCAGTTGCATCAGATGGTTGCCAGCGAGTGACGCGCCCGGACGCAGTGACATATTTTCCTCGTGGAGTCGCGCCATCAGCCAGTTGAGGGTAGAGGAGGATTCTGAACCGGTATTGATGGGAATAATCACCGGGAGGGCGTCCAGCAGTTGCCCGGCACCAGTCTGGTCGATCTCCATCTTTCCGGCCAGCAATAGGCTTTCGTCGCCGCCATAGTCAGCGATACCATTGCGCTTCTGATAAGGGACCTGTTCAGAATTTATGGGCTCGAGTTCAGGGTCAGAGGCCATAATAAAAGGGGCCGAACGCGTAAGAATCACCCCGTCTCCCGCGGTGAGTTTTCGCCAGGCTGATTCACTTTCCAGCCGGAACCACAATGTACCTTTGCGCAGCGCGATAAATTTCATCCCGGAAAAACCGGGGTAGCGCATGGACCAGCACTCACCGGCTGACTGCCCGCTGGTGATATAACTGCGGGCGGAAAGAAGCTGCAGTACGTCTGATAAAGGGTCCATGACGGCCTTCTCCATAAGCTAAAAAACGGCATGATAGGGTAAAAAGAGTTAGCGGGGCCACTCTAATGGTCATTTCTCATTGCCCATGAGCGGCATTAGCACTTCCATATTAATAAGAATGAAGCGATGATTGCAGTCATAGTCATTAGTAAGGCTTCTTAATGATGGAAAACTTTAATGAGCTGGCCGCGTTTGCGCTGGTTGCCAGTGAACGTAGCTTCACCCGAGCGGCCGCTAAAATGGGAGTGTCGCAATCGGCATTAAGCCAGACAATCCGGAATCTTGAGGCGAGACTGGAAGTGCGGCTATTGACGCGTACGACTCGCAGCGTTTCGCTGACGGAGGCTGGCGAGTTTTTGCTCAGTAGTCTCGGGCCTAAACTCGATGAAATTGTTCATGCTGTGAATATGCTAAAGGGGATGCGACAAAGACCGGCGGGTACGGTCAGGATTGCTGCAGCGGCCCATGCCGCGATCTCAGTGATTGAACCCGGCCTTCGACAACTGCTAAGGGATAACCCGGACATCCACGTTGAAATCTCGGTTAATGACTCTCTGGAAGACATCGTTGCGGAGCGCTTTGATGCCGGAGTCAGGCTGGGGGAGCAGGTTGCCAGGGACATGATCGCGACGCGGATAAGTCCGGACATCCGTATGGCGGTTGTAGGTTCTGCTGATTATTTTTCACGCTATCCTGAACCCCAGGTACTTCAGGATCTGACCCGCCATAACTGCATCAATTTACGTCTTCCGACCTACGGTGGGCTGTATGCCTGGGAGTTTGACCACAATGGCGATACCTTAAGTGTGAAAGTGGAAGGGCAGCTGATCGTAAACAGCCTGGAACTCATGCTCAATGCGGTACGAGTCGGAAGCGGACTCTGCTGTATTCCAGAGGATGTTGTGGCAAATGACATCAGAGAAGGGACGCTGATACGTGTGCTGGAGGCCTGGAGCCCGCTCATGCCGGGGTATCATTTGTATTACCCGGACAGACGTCACCATTCCCCCGCATTTTTGCTGGTGCTGGATGCGCTAAAGAACCAGCGTTACCCACCACGTTGAGTGTTCCTCGAATGAGAGTACGGATGAATATCCCGCAAAGCGAATCGGCCAGCGTACTGGCCGTAGGGCATTACAACTCTTGCGCTGTCGGGCGGAAAATAATTTCGCTGACCCCAACATCTTCCGGCTCGTTAATCGCAAATGCCACCATTCGGGCATAGGTCTCAGGCGGTACGCCTACGTTTTCAACGTACTCCCGGTTTGCTGCCTGGACGTCTTTATCCGAAATATGCTCCAGTAGTTCGGTTTTAACTGCCCCTGGCGAGATGAGCGTCGCGCGAATGTTATCTGCCGCTGCCTCCTGACGTAGACCTTCAGTCAATGCCCGTACGGCAAATTTGGTCGCGGAATAAACGGCTGAGCTCTGGAAAACCAGATGGGCGGCAACGGAGGCCGTGTTGATAATATGGCCTGATTTCTGCGCCTTCATATGAGGTAGAACCGCGGCGATACCGTGCAGAACGCCCCGTAAATTCACGTCAATCATCTGATTCCATTCATCCACATTACCCTGGTCAAGACGAGAAAGTGGCATTAACCCTGCGTTGTTGATCAGTACATCAACCCGACCGAACGTGCTGATGGCTTTCTGGATAAGCGCCTCCACATCAGCGAGTTTCGTGACATCGGTTGCGACAGCGATAGCGTCTTTACCGCGCTGCTTTAATTCGTTAGCGATAGCGTCGATGCGGTCAGCTCGACGAGCGGCCATCACCACTTTCGCGCCTTTGTCGGCGAGATGGCGTGCGGCTGCTTCGCCCATACCGCTAGAAGCTCCGGTGATGACAATCACTTTGCCCTGGATCTTATCTGTCATTTTACGCTCCTGATAGGTGGATGATGAGTAAACGTGTGTGCCGCAGACGGCTTTGCATTCAGCCTTTTATACGGCCTATCGTGTTAAGCAGGACTCATCCTATCAGGGTGAAATTCATTCGATAATACCCGTAATTTTCTAACATAAATAAGTACAACTAATTAATGGTCCGCCGTTTGCTAAATATCGCCATGGTAAGCGAAGCGTGATAACCGTCGTACCACTGATACACATCCGGATTAATGAATTTACTGCATAAGTCAAATCACGGATTGCCGACTAATCCTCATGATGTTTCTGTCCTAAAATCAGCTTTTAACCTGCCGGGAGCCGTACCGTGGAATATTCCGTTTTAAGTAACAACCTCAAGATGCCGATGCTGGGCTTTGGCGTTTTTAAGGTCACCGATAAAGAAGAATGCAAGCAGTCGGTGTTAACCGCTATTCGCACGGGCTATCGTCTGATTGATACCGCCGCCGTCTACGGCAACGAAGACGCCGTGGGTGATGCCGTTCGTGAAGCGATTGCCGAAGGTCTGTGCACCCGCGAAGAGCTGTTTATCACCTCTAAGCTGTGGGTACAGGACATGGCAAATTATGATGCGGCAAAAGGCGGTATTGACGCGTCGCTAAAAAAATCAGGCTTAGCCTATTTTGATCTCTATTTGCTTCATCAGGCGATGGGCGACTATTTCAGCGCCTGGCGCGCGCTGGAAGAGGCGTATGCGGCAGGAAAACTGAAGGCCATTGGCGTCTCGAACTTCTATGCCCACGTGTTAACCAACTTCTGTGAAACCGTCAGCGTTAAGCCGATGGTAAACCAGGTCGAGCTTCACCCTTATTTTGCACAGCCTGAAGCGCTTGAGACCATGAAACGCTACAACGTTCAGCCGGAAGCCTGGGCACCATTAGGCGGCGGCAGACATCAGGCACATGAAGATAAAATGCTGCAGGGGATTGCCGAGGCACATCAAAAAACCGTTGCCCAGGTGGTCCTGCGCTGGAACGTGCAGCGTGGCGTCACGGTGATCCCTAAATCGACCCGCCAGGAACGTATTGCAGAGAATTTTGCTATCTGGGATTTCTCGCTGACCGATAGTGAAATGGCGCAGATTAGCGCGCTGGATTTAGGCTACGTGGGCGAGGCGGTGAAGCATTTTAATCCGGAATTTGTACGCGGCTGTCTTGGGGTAAAAATCCACGATTGAACAATGCCATCGTTAATGCGTGTTCTGCCGGATGGCGCTGCGCCTATCCGGCCTACAACGTGATGTTTAACTGAACCATCACGCTTGGTGCGCCTTGACCATATATCCCTGTTCAGACCAGTACTGAAGAAGTTCAGTCTGTCTGATGGACGTTGTTTTCCCGGTCCAGACATATAAGGTTTGCCCAGGGAACAGCTCCGGGCGCGGCGATGAGACAAATTCCGGTATGACAGTGAGGTGCCAGCCTTCCTGAGACAGGCGCCATGCCTCAAGCCAGAGGCCGGTTCTGTCTTCGATGTCCCATGCCATTATCAGCGCTTCCTTACCTGGCTTACGACGAGAATCACTCAGTGATGCCGCTGCCAGTTCAGCTAGAATGCCTTCCAGCATCCCCGAGACCATTTTACCGGTCTGATTATCTAGCGTCAGACGCTGACGGACCGGATTAATAATGTTATCGATCAATTTATGTACGTTATGTTCGCGCGTCAGCATCACCAGTTTTGCCCGGAGTTTTGCGGGGGAGGCTAATCTGAGTACGGTCATTAGATTCTCTTGCAAGGCATGGGCGTTGTCAGCGGGAACGGATTTTTCTGCATCCAGCAGCGCTTTAATCTTCCCGACCGATGTGCCGCTTTTAATCAGAGCCTTAATTTCTTCGATACGCTGAATATCTTCTTCATCAAAAAGACGGTGCCCACCCTCAGTACGCTGAGGTTTGAGCAGACCATAACGTCTTTGCCACGCTCGCAGTGTGACCGGGTTGATTCCGCATCTCTCGGCAACTTCACCAATGCTATAACTCGACATATTTCCCCTATTAGCACTGTCCTGATGAAGGCGGTGTTAAGCGACCATTAAGTCTATTTAAGATACAGCACTGAGTTAAATATTTACTCAATGCCCGAAGAGGGGTCAAACTCCTGGGGCATATTTCAGAATCTCGTCCATGACTCAATGGATTATTGAACCGTCAGATTTCGGCATTATACCTCTTTTCTGGCCACGCAATATCCGGAATTCTATTGCATTCGGGCGCTGAAAAGAGCGTCCCCTGGAAGTGCTCAATTCCTGCGGACTCAAGCCACATCCACTCTTCTGCGTTTACGACGCCGTCGACGGAGAGCCGGATTTCAAGCGATGAACAGCATTTGATAATGGCATGAATAATAGCCTGCCGAGGGCCACTTTTGTGGACATCCATGATCAAATCCTGGCTGATTTTTATACGGTCAGGCTGAAAACGTGCCAACAGCTGTAGACCCGCAAAGCCCGAGCCGAAATGGTCGATAGCCACACTTATCCCAGCAGCTTTAAGCCCTTTAACTGCTCCGGCGAATTCATCAAACCGTGAGATGATTTCGCTTTCGGTGAACTGGACCTCAATCTGCTCGGGAACCAGGCCATTCGCGGCAATTTCGGTAAGTAGAAAATCTACGGCGCCAGGTTCTTTTACCAGCGTCATGGGCATCAGACTGACTGACAGTACGCCGCAACATGCCAGAAGCTGTGCACCCGCGCAAAAAGCCGCTTTTTTGGCCATCAGGTCAGCCTGATAGATGTCGCGATCAGTCAAATTATGGGCAGATACGGCTTGGTCAGAACTGCGCTGCCGCGCTTCTAGCGACACAATTTCCCGGGATAGCGGGTCAATCAATGGTTGAAAGCCTATCTCTTCGGCTATACCAGAGCAGGCAGTACGATCGCTGATGACGTTGGGTACAAAATGCCAACTGTCGGCGGGGGGGATCTCATAAACACTGTCTTTACCGTCTGTCAGCACGAAGGTTCTGACGAATTGCAGCGCGCGATCGCTGTAGGTCAGCTGGTACCGACTGGTCCCCTTATCTAATACCGCCTGCAAAACATCATCCTGATC
Source organism: Kluyvera sp. EC_51 (assembly GCF_019584505.1). Classification (NCBI taxonomy): domain Bacteria; kingdom Pseudomonadati; phylum Pseudomonadota; class Gammaproteobacteria; order Enterobacterales; family Enterobacteriaceae; genus Kluyvera; species Kluyvera sp. EC_51. The sequence goes on along the minus strand of NZ_VDAG01000099.1, from coordinate 5,548 downwards.
GTGTTTACGTAAATCAAATAGCTCCATCCCGGCTTTTCCAAAACGCCGGGCTGGGGCGTAGTCACACATCAGCTCTACAACATTGTAATGTCTGACATCTTTGCAGATTTGTTGGTAGATAGTTTTGACGGAATTCTCTGGGCCCTCTAAGAGCTGTAAAAAGTGAAGCCCATTAAACAGCAGAATTCCGGTAACGCTTTCATGCTCGTTCTTGAGATTGGCCGCGGAGATCATCGTCTCGACGTCCCTGAAAGGAACGGAGTCGCATAATCGACTGCGGTAGATAAGCGTGGTGAGCATAGCGTGTCCAATGACAAAGTGGGGGGAAGAAAAGGCTAACAGATAAGTGCTTCAAATGCTTATTTTATAAACACATTTTTCACAATTAGTTAACTATGAAAAAGTGGGTTTGCCCATTCTTGTACAAGTTTTTTAAGGCTGTTGATTAACTGTACAGATGCATATGTATTTCAAAAACAATAAAGTTTCCTATCTTTTTGATTTTAAAGCATAAGCATTTTTTGCTAATTGTTGCGCAATAAATCTGTACACATTTTTTGTATAAGTTTGCTAAGTTTATTTAACGAAAGCATTACCCCCTGCCAATAACCGGAGAGACAATGCAGAAATCACTTCCATGCGCCGATTCGGCAGCTGCGATTACCCGCTACTTTGCTAAGGCGGAGTTACCGACCCAGCACCTGATTCTTGGTGAGATAGTGGCTGAAATTTTACATGATGGGCGCAGCCTGAATCGTAAAGCGATTTGCACAAAACTGCTCTCCCGGCTTGATAAAGTTCAAAACACCGATGAGGAAGCACACTGCAATCGTCTGATTGGAATGCTGTTTGACTAAATCATTTCTGTGAGGCCGGAAATATAAGTAAGACACCCATGCTATGAAGACGCAAATCAAAACGCAGGTACGTAACGAACTTATCGGACAGGGCATACTGGCGCTACTGAGCCAGAAAAGTCCGATATCCGAATACGCGCTGCTTATGCAACTACGCAAAATACAAAAAATGGAGACCGATCCAATACGTCATGAAGCTTTGCAGGAGTTGATCGCTGAACTCTCAATAAGCGTCAAAAAATTCACGTCAGATACTGGAATGATACGCCGGGAAGACGGTGAGGTTGTCAGTGAAGAGAAACCCGGTAACGAAAAGAGACATCACACAGTTTTGCACAAAATGAATAAATTACATTAACTTACCTCTCAGGAAAATAACGATGCAGACTCAACCATTTACTGTTGCGTTGTCTGACAAAACGCTCGAAAACTTTTTCGCTCGCTCTGGTGATACGATGGCAGAGGAAACTAAACTGTTAGGCGATCTGGCACAGGAGATGCTTGACGCACGTATGCCATTAACGAATAAGAACCTGATTGTTTGCCTTATTAAATCACTCGAATGTGCTGAAGGGGTTGTTCAGGCTGATATTATTCGCAAAACTCTGGAGATTGTTGTGAGTCATACTTCCGATGATTTTTAATCACCTGTACGCGTTGTCATCGAAGAAACTACGTAGCAAAAATATAAAATGCAATAAATATCCGGAGCCTAAAATGAAGCGAGTGAAAACAGCAGATATCTGGGTCAGTGATGTTTACCTACAGCGTGGGCTTGAGACATTGCTTGATAAGTCGTTCTCAGCGCCAGCACGTAAACGCTTTGTCTTTTTTACTATCGAAAACTATTATGCCGTTAAGGCACAGAATTATGATTTATCTACCCATCGTCTGGTATTACTGACACAGGGAGATATGTATTATTTTCTCAGCGATTTTAAAATGTTCAGGCTTAATGCCCGCAGCGATCTCTCTACCCTGCAACGTAGCATCAAAGATATTGCCGCGGATGGAGAAAAAGTCAGGAAAAGAACTGAGAAAATAGTGCTAACGGATAGAGACAAGGTTTTCATTGAACAATTTAGTTCGGGGAAAAGCGTGCAAGAAATTGCCATGCTTAATAAACTCCATTACAAAACAGTCTATCAAAATCGACAAAAATTAATTGCAAAATTAGGTTGTACCAATCTCGTCAACTTCTTTACAACGCTGAAAAGCGATGTATTCAAACGATGGGTGGTTTCAGCATAGTAACAGGTTGGTTTTTAGCTCCCCCAATCAATAACATTTATCACGATATCTAATGGAGTGGATGTCGTGTGGAATGTGATTACTTCGTTATACTGAATGAATCATTGCGTACTGCATTAATACATTAACGTTTTTTGGGAGTAAAGGATAATGGTCAACCCCACGTTATTACAATGCTTTCATTGGTATTATCCAGATGGCGGTGAGCTGTGGCGTGAAGTTGAAGAACTGGCTCCGCACTTGAATGAGATTGGCATTAATATGATTTGGTTGCCTCCAGCGTACAAAGGCGCGTCAGGTGGCTACTCGGTAGGGTACGATAGCTACGACTTGTTCGACCTTGGCGAATTCGATCAAAAAGGGTCTGTTCCCACTAAATACGGTGATAAAGCGCAGCTCCTTTCCGCCATTTCTGCATTAAAAAAGCATGATATCGCGGTACTGATGGACGTGGTACTGAATCATAAAATGGGCGCAGATGAGAAAGAGCGTATACAGGTCCAGCGCGTTAATGAGCAAGACCGCACACAGATTGACGAAGAAGTGATTGAGTGTGATGCATGGTCTAAGTACACCTATCCAGCGCGCGCGGGGCAATATTCTCAATTTATCTGGGATCATAAATGTTTTAACGGTATCGACCATATCGAAAGTCCTGATGAAAACGGCGTTTTTAAAATCGTAAATGACTATAGCGGTGAAGGCTGGAACGATCAGGTCGATGACGAAATGGGTAACTTCGATTATCTGATGGGTGCCAACACTGATTTTCGTAACCACGCTGTGACCGAGGAGTTGAAGTTCTGGGCCCGATGGATGATGGAACAAACACGGTGCGACGGTTTTCGTCTCGATGCGGTCAAACACATTCCTGCCTGGTTCTACAAAGAGTGGATTGGGCACGTGCAGGAAGTGGCGCCAAAACCACTTTTTATTGTGGCGGAATACTGGTCACACGAGGTGGGTAAACTACAGAACTATATTAGCCAGGTTGATGGTCAGACACTTTTGTTTGATGCGCCTCTGCAGATGAAGTTCCACGAAGCTTCCCGTCAAGGAAAAGACTACGATCTGAGCCAGATTTTCACGGGCACCCTTGTTGAAGCAGATCCTTTTCATGCCGTAACCCTGGTGGCAAATCACGATACCCAACCTCTTCAGGCCCTGGAAGCGCCGGTTGAAGCCTGGTTTAAGCCCCTGGCTTACGCCTTAATTCTGTTGCGCGAAAATGGGGTCCCCTCGGTGTTTTATCCCGATCTTTTTGGTGCCTCTTATGAGGACACCGGCCGGGATGGCAATGCCTACCACATTGATATGCCGGTTATTCACCAGCTACATGAGCTGATTGACGCGCGACAGCGTTTTGCACACGGGGTCCAGACGCTGTTCTTCGATCATCCGAACTGTATTGCATTTAGCCGCAGCGGTACCCAAGAGGCACCGGGCTGTGTTGTTGTGATGTCCAACGGTGATGATGGCGAAAAAAATATTACGCTGGGCGAAAACTATGGCAACAAAAGCTGGAGAGATTTCCTTAAGAACCGAGAAGAAACGGTGTTGACCGATGCGACAGGAACAGGGACTTTTACTTGCCAGGGGGGCAGCGTCAGCGTATGGGTGATGGAGGATGTACTGTAAAACTGGCGCTTACTCCACTCTCTGACGCCTCATTGTTTCGTGGTTAATCAGGCGCTTTTTAGCGCCTGTTTTTCAGCACTCTATCTCAGTTATCGCAGCAACTCGGCAAACTTCGCCAGCCACTGCGGATGCGCCGGCCAGGCCGGGGCGGTGACCAGATTACCATCGACATACGCTTGATCGATGCCAATCTCCGCATATTCTCCGCCGCTTAGCCGCACTTCCGGGGCGCAGGCCGGATAGGCGCTACAGGTGCGTCCCTTCAGTACGCCAGCGGCAGCCAGCAGTTGCGGGCCGTGGCAGACGGCGGCGATGGGTTTGTTCGCCACATCAAAAGCCTGCACCAGCTTAATCACCGCCTCATATAGCCGTAGATACTCAGGCGCACGTCCGCTGGGGATCAGCAGCGCGTCATAATCCGCTTCGTTGACGCTGGCAAAATCGGCGTTGAGCACAAAGCGGTGCCCTGGTTTTTCGCTATAGGTCTGCGCGCCGTCAAAATCATGAATAGCCGTCATGATGTAGTCGCCTTTCGGCTTATCCGGGCAAACCGCGTCCACCTGGTGACCAATCATCTGCAGTGCCTGAAAGGGCACCATGGTTTCATAATCCTCGGCATAATCGCCTACCAGCATCAGAATCTTTTTACCTGCCATAACCCGTCCTCGTTGAGTAAAGATGACTAAGATATAGCCTGGTGGCGGGGGGATAGCGAACCGCAAAGCGCGCGCGGCGTCACGGATATGACGATGTATTATGTGGCGGTGAAAAAGGGCGGCCTGACGCCAGCCGCCCATTGTCGGTCAGGCACCAAATCCGCCGTCGATGGTGTGCATTGCCCCGGTGACAAAGGCGGCTTCCGGCCCTGCGAGCCAGGCGACCATACCCGCCACCTCTTCAGGGCGACCGTGACGTTCAACCGCCATAAAGCTGTGCATCACCTCCTTCAGCGGCCCGTACTCAGGGTTGGCATCGGTATCAATGGGGCCGGGCTGGACGACGTTGACGGTGATCCCTAATGGGCCAAAATCACGAGCGAGGCCCCGTGCCAACCCTTGTAACGCTGATTTGCTGACCGCATACGCGGCGAGGCCGGGAAGCGGCATACGGTCACCATTCACCGAGCCAATCACGATGATGCGCCCGCCTTCGGGCATTCGACGCGCTGCTTCAACGGCGGCATGATAGGGGGCATGGATATTGATGCGAAAAAGACGGTCGACGGCATCGCTGTCCTGTTCGAGCGCATCGCCGAAGAGAATGATCCCGGCGTTGATCACCAGAATATCCAGCGGGCCGCTGTGATGAACCAGCGCAATAACCGCATCGCGATCGGCGCTATCTGCCCGTTCGGCGGTGCTACCCGTTTCGGCTGCCAGACGTTCTGCTGCCTCTTGCGAACCGGAATAGCTGAATATTACCGACGCACCGTCAGCGCGAAAGCGCCGGACAATCGCCGCGCCAATTCCGCGACTGCCGCCGAGAACCAGTACCGATTTGTTCTGAAATACCGTCATCACTACGCCCCTCATATTCGAACCGAAACGATGAACTTCAACCCGGCAGGCGAGGCTGCCAGCATGGAGTATAGTTCTGCTCATTCACTCGCGTTGGGCGCAGCGGACTGGTGGTCGTGGAGAACGGTAATCGCGGAGATTCCCCGAGGTCGCGTAGCCCGGTCGAGCATCGGTACAAACCGGAAACATAGGTAACACTTTAGACCGGATACATGGGTAACAGTTATAACTGGCATAGAAGAGGAGACTCGCTATGCCCTGGACTGAGACCCGACCTATGCAACG
>NZ_VDAG01000011.1:946-1607 GCF_019584505.1 Kluyvera sp. EC_51 | reverse complement strand
TTAACCTGTTTCCCATCGACTACGCCTTTCGGCCTCGCCTTAGGGGTCGACTCACCCTGCCCCGATTAACGTTGGACAGGAACCCTTGGTCTTCCGGCGTGCGGGTTTTTCACCCGCATTATCGTTACTTATGTCAGCATTCGCACTTCTGATACCTCCAGCATCCCTCACGAGACACCTTCGCAGGCTTACAGAACGCTCCCCTACCCAACAACACATAGTGTCGCTGCCCATTATCGTTACTTATGTCAGCATTCGCACTTCTGATACCTCCAGCATCCCTCACGAGACACCTTCGCAGGCTTACAGAACGCTCCCCTACCCAACAACACATAGTGTCGCTGCCGCAGCTTCGGTGCACAGTTTAGCCCCGTTACATCTTCCGCGCAGGCCGACTCGACCAGTGAGCTATTACGCTTTCTTTAAATGATGGCTGCTTCTAAGCCAACATCCTGGCTGTCTGAGCCTTCCCACATCGTTTCCCACTTAACTGTGACTTTGGGACCTTAGCTGGCGGTCTGGGTTGTTTCCCTCTTCACGACGGACGTTAGCACCCGCCGTGTGTCTCCCGTGATAACATTCTTCGGTATTCGTAGTTTGCATCGGGTTGGTAAGTCGGGATGACCCCCTAGCCGAAACAGTGCTCTACCCCCGAAGATGA
>NZ_VDAG01000011.1:379-846 GCF_019584505.1 Kluyvera sp. EC_51 | reverse complement strand
GTTAGCACCCGCCGTGTGTCTCCCGTGATAACATTCTTCGGTATTCGTAGTTTGCATCGGGTTGGTAAGTCGGGATGACCCCCTAGCCGAAACAGTGCTCTACCCCCGAAGATGAATTCACGAGGCGCTACCTAAATAGCTTTCGGGGAGAACCAGCTATCTCCCGGTTTGATTGGCCTTTCACCCCCAGCCACAAGTCATCCGCTAATTTTTCAACATTAGTCGGTTCGGGTTCGCTCGCCGCTACTGGGGGAATCTCGGTTGATTTCTTTTCCTCGGGGTACTTAGATGTTTCAGTTCCCCCGGTTCGCTTCATTACGCTATGTATTCACGTAATGATAGTGTGTCGAAACACACTGGGTTTCCCCATTCGGAAATCGTCGGTTATAACGGTTCATATCACCTTACCGACGCTTATCGCAGATTAGCACGTCCTTCATCGCCTCTGACTGCCAGGGCATCCACCG
>NZ_VDAG01000011.1:0-279 GCF_019584505.1 Kluyvera sp. EC_51 | reverse complement strand
CTGCAAAAATTTGAGAGACTCAAACACACCTCAGTCTGTTCTTATTACGGAGAACAGAGTTCAGTGTGCTGTTTCAATTTTCAGCTTGATCCAGATTTTTAAAGAGCAAAACTTCTTAATGCACTCGAAAGTACATTCAGAAGTTCATCATTTATCAGACAATTTGTGTGAGCACTTCAAAGAACGTTTCTTTAAGGTAAGGAGGTGATCCAACCGCAGGTTCCCCTACGGTTACCTTGTTACGACTTCACCCCAGTCATGAATCACAAAGTGGTAAGC
>NZ_VDAG01000098.1:0-35842 GCF_019584505.1 Kluyvera sp. EC_51 | reverse complement strand
TGCTTACTATGACCGGAAAAGCCGTAGTATTATCCGGATAGACTAGGAAAGTGTTACCTATGTTCCCGGTCTGAAGTGTTACCTATGTATCCGGTCGTACAGAAGCGCCGCCGGGGAAAAATCACGACACCGGTACTTTCTGTGCGCGAAACGCGCTCGGCGAGCACCCCACTAAGCGGTTAAAAAAGCGGGCAAAATAGGCCGGGTCCTTAAACCCAAGCTGCCAGGCAATCTCGCTCACCGCGCTGTCGGAAAACAGCAGCAGCCGCTTGGCCTCGCGCAGTTGCCTGTCGAATATCAACCTCTTCGGCGGGCGGTTGGCGAAGCGGCGGCAGATATCCGTCAGCCGGGATTCGGTCAGATGCAGCTCGTTGGCGTAGTCCGGTACCGTCCAGTGACGGTGATAGTGGGTATCAATCATCTGGTTAAAGCGCTGGAACAGCTTCAGCTCGCCGCGTACGCCGCTGGCCGCGTGGTCGTCCAGCGGCGCGTTGCGCAGTAGCAGCGTGAACACCGCCTGCGCCAGCAGCACCAGCGTGTGCTCTCGCCCCGCCAGGTCGGACGTCGACTCGCGCTGAATCAGCCGCCAGTAGTGCGCCAGCGCCGCCAGCTCTTCAGGCTTGTCCGCCAGCGACAGGCACATCCCCGGCAGGCCAAACGCCTCGCGGGTGCCGGGATACAGCACCTCCAGCAGCGGCCAGACCAAATCTTCGCGAACCGTCAGCACGTGGCCGTCGCTATCCGACTCGGTGATAAACGCGTGCGGTACCGACGGTGGCGTCAGCACGAAAAGCGGTGCCTGCACCGAATAGCGATGATCGTCGAGCTGCAGCTCAATCTGCCCGGTATCAAGAAAGTGCATCTGGAAAAACTGATCGTGTCGATGCGCCTGCATATCGCGGCCAAAAAACGCCGCCATGCGAGCGAACGACTGATAGTGCACATCCTTGCTGCCGAGACTCTCCTCATACTCGGTGCTGATGTCGATATTGGTAATCGCACGCTGGCACATAGCGGCGGCTCCTTACGGCGTGGCGCGCGGGCGCGAGGATTTCATCGGGATAATCCAGATAATCACCGACCCCAGCACCAGCAGCGCGGCGACAAACCACAATCCGCTGTTAAAGCTGCCGGTCACATCTTTCAACCAGCCGATCATAAACGGACTCAATGCCGATCCGATGTTGCCGGTGGCGTTGATCACCGCAATGCCGATCGCCCTCGCCCGCAGGCTGATGGACTGATCCGGCGTGGTCCAGAAGATCGCCATTGCGCTAAAGGAACCGGTCGAAGCCATCACGATTCCCAACAGCTGGATCAGGCTATGGTTGGTGGCCGAGGCCAGCAGCCAGCCGGCGGCGGCAAACAGGAACGGCAACGCCGTGTGATGCTTACGCTCCTGGTACTTATCCGAATGGCGGCTCCAGTAAATCATGCCGAGAATAGTACACACCTGCGGGATCGCCGCCAGCAGGCCGATGGTGATGTTGCTGCTGCCCTCGTTAAAGCTCTTGAGGATCTGCGGCGTCCAGATGCTGATGGCGCTCAGGGTGTTGGTCAGGCAGAAGTAGGCCAGCGTGTACATCAGGACGATCGGCGTAAACACTTCGCGCCACAGGCTGCGCTGCTGCATGGCGCTGTGACTAATCGCACCCTCGGGCTGCACGAGGGTCAGATGGTCTTTATCCATCATCTCCTGCAGGCACTTTTTATCCTCGTCAGTCAGCCATTTAGCCTTCGCCGGGGAGTCATCAAGCCAGTACCAGACCATCACGCCAAGCAGCACTGCCGGGAAACCTTCCAGCAGGAACAGCCACTGCCAGCCGTGCATGTTCAGCAGGCCATCCATCGACAGAATATAGCCCGAGACAATCGAACCCAGCGCGGTGGTCACCGGCATGGCAATCATAAACAGGGCGTTGGCGCGGGCGCGGAAAAACGCCGGGAACCAGTAGGTTAAGTAGAGCAGAATGCCGGGCAGGAACCCGGCTTCGGTGATGCCCACCAACATGCGCAGCACGTAGAGACTTTTCGGCCCGACGGCGAACATGGTGGCGGTAGAGGCGATGCCCCACAGCACCATAATGGTGGCAATCCAGCGTCGCGCGCCGACGATGCTCAGCATAATGTTGCTGGGAATACCGAAAATCACGTAGGTGGCGTAGAACAGCGTGGTGGCGAGGCCGAACATGGTGGCGTTGAGGCCGAGATCCGCCCCCATCGTCAGCCCGGCAAAGCCGATATTAATACGGTCTAAGAATGAGAAGATAAACAGCACAAACAAAAACAGAACCAGACGACGAAACAGTTTGTTAATAACCGATTGTTGGCCCGCCGTCAGCTGCTTGTGCTGGTCGGCTGGGTTGAGTTGCTCCGGGATTGCAGGTGATGTGTCGCTCATTATCCTTTCCTCTGATGGGAATTTGCGTAGGGTGAAGCTGGTTTTGCCGGGGCGCTGCGCTTGCCGGGCCTACGGATAGGCCGGATAAGCGCAGCGCCGTTCGGCAGGGGTTAATACACGCCGGACGAACCCAGCGAGGTTTTCTCCGCGCCAAAGCGCGCCGCCAGCGCTTCTGCGCCGCGGGCCAGCAGCGTGGTATCGACGCCGACGGCGACAAACAGCGCCCCCAGCTCCAGATAGCGCTTCGCCAACTGTTCGTTTGCCATCAAAATCCCCGGCGCTTTCCCCGCCGCACGAATCTGCACGATGGCCTTTTCAATCGTCGCCTGCACTTCCGGGTGCTGCGGATTACCGGCATAGCCCATATCGGCGCTGAGATCCGCCGGGCCGATAAACACGCCGTCCACGCCGTCGACGTCGAGGATCTGCGCCAGATTGCTGACCGCTTCGCGGGTTTCAATCTGCACCAGCACGCACATTGCGTCGTTAGCCTGGTGGATATAATCCGGCATGCGGTTCCAGCGCGATGCACGCGCCAGCGCACTGCCCACACCACGAATGCCCTGCGGCGGGTAGCGGGTCGCGGCAACCGCCGCCCGCGCTTCATCGGCGTTCTGCACCATCGGCACCAGCAGGGTCTGGGCACCTACGTCGAGCAGCTGTTTAATCTGCACCGCGTCGTTCCACGACGGGCGCACCACCGGCTGGCTTGGGTATGGCGCAATCGCCTGCAGTTGGGTCAGCACGGTCTGGACGTTGTTCGGCGCATGTTCGCCGTCAATCAGCAGCCAGTCGAAGCCCGCCCCCGCCAGCAGTTCAGCGCTGTAGCTACTGGAGAGCCCCAGCCACAGGCCAATCTGCGGCTGGCCGGCCTTCAGCGCGTCTTTGAAACTGTTCTTCATCATCGTTTTTTCCTTTATACGAACCGACAGGTGATCGCGCCCATGTTGCCGTAGTCGACGTGGAAGGTGTCGCCCTTACGCGCCGGTACCGGGCGGGTGAACGAGCCGCCGAGAATAATCTGCCCCGCTTCCAGCTGAACGTCGTACGGCGCCAGCTTGTTTGCCAGCCACGCCACGCCGTTGGCCGGATGGTTGAGCACCCCTGCGGCGACGCCGGTCTCTTCAATCACGCCGTTGCGATAGAGCAGCGCGGAGATCCAGCGCAGATCCAGTTCGTCGGGCTTAATCGGCCGGCCGCCGAGGATCACCCCCGCATTGGCGGCGTTGTCGGAGATGGTGTCGAACACCTTGCGCGGTCGCTGGGTTACCGGGTCCACGTTGTGGCTGCGGGCGTCAATCAACTCCAGCGCCGGGATCACGTAGTCGGTGGCGTTATAAACATCGAACAGCGTGCAGTTCGGTCCGCGCAGCGGTTTTGCCAGCACGAACGCCAGTTCAACTTCAATACGCGGCACGATAAAGCGGTCGGTCGGAATATCGCTGCCGTCGTGGAAGAACATATCGTCGAGCAGCGCGCCGTAGTCCGGTTCGCTAATCTGCGAACTGGCCTGCATCGCTTTTGAGGTCAGGCCGATTTTGTGGCCTTTGAGCGTGCGACCTTCAGCAATCTTCATCTCAACCCATTCGCGCTGTACGGCGTAGGCGTCTTCGATGGTGATATCCGGGTAATCCAGCGAGACGGCACGGATCTGCTCACGCTGTTTTTCAGCCTGATTCAGCCGCTGGGCAATCAGGGTACGGGTTTGTTTATCGAGCATAGTGATTCCTGTGGCTGTGTTTTCTCCCTCTCCCTGTGGGAGAGGGCCGGGGTGAGGGCATCAGGCCGCTGAGGTGCCCCCTCACCCTAACCCTCTCCCCAAAGGGGCGAGGGGACCGACCGAGCACATGTCTTATTTAAATAACGCGTGCACGTTGTTCTGTTTGTAATTCAGCGTCGGGTGCAGCTCGTCCATCTCAAACGACAGCGCCAGATAGCGGCTGTCCATCAGCGTGGCGAAGTGGGCTTTAATCAACCCGAACAGCATCTCCCCCACCTCCTGACGGCTCTCCAGGCTGCGCCCGGTGCCGATTTTCAGCGTCATGTGCACAAACGCGTAATCGTGCTTACCGTCGGCCATCTGCCACGTATCCAGCCAGTGGGCGCGGCTGCGGATGCCGCCGATCGGGAAAATCCCGGTGGCGGCCAGCGCCTCGTTCACCTTGCCAAACAGGCCTGGTAAATCAGCCTGTTCACGGATGTTGGTGGTGCATTCAGCAATAAAGTGCGGCATGGTTGTTCCTTACGCTGGCAGCGGGAATACGGCGTTCACCTGCCCGGTACCGGAGCTGGCGAACAGGTCGGTGATAAACTCCACCTTGCCGTCGTACTTATCCCAGCCCAGCATCCCCAGCAGCATCACGGTGTCGTGCATATTGCCTTCGCCGTAGCAGTAATCGGCGTACTCCGGCAGCATGGTGCAAAACTCTTTGAACTTGCCTTCGCGCCACAGTTTGACCACGCGCTCGTCCATCTGATGGTCGAACTCGCGGGTGTAGCTGTTCATCCCCTCTTCCGCGCGCTGGTCGTCGATAAAGCGGTGCGACAGCGAGCCGCTGGCAAACACCGCCACCGTGCCATCGTATTTCTCGATGGCTTTCAGGATTGCTTCGCCCAGCCTGCGGCTATCGGCAAAGTCGTGCACGGTACAGAACGCCGAAATAGAGACCACTTTGAAGTGCTTATCGGCGTTCATATAGCGCATCGGCACCAGCGTGCCGTACTCCAGCTTCAGGCTCGGAATGTTGTGCGCTTTGGCGCGCACGCCCAGCGCCACGGCTTCATCGGCAATCAGCTGACCCAGCGCCGGGTTGCCTTCATAGTCGTAGGTCATGTCGCGGATAAAGTGCGGCAGCTCGTTGCTGGTATAGATGCCCTTAAAGCTCTCCGCGCAGTTGATGTGGTAGGCGCTGTTCACCAGCCAGTGGGTATCGAACACGATAATGGTGTCGACGCCCATCTCGCGGCAACGCTTGCCAATCTCTTTATGCCCGTCAATCGCCGCCTGACGGCAGCCGAAGTTTTTCCCGGGAATTTCAGAAAGGTACATCGACGGCACGTGCGTGATTTTTGCTGCTAACGCTAACTTACCCATATCAAACTCCCCATTTCGGGATGGGATGGTCGCCCATAGAGATGCAGACGTTTTTCATCTCCGCGAACACTTCGAAGCTGTACTCGCCGCCCTCGCGACCGGTTCCGGAAGCCTTCACGCCGCCGAACGGCTGGCGCAGGTCGCGCACGTTCTGGGTGTTGACGAACACCATCCCGGCCTCGATACCGCGTGCCAGACGCAGCACTTTGCTGATGTCCTGGGTCCAGATATAAGAGGCCAGGCCGTACTCAATATCGTTCGCCAGACGCAGACCTTCCGCCTCGTCTTTGAACGGCAGCAGGCAGGCTACCGGGCCGAAAATCTCTTCCTGGGCCACGCGCATACGGTTGTCGACGTCCGCCAGCACCGTTGGGCGCAGGAAGTTGCCGTTCTTAAGGTGCGCAGGCAGGTCGGTCGGTTTTTCCGGGCCACCGGCCAGCAGGGTTGCACCCTCTTCGATGCCAAGGCGGATGTAGCCGGAGACTTTTTCCCAATGCTGCTGGCTTATCAGCGCACCGACCTGAGTATTTGGGTCGTTCGGGTCACCGACGCGCAGACGGTTGGCACGCTCGGCAAAGCGTTTGACGAACTCCGGGTAGATGCTCTGCTGGATAAAAATGCGCGAACCGGCGGTGCAGCGTTCGCCGTTGATGGAGAAGATGGTGAACAGCGCGGCGTCCAGCGCCCGTTCAATATCGGCGTCTTCAAAAATCAGCACCGGCGATTTGCCGCCGAGCTCCATGGAATACTTCTTCAGCCCGGCGTTTTTCATGATGTTGCGCCCGGTGGCGGTGCCGCCGGTAAAGGAGACGGCGCGTACGTCGTGATGGCGTACCAGCGCATCACCGGCGCTGGCGCCGTAGCCCTGAACCACGTTCAGCACGCCCGCCGGAATACCGGCTTCCAGCGCCAGCTCGCCCAGACGGTCGGCGGTCAGCGGCGACAGTTCGGACATTTTCAGCACCGCGGTGTTGCCCAGCGCCAGGCACGGCGCGACCTTCCAGGTGGCGGTCATAAACGGCACGTTCCACGGCGATACCAGCGCACACACCCCCACCGGCTGCACGAGGGTGTAGTTGAGCATCTTGTCGTCAACCGGGTAGGTTTTGCCGTTCATCTGCTGGCACACTTCGGCGAAGAACTCGAAGTTGTGCGACGCGCGTGGGATCAGCACGTTTTTGGTCTGGTGGATCGGCAGGCCGGTGTCGGCAGTTTCCATCGCCGCAATTTCCGGCACGTTCTGGTCAATCAGGTCGCCAAGACGGCGCATCAGACGCGCGCGCTCTTTCATCGGCAGGTTAGCCCACTTCGGGAAAGCCTCTTTCGCCGCCGCGACCGCCTGGTTCACTTCCGCTTCACCGCCGGAGGCAACTTCTGCCAGCACCTCACCGGTTGCCGGGTTAGTGGTGTGAAAATAGTCCTGACCGGCGACGTTTTTGCCGTTGATCCAATGGTTAATCTTTTTCATTTTGCAGACTCCTCGCTGATAATCCGGTTCACCAGGCGACCCACGCCCTCAACTTCCACCACCACTTCATCGCCCGGCACCACGTCGGACAGCCCTTTCGGCGTGCCGGTGGCGATCATGTCGCCCGGTTGCAGGGTCATAAATTCGCTGAGGTACGAGACCAGGAACGGCACGCTGAAGATCAGATCCGCGGTGGTGCCTTCCTGGCGCAGCTCGCCGTTAACATAGGTGCGCAGGGTGAGGTTATGCAGGTCGGGAATCGCCGCTTTAGGCACCACGTTGGGGGAGATCGGCGTCAGCCCATCGCGGCTTTTTACCCGCAGGTTCGGGCGGTAGTAGTTTTCCAGGTAGTCGCGGATGGCGTAGTCATTGCAGACCGTGTAGCCCGCGACGTAGTCCATGGCGTCGGCTTCGCTCACCTTGTGCGCGGTTTTGCCCATCACCACCACCAGCTCAGACTCATAGTGCATGTACTCGACGTTGTCCGGGCGTACCGAAGTCTGGTTGTCACCATTGAAAGTGTTAGGCGCTTTGATAAACACCAGCGGCTCTTCCGGCGGCTTAAAGTCCAGCTCGCTGGCGTGGTCAGCGTAGTTCAGCCCCAGCGCGAACAGCGTGCCATGGTCGTGCGGGCGCGGCACCGGGCGGGCGTCCGCTTCGGCAACCACCGGGTTTTCCAGCGGCGGGAAGCCTTCCGCCAACACGCGTACCTGGTCACCGGGACGCAGCGCAACGCGGCTGTGCGGGGTACCTATCAGAATGGCATCGCCTGGGTTCAGGGTGGCGAAATCGCTCAGGGCGCTCAGCAACTCGGCGGCGCTGCGCTTAAGGTCAGCGGTGCTCCACTGGTCAGCATGTCGACCGTTGATTTCGGTAATGATGGTCAGGTTGTCAACGTTATCAACGCGCACCACCTCACCCAGCGGGCAGAAGCCGTCGCGGCATTTGGCTTTAATCGCCGGGCGGTAGAAGCTCTCTTCCGGCAGGCTGACTTCGTTCGCCAGCGCGTAACCGGCGATATAGTCTGCGGCTTCCTCTACGCGGACTTTACGGGCCGTTTTGCCCACCACCAGCGCCACCGTCGCGCCGCTTAATACCGTTTCACCCTCTGGGAACGGGATCGGCTGACCGCCTTCGGTAACGGTATTGTGCGGTTTGATAAACCAGACGGCGGTTTTAGGCGGTGCCTTGTAGGGGGCCTGCTCGAACGCGTCGCGCCAGGCATCAAGCTGGCTGCGGTGGTTGAGCGCCACGGCGAAAACGGTACCTTTCATTTACAACTCCTCAGAGACGACGAACAATTCATTAATATGTTAATGATGTGTTTTATGCTTCCGCCGCTCATTTAGCAAACACAAGTCAATTTTTTGTGACTTGATTAACAATAATTTCACATAAAATAAATCATATACATATTTATCAATTAGTTATAAAAACAACATTGCATTAACGTCAGGTTTCGGTAAAAATCAGCTGTCGATAAAAGCAACATTGCTATATTGTTCATATATTAATGATGAGAAGGCTGGAGTGGCAGAATGCACGATTCTTTAACCATCGCCCTGATGCAGGCGCGGGAAGTGGCGATGACCTATTTTCGGCCGATCGTAAAGCAGCATAATCTGACGGAGCAGCAGTGGCGCATTGTCCGCGTGCTGGTCGATAACCCATCGATGGATTTCCACGACCTGGCCGCCGCTACCTGTATTTTGCGCCCCAGTCTGACCGGGATCCTCACGCGTATGGAACGCGATGGCCTGGTGCTACGCTTAAAGCCGGTGAACGATCAGCGCAAGCTTTATGTGTCGCTAACCAAAGAGGGGTATGCGCTTTACGAGCGCGCGCAGGCAAAAGTGGAAGAGGCCTATCAACAGATTGAAAAACAGTTCACGCCTGAAAAAATGAAGCAGCTCACCGCCCTGCTGCACGAGTTCATCTCCCTGCAAAAATAGTTTCCAAAATCTGCCTGTTTATTGATGTAAATCAGGCAGCATCCCGCTCTCTTCACGCCTCATTACGCCGTTACTTACCTTGATACACTTAGGTGGTACGCCATCTTAATAATTTTGAATTAGATCACAAAAATTTCTGAAACATGAGTTTATTATTCGAAAAAAATGTGACACGGATTCACTAAATCTCATAAATGGACCGCAGTGCGTTGCTCCCGCCTCTTTTTGGCCCAGCAAATTATCTTCTCTCTGTATGACCGTAGTTGTGCCTGTCCACCCAACACAGGCCGTTTCACATTCTAAGAAGTAAAGGAAAGTTTTATGCGCACCACTGGTCATAAGCGCTGGTTTATGGTGGCTCTAGTCACGCTTGGCACAATCCTGTGTTATTTAACCCGCAATACTATTTCGGCCGCCGCGCCTACGCTGCAGAGCAATCTCCACATCACAACCCAGCAATATTCCTGGATTGTGGCCACCTTCTCCGCCTGTTACACCATCGCACAGCCTATCGCGGGTTATGTGCTGGATACCCTTGGCACCAAAGTTGGCTACACCCTGTTCGGCGGCATGTGGGCCATCTTCTGCATTAGCGCGGCCTTCACCAACAGCTGGCAGGGTCTGGCGCTGTGCCGCGGCCTGGGCGGCTTCGCTGAGAGTGCGATGATCCCCGCCGGTCTGAAGTCCGTTACCGAATGGTTCCCGGATAACGAACGTTCCGTCGCCGTCGGCTATTTCAACGTCGGCTCCTCCATGGGGGCGATTATTGCGCCGCCGCTGGTCGCATGGGCCATCTTCATTCACAGCTGGCGTCTGGCATTTATCATCGTCGGGATTGCCAGCATGGTCTGGGCGCTGGGCTGGTATCTGGTTTATAACCGCCCAGGGCAGTGCAAAAGCCTGAGCAAAGAGGAGTTCGACTACATCACCGATGGCCAGCCGGAGCGCAAGGTGGTGGATAAGGTGCATATCGGTCAGCTGCTGCGCCAGCGTAAATTCTGGGGTATCGCCCTGCCGCGCTTCCTTGCCGAACCGGCATGGGGGACGTTCAACGCGTGGATCCCGCTGTTTATGGTGCACACCTACGGCTTTAACCTGAAAGATATCGCCATGTTCGCATGGATCCCGATGCTGTTTGCCGATATGGGCTGCATCATCGGTGGCTATCTGCCAGGGATTTTCCAGCGCGTCTTTGGCGTGAATATCGTGGTGTCCCGCAAACTGGTGGTGACCATGGGTGCAGCGCTGATGATCCTGCCAGGTATGGTCGGCCTGTTCAGCAGCCCGTTTGTGGCTATCGCCCTGCTGTGCGTCGGCGGCTTTGCTCACCAGTCGCTGTCCGGCGCGCTGATTACGCTCTCTTCCGATATGTTCGATCCGGGTGAAGTGGCCACCGCCAACGGTTTTACCGGCATGGCAGCATGGACGGCGAGCACGCTGTTCGCCTTAGTGGTTGGTGCACTGGCCGACACCTTAGGCTTCAGCCCGCTGTTCGCGGTGCTGGCGGCGTTTGACGTGATTGGTGCGATTATTCTGTGGGCGCTACTGCGTTCGCCAGCGCCTGAGCTGGAAGTGAATCCAGCCATCTGACCTAACCCCCCGGCGGCGCTACGCTTGGCCGGGCTACATGAACGGTAGCCCGGGCGAGGCGCTAGCCGCCCCGGGGTGGCAAGCCGATTTACTCAAGATTCAACAACTGACTCACCAACGCAATATGGGTCTTAATCCCCACCGCCAGCGCATCCTCGTCAATGCGGAAATGCGGGTTATGCACGTTCCACGTCGCCCCTTTCTCTTTATTACCGCAGCCGATAAACAGGAACGTCCCCGGAATTTTCTCCTGATATGAGGAGAAATCTTCACTGCCGAACAGCGCCTTCTCTTCCAGCTTCAGCGTGCCCGCCGGGAAGTGGCGGCCAATCGCTTCGCGGGCAATCGTGTTGGTCACCTCATGGTTATTACCCACCGCGTAGCCTTTCTGCCACTGGATATCGCAGCCCGCACCGTGCGCTGCCGCAATACCGTTCACAATGCGCGACATCAGCCCCGGTACCGCTTCCCGCACCTGCTGATTGTGGGTACGCAGCGTACCCGCCAGGCGCGCGCTGTCGGGGATAACGTTATAGCTATCGCCCGCCTGGAAGGTGGCAATGGTCAGCACCGGCGCGGTGCCAGGGTCGATATTGCGGGCCACAATCTGCTGTAATGCGCCGACCATTTCAGCGCCAATGGTCACCGGGTCGATACAGTGCTGCGGCATCGAACCGTGGCCACCTTTACCGCGAATGGTGATATCAAAGTTGTCGCTGGAGGCCACATAAACGCCCTCTTTTAAGGCGATCGTCCCCACCGGGCTGGTCGGGAAAACGTGCAGACCGAAAATATGCTCCACATCGTCCACCACGCCCAGTTCAACCAGCTCGCGCGCACCGCCCGGCGGCACCTCTTCGGCAGGCTGGAAGATAAACTTGATGCTGCCGTGCAGCCGGTCACGCAGTTGGCAGAGCACCTTGACCGCCCCCATCAGCATTGCCGCATGGGCATCGTGACCGCAGGCGTGCATCACGCCGGGCACGGTTGAACAGAAGCTTTCCCCGCTCTCTTCCTGCAGCGGCAGGGCATCGATATCGGCGCGCAGCGCCCACATCGACCCCGGATGCGCGCCGCGCAGCACGGCAATCACGCAATTCTCCACCGGGCGGCTGATTTCCAGGCCGGCAAACGACGCCAGCTCGCGGGCGATATAGTCCGCCGTTGGCTTCTCCTGAAACGATAAATCCGGGTGGGCGTGAATATGACGACGCCAGCGCAGCGCATCTTCAAAGGCCGCGGAGATTAACTGTTCAGTGGTGTGATTCATCAGTTTTTCCTTCTACTCAACAACAGGCAGGCTGGCGACGGTACGGCGCTTCATCAGCGGCAGCACCGCCAGGGCGGAGCAGACCATCGCCAGTGACAGAAACGTAAACGCGCTGGCGTAACCGTGGGTGTTCTCCACCAGGTAGCCAATCACGATAGGTGAGACAAAGCCGCCCAGCGTGCCGCCGGTATTAATCAGGCCAATCGCCGAGCCCATCATATTTTCCGGCAGCCGCTTCATCGGCAGCGTAAAGGCGGTGACAAACGTCGCCATCAGGAAGACCTCGCCGACGAACAGCAGCAGGCTGGCGGTCAGCGGCGTGGCCGCATGGAAGATGGCGAAAATCGCTACGGCGCTCAGCAGCGCGCTGATGGCAATCACCAGTGGTTCACGATTGAGGAAATATTTGCCCACCAGCCAACCGGTACCGAGCGAAGAGATCCAGATCCCAAGACCGCCTGCCGCCACCACATAGCCGGAAGCCGATAGCGACATCCCCATATGCTGGACGAAAAATTTCGGTAGCCACGCCATCAGGCCGTAGCTGGGAATGTTGACGCAGAAAATCGACAGAAACAGCAAGATAACCGTCGGGTTACGCCACAGCGCCGCGCCGGAGACGGACTGCTTTTTCACGCTCGGCGTCACCTGCTGGCGCGGGACGCGCAGGGCAATCAGCGCGGCAATCACGCAGACCATCACCCCCAGTACGGTAAATGAGGTGTGCCAGCCCATCATCGCCAGCGCGTTCACCGCGATAATCGGCCCGATGGTCATCGCCAGCCCTGCCGAAGAGAGCAAAATCGACTGGGCAAAGGTGCGCTTCTCGACGCTGAAATTACTGACCACCGCCTTGGCGCACGAGCACGGGTAGCCGGAATGGCCCACCCCCGCCAGAAAACGAAACAGCAGCAGCAGGCCGAAACTCGCCCCCAGCGCACCGAAGCAGAGGGCGAAAATGCCCAGCGCCGCCAGCGACAGCACCAGCATGGTTTTGTAACCAATGCGGTCGTTCAGCCAGCCGGCAGGCACCTGAAACAGTGAATAGGCGAGGAAGAAGATCCCGGTGATATAGCCCAGTTGCTCAGCGTTAAGGCCAAACTCTTTTTCGATCGGCAGTAAAGCAAAGCCGGTCACGGTCTTGTCGATGTAGACAAATACGTAGCCAATAAACAGCAAAAAGATCATTTGAGACTGACTTTTCATTATTTTTCCGCCTTGTGTCTCATGAGGATAGATGTTGTGTGAGGACGATTGCCCCTACGTATCCTGGCCCTTTACCCGAAAGGCGGGAAGATGTAATTTTTCTATAGGTGATGCTTTTTTCTGATAGGGGTAAGCGGTGAAATATTTACCAAAAGTGAACCAGCTGCAGGCGCTAAAGCAGGTGGCGCGCAGCGGCAGCATCCGTGCGGCCGCCCGCGAATTAGGGCAGTCTCAGCCCGCGCTCAGCCGCACGTTGCGTGAGCTGGAGCAAACCCTGGGGACGCAACTTTTACTGCGCAGCAAAGAAGGCATCACCCTGACTGAAGCAGGCTGCGCGTTTTCGCAGCGCGCGGAGTGGGTGCTGGAGGAGTTGCGGCGCGCTGCCGATGAGGTGGAGCAGATAAACCATGCCACTCACGGGCGGCTGACCATCGGCTACTCGTCGCTCATTGCGCTGACGGTTTTTCCCGCCGTCGCCGACGCCTTTAAGCAGGCGCTGCCGCAGGTGGCGCTCACCCTCAAAGAGGGACAGCTCTCTTCGCTGTTGCCCGGCGTGCGCAGCGGTGAGATAGACCTGGCCGTCGGATCCATCGACCCGATGCACCCGCCGGAAGGGGTGATGATTGAACCGCTGTTCACCACCCCGTTTTGCGTGGTGGCGCGCCATGGGCATCCGCTGGCCAATGAGGGGGATTTGATGGCGCTGCGGCGGGCAAAATGGCTGCTGCCGGAGTCGCCGATGGGCTACTACCAGCAGCTACAGAATGAACTCGCCCACTTCTATCGCCAGTTGGCCATTGCGCCGCTGCGTACCGATTCGGTGATCACCGGGCTGAATATGGTGCTGGAATCCGACTACCTGACCATCGTCGCCCGCGCCATGAGCCAGCCGCTTAAACTGGAGGGGAAAATCGTCACGCTGCCGGTCTCCACCCTGCCCGCCGCGCAGTATTGCGCCGTCTGGTCGCAGAAATCGGCGCTTACGGCTAACGCCCAGCAGTTTTTATCGCGGCTGCGCGGGGCGTGTCAGGGGTATAGCTGGTAGCTCGCCGCCATCCCGGCGGTACTTCGCTTGGCCGGGCGACCTTTCCCTTATCCCGGTGTTATATCGCCACTAACTGACGCACACCCTGTGCCTCCATGTCGTCACCGCGCCCACGCTGCACGATGGTGCCGCGCGACATCACCAGGTAGTTGTCCGCCAACTCGGCGGCAAAATCATAAAACTGCTCCACCAGCAGGATCGCCATATCCCCCCGATTGGCAAGGCTGCGGATCACCGCGCCGATCTCTTTGATCACCGACGGCTGGATCCCTTCGGTGGGCTCGTCGAGGATCAACAGCTGCGGCTTACACGCCAGCGCCCGGCCGATCGCCAGTTGCTGCTGCTGCCCGCCAGACAGATCCCCACCCCGCCGCTGCTTCATCTCGCGCAGCACCGGGAATAGCGCGTAGATCTCTTCCGGCACGCTTTTGGCCTGTGAGCCAGAAAAACGCGACAGCCCCATCAGCAGGTTTTCTTCCACCGTCAGGCGCGGAAAAATTTCGCGCCCCTGCGGCACGTAGGCAATCCCCTGCTGCACCCGCTGGTGCGGCTTACAGTGGTTAATCAGCTTGCCCTGCCAGTGCAGCGTGCCGGATTTCGCCGGGATGATGCCCATCAAGCATTTCAGCAGCGTGGTTTTGCCCACGCCGTTGCGCCCCAGAAGGCAGGTAATCTCGCCCGGCGTGGTCTCAAACGACAGGCCGCGCAGAATATGGCTGCCGCCGTAATACTGATTTAAATCATTTACCTGTAACATATTAGCGCCCCAGATAGACATCGATAACCTGCTCGTTGGCCTGCACCTCGCGCAGCGAGCCCTCGGCCAACACCTGCCCCTGATGCAGCACGGTGACGTGGTCGGCAATGGTCTCAACAAAGCCCATATCGTGCTCCACCACCATCAACGAGTGCTTGCCCGCCAGCCCGCGAAACAGCTCGGCAATATAGTCCGTTTCCGCATCGGTCAGACCGGCGGCGGGTTCATCAAGCAGCAGCAGGTGCGGCTCCTGCACCAGCAGCATGCCGATTTCCAGAAACTGCTTTTGCCCGTGGGAAAGCAGCCCAGACGGGCGATGGCGATGCGCGGTCAGCCGCAGCAGCTCCAGCACTTCGTCAATGCGATCCCGCTGGCTGCCATTAAGCGTGGCGCGCAGGCAGGTCCAGACCGATTTATCCATCTTCAGGGCGATTTCGAGGTTTTCCATCACGCTCAGCGCCTCAAACACCGTCGGCTTCTGGAACTTGCGGCCAATGCCCGCGCGGGCAATCTCCACCGACGACAGCCCCATCAGGTCGACGTTCTGGTCGTAGGTGACTTTGCCGCTGTCCGGCCGCGTTTTACCGGTAATCACATCCATCAGCGTGGTTTTTCCCGCACCGTTGGGGCCAATCACACAGCGCAGTTCGCCGACGCCAATCGACAGCGACAGGTCGGTCAGGGCGCGAAACGAGTCGAAGCTAACGTTGATATTTTCCAGCTGCAGCACCGGGTCGGTGGTGTCGCGATAGCGGTCCTGCGGCTGCGGCTGGGTGAACAGGGAATCAGTCATGCTTTCTCCTTTTGAGCAGGCCAATCACGCCGCGCGGCAGGAACAGGGTGACGAGAATAAACATCAGGCCGAGGAAAAAGAGCCAGAAGTCCGGGAAGGCGACGGTGAAGAAGCTTTTCGCCCCGTTGACGATCCCCGCGCCGAGAATGGGGCCAATCAGCGTACCGCGCCCACCGAGCGCCACCCAGATGGCGGCTTCAATCGAGTTGGTTGGCGACATTTCGCTGGGGTTGATAATCCCCACCTGCGGCACGTACAGCGCCCCCGCCAGCCCGCACAGCACGGCGGAGAGCGTCCAGACGAACAGCTTGAAGCCTTTTGGATCGTAGCCGCAGAACATCAGGCGGTTTTCCGCATCGCGCACGGCGGTCAGCACCCGGCCAAACTTGCTGCGGGTGAGCATCAGGCCAATCGCCAGCGAGCCCGCCAGCAGCAGCACGGTGGCGACAAACAGCGCAATACGCGTGCCGGTCGCCGATACCGGGAAGCCCAGCAGCGTGGTGAAACCGGTAAAGCCGTTGTTGCCACCAAAGCCGGTTTCGTTGCGGAAAAACAGCAGCATCCCGGCGTAGGTCAGCGCCTGAGTCATGATCGAGAAGTAGACATCCTTAATGCGCGAGCGGAAGGCAAAGTAGCCAAACACCAGCGCCAGCAGGCCGGGGACGAGGATAATCAGACACAGCGCCCAGGCAAAATGTTGGGTGCCCGCCCAGAACCACGGCAGCTCGGTCCACGACAGGAACGACATAAACGCTGGCAGGCCATCGCCCGACGCCTGGCGCATCAGGTACATGCCCATCGCGTAGCCGCCGAGGGCAAAGAACAGCCCGTGACCCAGCGACAGCAGCCCGGCGTAGCCCCAAACCAGATCCAGCGCTACCGCCACCACCGCATAGCAGAGGATCTTACCCAGCAGCGTCAGCGTGTAGGTGGAGATAGCCAGCGGATTATCCGCTGGTAGCAGCGCCAGAAACGGCAGCACCAGCAGAACCACCAGCGCCAGCGCCGCCAGCGAGCAGGTCAGTCGCGGCGCACGCCGCGCGAGAGTTAACGTAATAGGTTGGCTCATCAGTCAATTACCCGCCCTTTGAATGCGAACAACCCCTGCGGCCGTTTCTGAATAAACAGCACAATCAGGACCAGAATGGCAATTTTGCCCAGCACCGCGCCAATCTGCGGCTCCAGCACTTTGTTCAGCACGCCCAGCCCCAGCGCGGCCACGACGGTGCCAGCCAGTTGCCCCACGCCGCCGGTCACTACCACCAGGAAGGAGTCGATGATGTACCCCTGCCCGAGCTCCGGGCCGACGTTGCCAAGCTGCGACAGCGCCACGCCGCCCAGCCCGGCAATGCCGGAACCGAGGCCAAACGCCAGCATATCCACGCGCCCGGTGGGCACCCCGCAGCAGTCCGCCATGCGGCGGTTTTGCGTTACCGCCCGCACGTTCATACCGAGACGGGTTTTGTTGAGCAGCAGCCAGGTCAGCGCTAATACGCCAATCACGAAGAGGATCACCGCAATGCGGTTGTACGGCAGCACCAGGTTTGGCAGTACGTTCCAGCCGCCGGAGAGCCAGGAGGGGTTCGCCACCTCAAGGTTCTGCGTGCCGAACAGCACGCGCACCAGTTGGATCAGCATCAGGCTGATGCCCCAGGTGGCCAGCAGCGTCTCCAGCGGGCGACCATACAGGTGGCGAATAATAGTGCGTTCCAGCAGCATCCCAACCGCCGCAGTCATAAAGAAGGCCACCGGCAGCGCCACCAGCGGATAAAGCGCCAGCCACTCCGGCGCCAGGCGTTGGAACGCGTCCTGCACCATCCAGGTAGCATAGGCGCCAAGCATTAGCATCTCGCCGTGGGCCATATTGATAACGCCCAGCAGGCCGTAGGTGATCGCCAGCCCCAGCGCGGCAAGCAGCAGAATGGAACCGAGGGAAATACCGCTAAACGCCTGCCCCAGCCAGTCGCCCCACTTCAGGCGCTGCTGCACCTGCTTCAGGCTTTCGGCGGCGGCGGCGCGTACCGCCGGGTCGGGTTCATTTTGCGGCTGCGTCAGTCGGCTGAGGCTCGCCTGCACCTGCGGGTCGCTGGCTTCACCGAGCAATTTCACGGCGTTGAGGCGCTGGTCTGCACGGCTATCGGAGAGCTGTAAATTAGCGACGGCAATCGCCAGCGCGGTGTGCACACCGGCATCCGCTTCCACTGCCAGACGCTGGCTGAACATCGGCAGTTGATCCTGCTGGGCGCTGTTTTGCAAGGTCAGCGCCGCGTTCAGGCGCACCTTCACGTCGTTGCTGACCAGTTGATGCGAGGCCAGCGCGCTGGCCACTAGTCCGCGAATACGGTTATTCATAAACACTTTTTTGGTGCTGCCAGCAGGCGCAGCGCTCCCTTCCAGCGGTGTTAGCTGGCCATTTTTTTCCGTAAACAGCTGGCCCTCAGCATCGCTGACCACCGTTTCCTGGCTCAGCGCCTGCAGCAGTGGCAGACGGTCAGCCTGCGGGGCGGCGGCCCACGCCTGAAGCAGTTGCGCCTGCTCGGTACGGCTGGCATGACCATAATCGGCCGCCGCACCGGCTCGCGCCGGAAGGCTGGTCAACAGGCCGCTTAAAAAGAGAAAGAGCAAGGCGGGGAAGTACAGCGCCGCGCGTTGTCTCATCATTATGTTCATCGTTGAATTCCTGTTGGTATACAAGATGGAATTCAATTAGCAATGCGCATGCCAAATATATAACAAACTGATTTTATTAGAATTAAAATAAAAACAATATCTTTATTCAATATTCTATCGCACCGCCACAGCACATCCGCGCACGGTAATAGCGCAGTTCGTCATAGGGAAAATAAATAGATTTAATCGTGGGCCAAAATAATTATTTATATCTCTCCCCTCTCTTATTCCATGTTATTTACGTGGTTATTTCAGGACGAAAAAAAATTATTCAAAGTGTGAAGGAATATGCAACTATCAAAATCGGTTATTGATAATGAGAAACGTTATACACAAAATTCGCATTTGCATTTTTTCATGTAGCACCACGCTGCTTCTTTAACTCACTACGCGCATCTTTGGGCCGATCGTTGTCTGCCCGTGCGCAGGAATGATGATGATTAATAAGAAATATACTCTCTGGGCGCTTAACCCCTTGCTGCTTGCCATGATGGCGCCCGCCGTCGCCCAACAAAGCGATGACGAAAATATGGTGATATCCGCCAGCCGTAACAACCGCACCGTAGCCGAGATGGCGCAAACCACCTGGGTTATCGAAAATGCCGAACTGGAACAACAGATTCAGGGCGGTAAAGAGCTAAAAGACGCGCTGGCCCAGCTGATTCCCGGCCTGGACGTCAGCAGCCAAAGCCGCACCAACTACGGCATGAACGTGCGCGGTCGCCCGCTGGTCGTGCTGATTGACGGCGTGCGCCTCAACTCCTCGCGTACCGACAGCCGCCAGTTGGACTCCATCGACCCATTCAACATCGAGCACATTGAAGTGATCTCCGGCGCGACTTCGCTGTACGGCGGCGGCAGTACCGGCGGGCTTATCAATATCGTGACCAAAAAAGGCCAGCCGGAAACCCAGGTCGAGTTCGAAGCGGGCACCAAAAGCGGCTTTAATAGCAGTAAAGATCACGACGAGCGTATTGCCAGCGCCGTCTCCGGCGGTAACGAGCATATCTCAGGGCGCATGTCGGTGGCCTATCAGAAATTTGGCGGCTGGTACGACGGTAACGGCGACGCCACCCTGCTCGATAACACTCAGACCGGGCTACAGTATTCCGACCGTCTGGATCTGATGGGCACCGGGACGCTGAATATTGATGAAAACCAGCAACTGCAGCTGGTGACCCAGTACTACAAGAGCCAGGGCGATGATGATTATGGCCTGAATCTGGGGAAAGATTTCTCGGCGCTGAACGGCACATCTAAGCCATACGTCAGCAGTGGCCTGAACTCCGACCGTATTCCCGGTACCGAGCGTCACCTGATGAGCCTGCAGTATTCCAACAGCGACTTCCTTGGTCAGGAACTGGTCGGTCAGGTTTACTATCGTGATGAATCGTTGAAGTTCTATCCTTTCCCGACGGTCACAAAAATCAACGATATCAACACCCTGTCGAGCTTCTCCGCCTCACAGCAAAAGACCAACCAGTACGGCGCTAAGCTCACCCTGAACAGTACGCCGCTGGACGGCTGGCAGCTCACCTACGGGCTGGATGCCGATCACGAACGCTTTACCTCCAACCAGATGTACTTCAATAAGGATCTGGCTAACGCTTCCGGCGGGATGAACAACCAGCAAATTTACACCACCGGGCGCTACCCTTCCTACGACATCAGCAACCTGGCGGCATTTTTACAGTCAAGCTACGACATCAACGAGATCTTCACCCTCAGCGGCGGCGTGCGTTACCAGTACACCGAGAATAAGATCGATGATTTTGTCGGTTATGGCGAGCAGCAGAAGATTGCTGACGGCACGGCCACCTCGGCCGATGCGATACCGGGCGGGTCTACCGATTACGACAACTTCCTGTTTAATGCCGGGCTATTGATGCACATCACCGAGCGGCAGCAGACGTGGTTTAACTTCTCTCAGGGCGTGGAGTTACCCGATCCGGGGAAATACTATGGCCGAGGGAAATATGGCCCAGCGGTCAACGGGCATCTGCCGCTCGTCAACAGCGTTAACGTCGATGACAGCAAGCTGGAGGGGATCAAGGTCAACTCTTATGAGCTTGGCTGGCGCTACACCGGCGATAACCTGCGTACTCAAATCGCGGCTTACTACTCGCTGTCCGATAAGAACGTGAAGGCGAATAAAGATCTAACCATCAGCGTAATCGACGATAAACGTCGTATTTACGGCGTGGAAGGCGCGGTGGACTACTTTATTCCAGACACCAACTGGAGCACCGGCGGCAACTTTAACGTGTTGAAAACCGAGTCGAAGGTGAACGGCAACTGGGAAAAATATGACGTGAAGGTTGCCAGCCCGTCGAAAGCTACCGCCTATATCGGCTGGGCACCGGACCCGTGGAGCCTGCGTGTGCAGAGCACAACGTCGTTTAAGCTGCGTGACGAAGCGGGCAATGAGATTGATGGTTACACCACTATCGACCTGCTCGGCAGCTACGCTCTGCCAGTTGGTAAGCTGAGCTTCAGCGTCGAAAACCTCTTCGACCGTGATTACACCACCGTGTGGGGTCAGCGTGCGCCGATGTACTACAGCCCTGGCTATGGCCCGGCGTCGCTGTATGACTACAAAGGCCGCGGGCGGACGTTTGGGTTGAATTATTCGGTGCTGTTCTGATGGAAGAGTTACGCTGTTAGCTCGAGTCAGGGCAAAAAAACCTGATATTTGTCAGTAAGGTGAAGGGTTCCGTTCACTTTACGTCGGGTGGAATATGAAGTTCCTTCACCGGTGAACGGGCCAAGGGGTGCGGCCGCGCACCCCTTCGCAATCCCCGCGGCCCCGCAGGGAAATCGGTGCTTCGCACTACGCTCGCCTACGACTCCAGCCTGCGGCACGGCGAAACTCGACGTCCTGTCTCGGTTCGCCTCAGTCCGCCATCCATGGCGGACTGACCTTGTCTTCCGTGCTACGGCTCGCCGATTTCCAGCGGGGACTCATCGGTTTCAGTTACTTTGGTTTTTGCTGTTAGCTAAAAGACCGCACGTTTTTTGATGGCGTCTAAATCGCCAAATCGCTCCCTGCTCCCGCGCAGTTTATATGGCTCGCGCTGGAAGGGAGCGCAACAGAGTGATAAACCCAAATGGATCTCCCCTCTATCAAACCACCGCCCCCGTTACCAAACCTTACTTCCCGCCCGTTTTCACCGGCGTATCCGGCTTCTTATCATTCCCTGGAATATACGGGCTCCACGGCTGTGCACGCACCGGCTTATCGGTGTTCCACACCACATTAAACTGACCGTTCTCTTCAATTTCGCCGATCATCACCGGCTTATGCAGATGGTGGTTGGTCGCGTCCATGGTCAACGTAAAGCCGCTCGGTGCCGCAAAGGTCTGCCCGGCCATCGCCGCACGCACCTTATCCACGTCGGTCGTTCCCGCCTTCTCCACCGCCTGCGCCCACATATGAATGCCGACGTAGGTTGCTTCCATCGGGTCGTTGGTGACCACGGTATCGGCGTTCGGTAGCTTGTGCGCTTTGGCATAAGCGCGGTAATCCGCGACAAACTTCTCGTTCACCGGGTTACTCACCGACTCAAAGTAGTTCCACGCCGCCAGATGCCCCACCAGCGGTTTGGTATCAATGCCGCGTAGCTCTTCTTCACCGACGGAGAACGCCACCACCGGCACATCGGTGGCTTTAATGCCCTGGTTGGCCAGCTCTTTGTAGAACGGTACGTTAGAGTCGCCGTTGATGGTGGAGATCACCGCCGTTTTACCGCCCGCGGAGAATTTTTTGATGTTCGCCACGATGGTCTGGTAGTCGCTGTAGCCAAACGGCGTGTAGACCTCTTCAATATCTTTATCCTGAACCCCTTTCGAGTGCAGGAAGGCGCGCAGGATCTTGTTGGTGGTGCGCGGGTAGACATAGTCGGTGCCAAGCAGGAAGAAGCGCTTCGCGCTACCGCCGTCTTCGCTCATCATATATTCCACCGCCGGAATCGCCTGCTGGTTTGGCGCCGCGCCGGTGTAGAAGACGTTTGGCGACATCTCTTCGCCTTCATACTGCACCGGGTAGAACAGCAGGCCGTTCAGCTCTTCAAACACCGGCAGCACGGATTTACGCGATACCGAGGTCCAGCAGCCGAACACCGCCGCCACTTTATCCTGGGTCAGCAATTGGCGCGCTTTCTCGGCGAACAGCGGCCAGTTGGAGGCCGGGTCAACCACCACCGGTTCGAGCTTTTTGCCCAGCACGCCGCCCTTGGCGTTGATCTCATCGATGGTCATCAGCGCCACGTCTTTGAGCGGCGTTTCGGAAATCGCCATGGTGCCGGAGAGCGAGTGCATAATGCCGATTTTAATGGTGTCCGCTGCGTATGCCTGCAAAGAGAAGCCCATGCTCAAAAAGGTGGCCGACAGGGCAAATGCTTTCAGTAAAGAACGTCTTTTCATGACCAAAACCCCTAAACGATATTGAGTGATAAAAGTTCCCCACTGGGATGGGGCGGATGCCGCAACTACGGTGAAACGGGTTGTAAACGAGCCTGCTGTAGCCGATGTAGGGTTATTTTTCTGACCTCGGCCTTACTCTGTGAAATATGCGCAGTGAGGATCCGCTGCGCCTCTTCAGTTTGCTGCTGCACTATGGCGCGAAGCACCTGTGCGTGTTCGCTGTAGGTCGCGTCCACGCGGTCCTCGCGGGTGAAGTCGAGGTGGCGAATAATGCGCATTTTCTCCGTCAACTCGACATGCACGCGCGCCATCTCGCCGTTGCCGGTGGCGCTCACCAGTGCGGTATGAAACGCCTCATCGTGCCGCGAGAGTTCCTTACCC
Source organism: Kluyvera sp. EC_51 (assembly GCF_019584505.1). NCBI lineage: Bacteria > Pseudomonadati > Pseudomonadota > Gammaproteobacteria > Enterobacterales > Enterobacteriaceae > Kluyvera > Kluyvera sp. EC_51. Next base: position 12,793 of record NZ_VDAG01000098.1, on the reverse strand, counting down.
GGCGGCATCTGCGGCGCATCGCACCAGAAGGCGAGCAGCGGCGCGAGATGGGCCGCGCGCTCCTGCGATGGCATGGCGCACAGACGCTTCACCGCCTCCATTTCCAGCACGATGCGGAAGTCGTATAGCGCCTCGAAATAGGTGAAGTCGAACGGTTTCACCTGCCAGCCGCTGCGCGAGTAAACCTGCACATAGCCTTCGTGCGCCAGCCAGAACAGCGCCTGGCGCACCGGCGTGCGGCTGGCCGCCATGCGCTCGGAGATTTCGTTTTCGCTAAAGTGCTCGCCGGGCATCAGGCGGAAATCAAAAATGTCGTTTTTCAGCGCCAGATAGATACGCTCCGCCAGCCCCACCGTGCGCTTTTTGCCGTTCGCTTCCGTCATCTGCTTCTCCCTATTCCAGCCACAGCAGCGCGTCACCCGGGCTCACCGGGCGGCCCGGCTGGCAGCCGATGCGTTTAACGATGCCCGCCTGCGGGGCGTGAATCGCCAGCTCCATTTTCATCGCTTCCACGATGACCAGCGTCTGGCCGGCTTCCACCGTCTCGCCAGGCGCGACCAGCACCTTCCAGATATTGCCGTTCATATCGGCGGTCACCGGCAGCGCGCCGTCGTCGATGGCCTCTTCCTGCGTCGGCAACAGGCTTTCAACGTCGGCCTCCTGGTCGTCCAGATGCCAGCGCTCCACCTCCGCTTCAAACGCCGCAGACTGCAGCTGACGGAAACGGGCGATATCGTCGGCGTTGTCATCGAGGAACTGCAGGTGCTCGGCAAAGTCGAACACCGTCTCTTCAATACGCACCGCCGCGCGGCCTTCGCGGAAATCATCGCGCAGCAGGGTCAGCTCCGCTTCGCTCACCGGGTAGAAACGCACCTGGTCGAAGAAACGCAGTAGCCACGGCTCACCCTCGCTGAACTGCGCGTTTTTGAGGAATTTGTTCCAGATGGGCAGCGTGCGCCCCACCAGCTGATAGCCGCCCGGCGAGTCCATGCCGTAGATACACATGTACATGCCGCCGATGCCCACCGTGCCTTCGGCGGTGAAGGTGCGCGCCGGGTTGTACTTGGAGCTCAGCAGGCGATGACGTGGATCCACCGGCACCGCACACGGCGCGCCGAGGTAGACGTCGCCCAGCCCCAGAATCAGATAGCTGGCATCAAACAGGGTCTCCATCACCGCTTCACGGGTCGGCAGGCCGTTAATGCGCTGGATAAAGTCGACGTTGTTCGGCAGCCACGGCGCGGTCGCGCGCACGGTATCGGCGTAGCGGCTGACGGCGTCCAGCGTGGCGCTGTCTTCGAAGGCCATCGGCAGATGGACAACGCGAGATGGCACCTTCATGCGGGTGACATCACCGATGCGCGCCTCCTGCTCCAGCAGCAGCGCCACCAGCGCGGCCTGGCTGATTTCACGGCTGTCGTAGCGCACCTGCAGCGAACGCACGCCGGGAGACAGCTCTTTAATCCCCGGATGCGCCCGTTCGCGCAACTGCTCCATCAGCACGTGAACGCGCAGACGCAGCGCCAGATCCAGCACGTTCTCGCCGTACTCAATCAGGATGTAGTTGTCGCCCGCCTGACGATAAACAATCGCCGGGGTGCTGAAGGTCGCGGGCAGCGACACCAGCCCGGTGGCGGAAACCCCGTCGCGGTCGGCAAGCGACGGCATAGCAAATTCCGGCAGCGCGGTGGTTTGCAGGGTGTCCACACTGCGGTCCATCGCGTTTTCCCGTGCCACCGCATCTTCCACGCTGATCGGGTAGAAGCGAATGCGGTCGCCCGGCTTCACCTGCCCGACTTTCCACAGCTCCGCTTTGGCGATGGTCACCGGGCAGACAAAGCCGCCGAGGCTTGGGCCGTCGCGGGTGAGGATCACCGGGAAGTCGCCGGTAAAGTTAATCGCGCCAATGGCGTATTCGCAGTCATGCACGTTCGACGGATGCAGCCCCGCCTCACCGCCGTTCGGGCGCGTCCAGCTCGGTTTAGGGCCGACTAAGCGCACGCCGAGGCGGTTGGAGTTGTAGTGCACCTGCCAGTCGCTGGCGAAGAACTCGTCGATAGCCTCCTGGGTGAAAAAGTCCGGCGCGCCGTGCGGCCCGTAGAGCACGCCAATGCGCCAGACTTCACCGTATTCGGGGATCAGCGCCGTCGAGAGTGCCTTCGGCTCGGAAATAGGCGCGGGCGTCGTGCAGGCCGCCAGCTCAGGACGTGAGATTGGCAGCAGGTCCGCAACCTTCAGCGTGCGCCCCGCGTGGCCGCCAAACTGTCCCAGCGCGAAGGTGGAACGGCTGCCGAGATAGACCGGCACATCAAGACCGTTACGCACCGCCAGATACCCCCGACAGCCGCGTTGCGCGCGGCCCAAGCTCAGGGTTTGCCCTGCTTTCACCGCTACCGGCTGCCACATCGGCACCGCTTCATCGTCCAGCTTCGCCTGACAATCGGCCCCGGTCAGGGCAATCAGCGCATCGGCATGGAACTGCAGCACCGGCCCCTGAAGGGTGAACTCCAGCCCGGCCGCCGATTCGTGGTTACCGACAATGCGGTTCGCCAGGCGGAAGGCAAAATCATCCATCGGGCCGGACGGCGGCACGCCGATATCCCAGTAGCCCTGACGGCCCGGATAATCCTGCACGCTGCTCCAGGTGCCGGGCTGCAAGACTTCAATCATCGGCGACTGCGCCACCACGCTGTCGAGCATCCGCGTCCAGGCGGTGCCGCTGACAAACGCCTCGCTGGCGGTAATCTGCCGCAGGTAGTCGAGGTTAGTGGCGATGCCGTGCAGTCGCGTGGCGTCAAGCGCCGTCGCCAGTTTTGCCAGCGCCGCCGCGCGGGTTGGCGCATGGACAATCAGCTTGGCGATCATCGGGTCGTAAAACGCGGAGACTTCGCTGCCGGTGGTCACGCCGGTATCAATGCGCACATCGTCCGGGAAGACCACTTCGGTCAGGACGCCAGGGCTCGGCTGGAAGTTTTTCAGCGGACTTTCAGCATAAAGGCGCACTTCAATCGCCGCCCCCTGCGGCGCTTTCGCCAGACGCGCCCAGTCGATAGGCTCATTGGCCGCTACGCGCAGCATGCACTCCACCAGATCCAGCCCGGTGACGCATTCGGTCACCGGGTGCTCAACCTGAAGACGGGTATTCACTTCGAGGAAATAAAACGCGTCCAGCGCGGCATCGTAGATAAACTCCACCGTCCCGGCACTGCGGTAGTTAACCAGCTTACCGAGCTGCACCGCGGCATCGAGAATCGCTTTGCGGGTCGCTGCTGGCAGATTCGGTGCTGGCGTCTCTTCCACCACCTTCTGGTTGCGGCGCTGGAGCGAACAGTCGCGCTCGCCGAGCGCCACCACGTTGCCTTTGCCGTCGCCAAAAATCTGCACTTCGATATGGCGCGCACGATCCACGCAGCGCTCAACAAACACCCCGGCATCGCTAAAGAACTGCTCGCCCAGACGACGCACGCTCTCCCAACCCTGCGCCAGAGCCTGTGCGTCGGCACAGCGCGTCAGACCAATCCCACCGCCGCCCGCCGTGCTTTTCAGCATCACCGGGTAGCCAATGTTCTGCGCCGCATTCAGCGCCTCGTCGAGCGAGTTAAGCAGCCCGGTCCCCGGGGTCATCGGTACGCCCGCTTCAGCGGCCAGCTCGCGAGCGCGGTGCTTCAGGCCAAACTCGCCAATCTGCTGCGCGGTAGGGCCGATAAATACAATGCCCGCCTTGTCACAGGCGTCGGCAAACGGCAGGCTTTCCGAGAGAAAACCGTAGCCCGGCCAGATAGCCTGCGCGCCGCTTTCCTGCGCAGCGGCAATAATCGCGTCAATTTTCAGGTAGCTGTCGCTGGCCTTTTCGCCGCCCAGCGCCAGTGCAATATCGGCCTGCTTAACGTGTTCGGCATTTTTATCGGCGTCGGAGTAGACCGCCACGCTGGTGATACCGAGACGCTTCAGGGTTCGGATCGCGCGGCAGGCAATTTCGCCACGGTTAGCAATCAGCACGGTGTTAAACATGGTGGCTCTCCTTACGGGCAACCCAGTGCCGCCAGCCCTTGAATTCGGTAATGTCCACGGCATCGTTCAGCGCCGCCGGTTCACAGATAAAGCCTTTCACCCAGCGGCCATCGCCGAGTTCCAGCGAGCCAATGCCCAGCGGCGACGGAATTTCCGCCACGAACTCGCCAAAGCGCGCCAACGGGATATCCCACAGCTCAACCTCAATCGCCGCGCCGGAGGCATCACGGGCCAGCCCCGGCTTTTGCGGCTGGGTATTGGCCAGCGCGTACAGCCGATAGGTCGCTGCCGTCTGCGTGGCTTCCACAAAAACGGCATGACGGGTAGTGAGCTGGAAGTTGAGCGGCATACCGCGCAGATGCGCGCCGACCACGGCAATGCGCACATGATGCGGGGACGGCGGCAGCGCGGTGGCGTTTGGCGCGAACGGCAGCCCGGTCGCCCCTAATGGCAGCGCCAGCTGTTGCTGCCAGCGTTGACCAAAATCGGCCAGCGCCCGGTCGTGCCACGCGGGAGCAAGCAGGGTGATACCTGCCGGCAGGCCATCGGCGCGGAACGGCGCGGGCAGCGCCAGCGCGCTGAGGTCAGCAAGGTTGGTGAAGTTGGTGTAGGTACCGAATTGGGAGTTGAAGCGAATCGGTTCCTGCTCCATCTCCTTCAGGGTATGAATGGTCGGCGACGTTGGCACCACCAGCGCGTCGACCTCGCCCAGCGTCTGCTGGATTTTTTGCGCCAGCTCGGCGCGCAGGTATTCAGCGTTATAGGCATCGACCGCGCTGTAATTCAGGCCCGCAGAGACGATGGTGTAAACGGTCGGGTCCATCTGTTCGGGGTGCTGGAGCATGTCGCCCACCGCCGCCGTGCGCTCAGCGACCCACGGGCCCTGATAGAGCTGTTCAGCAAGCTGGGAAAAGACGGAGAAATCGATAGGTTTTAGCGTGACGCCACTTGCACACAGCGCATCAATAGCCTGTTCCCACGCCGCCTGCGCCTGCACGTCGCCGAAGAAGTTCAGCGTCTCCGGCACGGCAAAGGTCGGGTTCGGTGCAAGCGTAGCGGGTGCCGTCCCCGGGTTGGCGCGCGAGTAAGCATCCTCAGCATCCGTGCCGCCCGCCAGCGAGGCGATATAAAAGGCGTCGTCTACCGTCAGGGCAAATACTGACAGGGTGTCATTGAGTCGGCAGGCCGGGACTACGCCTTTGGCTGAGAGCCAGCCTTTGGTCGGTTTAAGGCCGACGATATTGTTAAACCCGGCGGGCACGCGCCCGGAACCGGCGGTGTCGGTGCCAAAGGCGAACGGCACCAGGCCACGCGCCACCACGGAGGCCGAGCCGGAGCTGGAGCCGCCGCTGACGTAATCGGGGTTGAACGTATTGACCACCGCACCGTAGGGAGAGCGCGTACCCACCAGCCCGGTGGCGAACTGATCGAGGTTGGTTTTGCCCACCACAATCGCCCCGGCGGCTTTTAGCCGGGCAACCGCCGTGGCATCCTGCTCGGCAATATATTCAAACGCCGGACAGGCCGCGGTGGTAGGCCATCCCGCCACGTCCACATTGTCTTTGACCGCAAACGGAATACCAAATAATGGCAGGGCTTGCGGGTTATTTTGATACAGCGGAATTAACGCGGCTAATTGTGCCTTCAACTGCGCTTCGCTGGCGATCGCCAGCCACGCGTTATCCTCTGCGGAGAAGGTATTAATATGTTCAATTAAAAGCGTAAGAACGGAGTCGCTGTCCTGACTGATTTGCTGACGCCATGCGGCCAGCGTTTGTCCTGTCATTAATGCCATCGTTGAATTCCTGTTGGTATACAAGATGGAATTCAATTAGCAAGGCACGTGCCAGATATTTAATAGACTGTTTTTATAGAGTTTTTAAATAAATAATGACGTAGTCATAAAATTAGCACGCACCGTAAAAGCACATCAGGTGCAATAACAGTGCAGCAGGTCATAGGAAAAATAAATAACGTAGAATCGGGTCAGAATAATCTATTATGAAAATAGCCACATAAATAATAACGTTATCAATATGGCTATCTATTTTTTATTTCACGATAAATTATGCGCCCTGACGGGTCGCCGCTAGCACAATTTCACGGATACAAACGTACTGCGGCTGGGAATAGGCGTACTCGATAGCATGGGCCACATCTTCCGGGCTCAGCACTTTACCGCCCATATCCTGCTTCCAGCTCTGATAACCGGCTTTAATGTCGTCGCTGGTCGTGTGGCTCAGCAGTTCGGTTTCCACCGCCCCCGGTGCAATCACCACCACGCGCACGTTGTGCGGCGACAGCTCTTCACGCAGGTTTTCGGACAGGCCGTGCACCGCAAACTTGGTGCCGACGTAGACCACGTGGTTCGGGAAGGTTTTGCGCCCGGCAATGGAGCTGATATTGATGATGGTGCCCGCTTTGCGCTCAATCATCCCTTTCGTCACCGCGTGAACGCCGTTCAGCAACCCTTTGACGTTAACGTCGATCATCTGTTCCCATTCATCCGGGTTTTGATCGTCGATATTGCCCAGCAGCATCACGCCCGCGTTGTTGACCATCGCATCAACCGGCCCAAATTGCTGTTCCGCCTCGGCAATGGCGTCGGCCACCGCCTGACGGTTGGTGACGTCTACCGAACGGCACAGAGTGCGCGGCAAGTTCAGCGCGGTCATGCGATCCACACGACGCGCCAGCAGCAGCAGCGCATGTCCGCGTTCTGACAGCAGTTTTGTCGTGGCCAGGCCAATCCCGGAGCTGGCACCGGTAATCACGACTAATGGTTTAGATGCAGCGTTCATTGGTATTCCTCATAAATAAAATTGATGGCGCTACTTTAAATCCGGATGAGAATGGTGAAAAATGGTTTGTTTTTTTCACAGCCATAACATAAATCTATGGATAAGCGACAGCTCAGCGCCTTCATCTGCGTATTTGAAGAGCGCAATATTACCCGCGCGGCTGAACAGTTAAGTCTGACACAGCCTGCGCTCTCTGCCACCGTGAAAGCACTGGAAGAGGAACTCGGTACGCAACTCTTTGTACGTAAGCCCCGCGGCGTGGAGGTGACGGAAGATGCGCGCGCGCTCTATCCGCACGCCTGCCGTATGCTTCAGGAGATGGCGACCCTCACCTCGCGCTTTCGTAAACGCCAGGACCGCGCGCCGCTGAATATCGGCGTCGAGCAGGACATCGCCTCGCCGTGTCTGGCCTCACTGCTACAGCGTATTCATCTTGAGATGCCGGAGACACTGGTCACGCTCGACCCTGGCTGTACCGGGGATATTCGTCTCGGCTGCGAGAGCCTGCGCTGCGAAGACGAGCTGTTTATGCCGCTGTTCGACGAGCACTATATGCTGGCGTTCCCCTGCGACCATCCGCTGGCGCAGGTGGCGGAGCTGACGCTTGAGCAGCTCTATAGCTACCCTTGGGTGATGTATCCGGCCCACGATTCTCATCAGCGCTTCCTGCCGTTTTACGGCACGGCGGCCGGAGCGCCCAGCGCCAATGCGGGCAGCTTTACGCTGGCGCTGGATCTGGTCGAGGCGGGGTTTGGTCTGGCGATTGCGCCACGCTCGCTGATTGAAGCCCGCTGCGACCTCAGCGCCCAGGCGCTGCCGGGGTATCCGTTACTGCGGCGAATTGGCATTTGCTATGCGGTTCAGGCGGTGGAGAACCCGGCGGTCAATCAGTTGCTGGAGCAGCTCAACGAGACGGCGACGCTTGCAGGATAAAGCGCGGAAACCTTGATTCCGGTCATAGTGGGTTTTGTGATCCCGCTCTAATTTATTCGCCTTCCTGATAAGAGACCACCCTAATGTTCATACCTTCTATTGGTGCAACGGCGTTCGTTGCGTCTATTGCCACGCTCGGCATTTTGTCACCCGGCCCGGACTTCTTTATGGTGATTAAAAACGCCGCGCGCTATCGCCGACTGCCCGCCATGATGACCGCCTTTGGCATCACCTGCGGCGTGCTGACGCATATGTCTTACTGCGTGGCCGGTCTGGCGGTAGTGATCACCACCACGCCATGGCTGTTCGATATTCTGAAGTACGCGGGCGCAGCCTATCTTATCTGGGTGGGTCTGCTGGCGCTGCTGGCGCGCGGGCATAAAAGCATGGACATGACCGGCGTTGTTCAGCAGGAAACCACGCTAAAAAAGGCGTTTTTGCAAGGCTATCTGTGTAACCTGCTGAACCCGAAAGCCACGTTGTTCTTCCTCTCTATTTTCACTCAGGTACTGAACGTGAAATCCGGTTTCCCGGAGAAACTCTGGTACGCCGGGGTGATCCTCACCGTTTCCGTCATCTGGTGGCCAATGCTGGTGGTGCTTATCCAGAGCGCGCCGGTACGCCGTGGGCTGGCAAAAGCACAGAAAATTATTGATAAGATGCTGGGCGGGTTGCTGATTGCGCTGGGCATTAAGGTGGCGCTGAGCTGATATTCAGCTATTGGGGTAGCCCATCGGGTTACCCTTTTCTCTTCGCGTTATCATCCCCCGCTTTCCCCCCTCGCAAAGAAGAATGCAGATCTGTGAGCATCAACATAAAACACTACCCATCAAACTTTTCACAACACAAAACAAAAGCAACCGATTTCATAACCAAAATGAACACCCAAAAAATGGGCAAAAAACCATAGTTAAATAAATGTTATATATGATAATAAATTGTAGATAATGTTTTTAGAGTTAATAACTAATACGTATCTTTCAGCACAATCGCGGGTGAAAAATGTGATACCCGACATTCTTTAATAAGAATAATGATTCATTTAAAATTTAAGTTGATAAATTACACATTAAATTTAAGCCATTTATTGACCGTTAATTACCCGATAATTGCTTGAAAGATCGCCAGATGGCGATTATTAGTGCCGCAAAAAAATGGCCATCGTTATCGCCATAAAATATTGTTATCCCCCCATAATTTTTTGATTAAAATCAGGACAAATCGTTATATTAAAACAGATAACATATTGATATTACTTAATTTATTAAGCAAACCTTAGCGTACTGAAATTCATCAAAAGACAATTTGTGAGTGCTCGCACAAATCCCCAACCGGTTAATTTGTTACACTTATTTCCGTCAACAAAGTAATTAACACGGATTGTTATGAACACATTTATTCTCCCTAAAATACAGAATCTGGTGGTCTTTCAGGAAGTGATCCGTAGTGGTTCTATTGGTTCTGCAGCAAAAGAGCTGGGGTTAACGCAGCCTGCAGTCAGTAAAATCATAAGCGATATTGAAACTTACTTTGGTGCCGAGCTTATCGTTCGCAAGAATACCGGCGTCACGCTGACTCACCCAGGCCAGGTGCTGCTCTCCTGGTCGGAATCCATCACCCGTGAGATGACCAACATGGTGAATGAGATGAACAGCATGACCGACGATGCGGCCGTAGACGTCTCATTCGGCTTTCCGTCGCTGATTGGCTTCACCTTTATGTCTGACATGATTCAAAAATTTAAAGAGGTGTTCCCGAAGGTACAGATCTCAATGTTCGAAGCACAGCTCTCCTCGTTCCTGCCCGCCCTGCGCGATGGTCGCCTGGATTTCGCGATTGGCACTTTAAGCGATGAGATGAAGCTGCAGGACCTGCACGTTGAGCCGCTTTTCGAGTCAGAGTTTGTGGTGGTGGCAAACAAATCCCGAACATGCAGCGGTAACCCCACGCTGGCTTCGCTGAAAGACGCACAGTGGGTGTTACCACAAACTAATATGGGCTACTACAGCGAACTGCTTATTACGCTACAACGAAATGGCATCAGCATTGAAAACATTGTTAAGACCGACTCGGTGGTCACTATTTATAATCTTGTTCTCAATGCCGATTTTCTGACGGTAATTCCTTGCGATATGACCGCACCTTTTGGCTCAGACCAGTTTATTACGCTCGAGGTTGAAGAAGTACTTCCCGTGGCGCGCTACGCCGCCGTGTGGTCAAAGAATTATCGAATAAAAAAAGCCGCATCAATTCTGGTGCAATTAGCAAAGGAATACTCGGCCTGCAATGGACGCAGGCAAAAACAAATAATGAATATTAAATAACCCAGTAGTTTTAAAAGCCCATTACAAATACCACCGATCTATTTATCGGTCAGTGGTGACGGACATCTATTACCCTAATACTTAGGTTATGAGGTTATCATGCATATTACATACGATCTCCCGGTTGCAATTGAAGATATTATTGAAGCCAAAAAAACGCCTCGCAGGTAAAATTTATAAAACCGGTATGCCGCGCTCAAACTATTTTAGTGAGCAATGCAAAGGCGATATCTTCCTGAAGTTCGAAAATATGCAACGTACGGGTTCGTTTAAAATCCGTGGCGCCTTTAATAAACTCAGCTCCCTGACCGAAGCCGAAAGACGTAAAGGCGTGGTGGCCTGCTCGGCGGGCAACCATGCGCAGGGCGTTTCACTCTCCTGCGCCATGCTGGGCATTGACGGCAAAGTGGTGATGCCAAAAGGCGCGCCGAAATCTAAAGTGGCCGCCACCTGCGACTACTCTGCGGAAGTGGTTCTGCACGGCGATAACTTCAACGATACCATCGCCAAGGTAAGCGAAATTGTTGAAATGGAAGGCCGTATTTTTATCCCTCCGTATGACGACCCGAAAGTGATTGCCGGGCAAGGCACCATTGGTCTGGAAATTCTCGAAGACCTCTATGATGTCGATAACGTGATTGTGCCCATCGGCGGCGGCGGTTTAATTGCCGGTATTGCTATCGCCATTAAATCAATTAACCCAACGATTAAAGTGATCGGCGTTCAATCGGAAAACGTTCACGGCATGGCTGCCTCTTACTATGCCGGAAATATAACCACGCACCGAACGACCGGCACCCTGGCAGACGGCTGTGACGTCTCTCGCCCGGGTAATTTAACCTATGAAATCGTTCGTGACCTCGTCGATGATATTGTGCTGGTCAACGAAGATGAAATTCGTAAAAGCATGATCGCCCTTATTCAGCGTAATAAAGTCGTTACCGAAGGTGCTGGTGCCCTGGCCTGTGCGGCATTATTAAGCGGCAAATTAGATAGCTATATCCAAAACAGAAAAACGGTCAGCATTATTTCTGGCGGGAATATCGACTTATCTCGCGTATCACAAATTACCGGTTTAGTTGACGCTTAATTCTACTATTACACTTCGCTGAGGATAGGATATGAGTACTACTGAAAGCATTATATCCAGTCAGACCAAACAATCTGTCTGGCGTAAATCAGATACTACGTGGACCCTGGGTTTATTCGGCACCGCCATCGGCGCCGGGGTATTGTTCTTCCCGATTCGCGCCGGGTTTGGTGGGCTAATCCCCATTCTCCTGATGCTGCTGTTGGCTTACCCAATTGCCTTCTACTGCCACCGCGCGCTGGCGCGTCTGTGCCTGTCAGGGTCTAACCCCTCCGGCAACATCACCGAAACGGTAGAGGAGCATTTTGGTAAGACGGGCGGCGTGGTAATCACCTTCCTGTACTTCTTCGCCATCTGCCCGCTGCTGTGGATCTATGGCGTCACCATTACCAACACCTTTATGACCTTCTGGGAAAACCAGCTGCAGATGCCAGCGCTGAACCGTGGCTTTGTCGCCCTGTTCCTGCTGCTGCTGATGGCTTTCGTTATCTGGTTTGGTAAAGACCTGATGGTTAAAGTGATGAGCTACCTGGTCTGGCCGTTCATTGCCTGCCTGGTGCTGATTTCGCTGTCGCTGATCCCTTACTGGAACTCTGCCGCTATCGATCAGGTGGACCTCAGCAATATCGCGATGACCGGGCACGACGGTATCCTGGTGACCGTATGGCTGGGTATCTCCATCATGGTGTTCTCCTTTAACTTCTCGCCAATCGTCTCTTCCTTCGTGGTCTCCAAGCGCGAAGAGTATGAGAAGGACTTTGGCCGTGAATTCACCGAGCAGAAATGTTCGCAGATTATCTCCCGCGCCAGCGTACTGATGGTTGCCGTGGTGATGTTCTTCGCCTTCAGCTGCCTGTTTACGCTCTCTCCGCAGAACATGGCGGAAGCTAAAGCGCAGAACATTCCGGTGCTCTCTTACCTGGCAAACCACTTTGCCTCTATGTCTGGTTCGAAGTCGACCTTCGCCACCACGCTGGAGTACGGTGCCTCTATCATCGCCCTGGTGGCTATCTTTAAATCCTTCTTCGGCCACTACCTCGGCACGCTGGAAGGGCTGAACGGCCTGGTGCTGAAGTTTGGCTACAAAGGCGATAAAACCAAAGTCTCCTCCGGGAAACTGAACACCATCAGCATGATCTTCATCATGGGCTCCACCTGGGTCGTCGCTTACGCCAACCCGAACATTCTGGACCTGATTGAAGCCATGGGTGCGCCGATTATCGCTTCCCTGCTGTGCCTGTTACCGATGTACGCCATCCGTAAAGCGCCATCGCTGGCGAAATACCGTGGTCGTCTGGATAACGTGTTTGTCACCATTATTGGTCTGCTGACCATTCTCAACATCGTGTACAAACTGTTTTAATCTGTAAGCTCAGGATGAGTCGTAAAATGAATGAATTCCCGGTCGTATTAGTGATTAACTGTGGATCATCTTCAATTAAGTTTTCAGTACTGGATGCAACCAACTGCGATGTATTAATGGCGGGTATTGCTGATGGTATTAATACTGAAAATGCGTTCGGTGATGCTGCCAACTTACTGATTTAGTGTATGATGGTGTTTTTGAGGTGCTCCAGTGGCTTCTGTTTCTATCAGCTGTCCCTCCTGTTCAGCTACTGACGGGGTGGTGCGTA
>NZ_VDAG01000097.1:0-99341 GCF_019584505.1 Kluyvera sp. EC_51 | reverse complement strand
CATAGGTCGGGTCTCAGTCCAGGGCATAGCGAGTCTCCTCTTCTATGCCAGTTATAACTGTTACCCATGTATCCGGTCTAAAGTGTTACCTATGTTTCCGGTTTGTACCGCAGCGCCGCCGGGATCGGCTCCGACCCAACAGACATAAAAAAACCCCGACGAATCGGGGCTTTTTTTTCAGACGGTTATCTGCCGTTTATCAGAACGGGATATCGTCATCGAAGTCCATTGGCGGTTCGTTAGACGGTGCCGGGGCGGACTGCTGCTGCGGGCGAGACTGTGCGCCGCCGCTGAACTGGTTGCCGCCCTGTGGCTGCTGAGGCTGACCCCAACCGCCCTGCTGCTGCTGGCCGCCACCTGCTGGTGCACCGCCGCCCTGGCGTCCACCCAGCATCTGCATGGTGCCGCCAACGTTAACCACGACTTCGGTGGTGTATTTTTCAGCGCCGGACTGATCGGTCCATTTGCGGGTACGCAGCTGGCCTTCAATGTAGACCTGAGAGCCTTTACGCAGGTATTCGCCTGCTACTTCCGCCAGCTTGCCGAACAGCACAACGCGGTGCCATTCAGTCTGCTCTTTCATTTCACCGGTCGCTTTGTCGCGCCAGGATTCGGAAGTCGCCAGCGTAATGTTGGCAACTGCGCCACCATTCGGCATGTAGCGTACTTCCGGGTCCTGGCCCAGGTTACCGACGAGAATCACCTTGTTTACGCCTCTGCTGGCCATGTTTGTCTCTCCTGAAATATGAATCTTGATTAAGTGTAAACGCGCCAGTGTATCATTTCCAGACGGTATTTTGGTAGCTGGGAGACAGATTCCACTAAACATCTTATCCCGCTGCAATTTTCATCAGCATCCGGAATCGGCATTCCAATACTGTATATTCATTCAGGTTAAGTTGTGTCATAATTAGCCGTTTCTGCCGTTTGTCCTTCTAACAAACCAGGCAATCCGTGTATCTCCTCTACCGGGAAAGGTGAATGGATAAGATCGAAGTTCGGGGCGCCCGCACCCATAATCTCAAAAATATCAACCTCGTCATCCCTCGCGACAAACTGATTGTTGTGACCGGGCTGTCCGGGTCTGGCAAATCCTCACTGGCTTTTGACACCCTCTACGCCGAGGGGCAGCGTCGCTATGTAGAATCGCTTTCTGCCTATGCGCGCCAGTTCCTGTCGCTGATGGAAAAGCCGGATGTCGATCATATTGAAGGGCTGTCGCCTGCGATTTCTATCGAGCAGAAGTCGACGTCACACAACCCGCGTTCGACGGTCGGTACCATTACCGAAATTCACGACTACCTGCGTCTGCTTTACGCTCGCGTAGGCGAGCCACGCTGCCCGGATCACGATGTGCCGCTGGCGGCGCAAACCGTCAGCCAGATGGTCGATAACGTGCTGTCGCAGCCGGAAGGTAAACGCCTGATGCTGCTGGCCCCGATCATTAAAGAACGTAAGGGCGAGCACACCAAAACGCTGGAAAACCTGGCAAGCCAGGGCTATATCCGCGCACGTATCGACGGTGAAGTCTGCGATCTGTCCGATCCGCCGAAGCTCGAACTGCAGAAGAAACACACCATCGAAGTGGTGATTGACCGCTTTAAAGTACGCGATGACCTGACGCAGCGTCTGGCGGAATCGTTTGAAACCGCGCTGGAGCTTTCCGGCGGCACGGCGGTAGTCGCCGATATGGATGACCCGAAAGCGGAAGAGCTGCTGTTCTCCGCCAACTTCGCCTGCCCAATCTGCGGCTACAGCATGCGCGAGCTTGAACCACGCCTGTTCTCGTTCAACAACCCGGCGGGCGCGTGCCCAACCTGTGACGGCCTGGGCGTGCAGCAGTATTTCGACCCTGACCGCGTGATCCAGAATCCAGAGCTGTCGCTGGCTGGCGGCGCGATTCGCGGCTGGGATCGTCGTAACTTCTATTACTTCCAGATGCTCAAATCGCTGGCAGAACACTACGAATTCGACGTTGAAGCGCCGTGGGAAAGCCTTGATGCCGCCGCGCAGAAAGCGATTCTCTACGGCTCCGGCAAAGAGTCGATTGAATTCAAATACATCAACGACCGTGGCGATACGTCCGTGCGTCGCCATCCGTTCGAAGGCGTGCTACACAACATGGAGCGCCGCTATAAAGAGACGGAATCCAGCGCGGTGCGCGAGGAGCTGGCGAAGTTCATCAGCAACCGTCCGTGCGCCAGCTGTGACGGCACCCGCCTGCGTCGCGAAGCGCGCCACGTCTACGTTGAAAATACACCGCTGCCGACGATCTCAGATATGAGCATCGGTCACGCGATGGACTTCTTCAATAACCTGAAGCTCTCCGGCCAGCGTGCGCAAATTGCGGAAAAAGTGCTGAAAGAGATCGGCGACCGTCTGAAGTTCCTGGTCAACGTCGGCCTGAACTACCTGACGCTTTCCCGCTCCGCAGAGACCCTCTCCGGCGGCGAGGCGCAGCGTATCCGTCTGGCAAGCCAGATTGGCGCGGGGCTGGTTGGCGTGATGTACGTGCTGGATGAGCCGTCTATCGGCCTGCACCAGCGCGACAACGAACGTCTACTCGGCACGCTGATTCACCTGCGTAACCTTGGCAATACGGTGATTGTGGTAGAGCACGACGAAGACGCGATTCGCGCCGCCGACCACGTTATCGACATTGGCCCTGGCGCCGGTGTCCACGGCGGTCAGGTAGTGGCTGAAGGGACGCTGGACGACATTATGGCGGTGCCAGAGTCGTTAACCGGGCAGTTCATGAGCGGAAAACGCAAAATTGAAGTGCCGAAAAACCGCGTGCCGGCAAACCCGGAAAAAGTCCTCAAGCTGACGGGCGCCACAGGTAACAACCTGAAAGACGTCACCCTGACGCTGCCGGTCGGCCTGTTTACCTGCATCACCGGCGTCTCCGGTTCTGGTAAATCGACGTTGATTAACGACACGCTGTTCCCGATTGCCCAGACCCAGTTAAACGGCGCCACCATCGCTGAACCGGCACCGTACCGCGACGTTCAGGGGCTGGAACATTTCGATAAAGTTATCGATATCGACCAGAGCCCGATTGGCCGTACCCCGCGTTCCAACCCGGCTACCTACACCGGCGTCTTTACGCCAGTACGTGAGCTGTTTGCCGGCGTGCCGGAATCGCGTTCACGCGGCTATACGCCAGGCCGTTTCAGCTTTAACGTCCGCGGCGGTCGCTGCGAAGCCTGTCAGGGCGATGGCGTCATCAAAGTCGAAATGCACTTCCTGCCGGATATCTACGTGCCGTGCGACCAGTGCAAAGGCAAACGCTATAACCGCGAAACGCTGGAGATTAAGTACAAGGGCAAGACTATCCACGAAGTGCTGGATATGACCATTGAAGAGGCACGTGAGTTCTTCGATGCCGTTCCGGCGCTGGCGCGTAAGCTGCAAACGCTGATGGACGTTGGCCTGACCTACATCCGTCTCGGCCAGTCGGCCACCACGCTCTCCGGCGGTGAAGCACAGCGCGTGAAGCTGGCGCGCGAGCTGTCAAAACGCGGCACCGGTCAAACGCTCTATATTCTGGACGAACCGACCACCGGCCTGCACTTTGCCGACATCCAGCAACTGCTGGAAGTGCTGCATCAGCTCAGAGATCAGGGCAACACCATTGTGGTTATCGAGCACAACCTGGACGTGATTAAGACCGCGGACTGGATTGTCGATCTCGGTCCGGAAGGCGGTAGCGGCGGCGGTGAAATCCTCGTTTCCGGTACGCCAGAAACGGTGGCGAACTGCGAAGCCTCGCATACGGCACGTTTCCTGAAGCCTCTGCTGGGTTAATCACGAGTACATCTGCTGTCGGAGCGTTTCCGGCAGCAGATCCACCGCCAGCTGATACGACGCATCCACCAGATAGTAAATTTGTGAGCTTGGCAGCGAACCGTCCAGGTAGATGGTGCTCCAGTGCGCTTTGTTGAGATGGCGACTTGGGCGAACGTCTTTATGCTGCTGGCGCAGCAGTTCTGCCAGTTCGGGGCTGGTTTTCAGCGACACCGCCGGGCGGTCTTCCACATCCTTCACCATCGCAAACAGCACGTCGGCCACTTTAATTTGTGTTGCTTTCCAGTCGCTGTGTACGCTCTGTTCCGCGCCACGCTTTGCCATGCAGTACTGCAGAAGATCCGAACTGGTCATCATTTTATACTCCTCAGTCTCGCAAACCACGTTGTGCAAAAAAGCATCACCTCAGTGTGCAACAAGACGCCGAAAGGATAAACCTTTCAGCGCCTGATTTTGACTAAAAAAGCATCATTTATTGGTAGGGCGTTAGTACTCGGAGTTAACAATCACTTCTTCGTTAAACGCACCGGCCTGCGGCAGCGGGCGGTAGGTCGAGTTAGAGGCGCGCAGGACGCGGATACCGCGGGCTCCCACTTCACGCGCGGCGGTGATGTCGTTATCGGAATCACCGTAGAACACCCTGATGTTCTTCTCTTTCAGCCACTGGGTCTTGGTGTTCTGGCCCGGTTCATCACCGGCAAAAATCACCGGGTTCATGTTCGCGCCAGGGATCAGGAAATCATCCTGCAGCGTTTTGGAGACGGTTTCGGTTTTGGTCTGGCTACGACCGGTGACGAAGTAAATGCTGTCGCCGCGCTTCACGTGCATCGCAATCAGCGAACGCGCCACTTCTTTCGGGATGCTGAACGCGTCCCAGCCGTTATTCATTTTCTCCCAGAACTCCGGGTTCTTCAGGTAGTCCTGGCTGTCCGGGGAGTAGGTTCTTTGCCCGCGCCAGAAGCCTGGGCTTGAGAACAGGACGGTGTCGTCGATATCAAAACCGACCGCCATTGGCGGATGGCCCATCAGGCTGTTTTCAATTTGCGCCACGGAAACCCAGTGGATAGGAGCCTGTTCGGCCAGCTTCGCAACGTCGGTGCCTGGATAGATTGGAGAAGGTGACGAGGCGTGAGCCGTCACCGAAGCATTCAGTGCAAATAACAAGCAGACGGCACTGAGAGCTTGCGTGATCTTGCGCATGTTTTCCCTTAATTCGTCGAGTCGTTATTGTAATAAAGTGAGTGTTGCTTCAAATAAAAGCACTGCGACCTTACCGTCTGAGGGATACGATTGAAAGGTTTATCTCAGAATAATCCTGAAAAAAGTAAGGGGATCACAGTTTAGTGCTTTGAAAGGACGCTGGCTCAGAATATACCTCCGAGCCAGCGTAAGCACTTACTTACATCACCGCAGCAAATGCTTTTGCCACACGCTGTACGTTACGGCTGTTAAGGCCCGCCACGCACATACGACCGCTGGCAATCAGGTAGACACCAAACTCATCGCGCAGACGATCGACCTGTGCAACGCTCAGGCCGGTGTAGCTGAACATCCCGCGTTGTTTGAGCAGATAGTCAAAGTTACCGTTCGGCATCTCTTCTTTCAGCACGTTCACCAGCGCCTGACGCATGTCCAGAATGCGGGTGCGCATCCCTTCCACTTCCGCCAGCCAGTTGGCTTTCAGCTCGGCATCACCGAGCACGGCAGCCACAATCTGCGCGCCGAAGTTCGGCGGACTGGAGTAGTTGCGGCGTACGGTCGCTTTCAACTGACCCAGTACGCGCAGCGCGGTGTCGTTATCTTCACAGATAATCGACAAGCCGCCGACGCGTTCACCGTACAGGGAGAAAATTTTGGAGAACGAGTTGCTGACCAGCGCCGGCAGGCCTGCGTCGGCAATCGCGCGGATCGCGTAGGCATCGTCGTCCATGCCCGCGCCAAAGCCCTGGTAGGCGATATCGAGGAACGGAATCAGATCGCGGGCTTTCAGCACTTCCACCACGCCGTCCCACTGATCATGCGTCAGATCTGCGCCGGTTGGGTTGTGGCAGCATGGATGCAGCAGCACGATACTGCGCGCTGGCAGCGTGTTCAGCGTTTCGAGCAGCGCGTCGTAGCGCACGCCGTTGGTGTCGTTGTCGAACCACGGATAAGTGCCGACCTTTAAGCCTGCGCCTTCAAAAATCGCGATATGGTTTTCCCAGGTTGGATCGCTGACCCAGACACCGGAATCCGGGAAGTAACGCTTGAGGAAATCTGCACCCACCTTCAGCGCGCCGGAGCCGCCCAGCGTCTGGATGGTTGCCACACGCTGCTGCTGGAGAACCGGGTGATCGGCGCCAAACAGCAGCGGAGCCACGGTATGGCGATAGCTGTTCAGCCCTTCCATCGGCAGATACAGCGACGCGCCGTGCGGCTGCGCGTTAAGGCGCGCTTCGGCCTCGGCCACCGCCTGAAGCTGCGGAATAATGCCGTCTTCGTTGTAGTACAGGCCGATGCTGAGGTTAACTTTGTCGCTGCGCGGATCTTCTTTAAAGCGTTCCATTAAAGAAAGGATAGGGTCGCCCGCATAGGCGTCAACTTTTTGAAACACGCGATGGTTCTCCAGGTTTACAGAAGGCAGGAAATAACACAATAAACCGGATGGGGAGGAAGGTCGAGCGGTAGTTGGTGGGTTTTTCCCGGCGTCACTGCGTTCGGCCGGGCTACGTTAGCATTGTAGCCCGGCCGAGCAACGCGACGCCGGGGAATAGCGGCGTAAAACTAATCGATATACTTCATCGCCACCCGCGACGTCAGGCGCGTAATAAGTTCGTAAGCACTCACTTTTGTGATTTCAGCAATGCGTTCAACCGGCAGGCCATCGCCCCACATAATCACTTCATCACCGGTTTTATCCTCGGCGTTCGGGCCCAGATCGACGCAGACCATATCCATCGCCACGCGGCCGACAATCGGCACTTCACGGCCGTTGACCAACACAGGCGTGCCGGACGGTGCCGCGCGCGGGTAACCATCGCCGTAGCCCATTGCCACCACACCGAGGCGGGTATCGCGTTCACTAACCCAGGTGCCGCCATAGCCAACCGGTTCACCGGCTTTATGCTCGCGCACGGCAATCAGGCTAGAGGTCAGCGACATCACCGGCTGCATGCCGAAGTCCGGGCCCCACGGTTTCTGCTCCAGCGGAGAGACGCCGTAGAGAATGATGCCAGGGCGCGCCCAGTCGAAGTGCGACTGCGGCCACAGCAGAATGCCGCCGGATGCCGCGATAGAACGCAGGCCCGGCTTGCCGTCGGTAAAGGCGGTGAAAATGGCGAGCTGTTTTTCCGTTGCGCCGCATTCCGGTTCATCGGCGCGGGCAAAGTGGCTGACCACGTTAACCGGCTGGCGCACGTTTTTGCACTGGCTCAGACGCTGATAGAACGCATCGGCATCTTCCGGGAGTACGCCCAGACGGTGCATGCCAGTGTCGAGCTTCATCCACACGGTGACCGGTTCGCTGATGTCGGCAGTTTCCAGCGCTTCAAGCTGTTCGATGTTATGTACGGCGGTATGCAGATGCTGCGCGGCAATCGTCGGCAGGTCGGTCGCATTGAAGAAGCCTTCCAACAGCAGGATCGGCTGGGTAATGCCGCCCTCGCGCAGGCGCAGCGCTTCTTCAAGACGGGCAACGCCAAAAGCATCGGCGTCGGGGAGCGTTCGCGCGGTCTCGAGGAGGCCGTGTCCGTAAGCGTTCGCTTTCACCACCGCAACCAGCTTGCTGGCAGGTGCCAGTTCACGCAGACGTTGCAGGTTGTGTCGCAGAGCGCGGCGGTTAATGACTACAGTTGCCGCTTGCATTTGTGTTCCTTGGTATGTGTTTGCTGATTCAGCGTTGTTATTCGTCGTCGTATTGCGGGCCAGCGTAGTTATCGAAGCGCGACCATTGACCGTTAAACGTCAGGCGTACCGTGCCGATGGGGCCGTTACGCTGTTTACCGATAATTATCTCGGCGATGCCTTTTAAGTCACTGTTTTCGTGATAAACCTCATCACGATAGATGAACATGATTAAGTCGGCATCCTGCTCGATGGAGCCGGATTCACGCAGGTCGGAGTTGACCGGGCGTTTATCCGCACGCTGTTCCAGAGAGCGGTTAAGCTGCGACAGCGCCACTACCGGCACGTGCAGCTCTTTGGCTAACGCTTTGAGCGAGCGGGAAATTTCGGCGATCTCCAGCGTACGGTTGTCGGAAAGCGACGGCACGCGCATCAGCTGAAGGTAGTCGATCATGATAAGGCCGATGCCGCCGTGTTCGCGGGCGATACGGCGCGCACGAGAGCGCACTTCCGTCGGCGTCAGGCCGGAGGAGTCATCGATATAGATGTTTCGTTTTTCCAGCAGAATGCCCATAGTGCCGGAGATACGTGCCCAGTCCTCGTCATCGAGCTGGCCGGTACGAATACGGGTCTGGTCAACGCGCGATAGCGATGCCAGAGAACGCATCATAATCTGTTCGGAGGGCATCTCGAGACTGAAGATCAGTACCGGTTTATCCTGCAACATCGCCGCGTTTTCGACGAGGTTCATCGCAAAGGTGGTTTTACCCATCGACGGACGCGCTGCCACGATGATCAGATCCGACGGCTGCAGGCCCGCTGTTTTCTTGTTGAGGTCGTCATAGCCGGTGTTCACCCCGGTGACGCCGTCATGCGGTTGCTGGAAAAGCTGTTCGATGCGCGCGACGGTAGCGTCGAGCACTTCGGTAATATTTTTTGGGCCTTCGTCTTTGTTGGCGCGGCTTTCGGCGATTTTAAAGACGCGGGACTCGGCGAGATCCAGCAAATCTTCACTGGTGCGCCCCTGCGGGTCAAAGCCGGCTTCGGCAATCTCGTTGGCCACCGCAATCATTTCACGGACAACGGCACGTTCGCGGACGATGTCAGCGTAAGCGCTAATGTTTGCCGCACTTGGCGTATTTTTGGAGAGTTCTGCCAGATAGGCAAACCCGCCGACGCTATCCAGTTGCCCCTGGCGCTCCAGCGATTCCGCGAGCGTAATCAGGTCAATCGGGCTACCGCCTTCCTGCAAACGCCCCATCTCCGTAAAGATGTGGCGGTGCGGACGGGTATAAAAATCTTCCGCCACTACGCGCTCGGCAACGTCGTCCCAGCGCTCGTTGTCCAGCATTAGACCGCCCAACACCGATTGTTCCGCTTCAATCGAGTGCGGCGGTACTTTCAGCCCGTCTACCTGAAAATCGCGGACGCGAGGTTCGGTTTGCGGTTTGTTGAAGGGTTTATTTGCTGCCATAGTGAATGGTATTACCGAGATAAAGAGTGGGTCGAAAGATTACCACATAATCGTTCTGGAGGAAGCATGGCAACCCGTATTGAATTTAGCAAACATGGCGGCCCGGAAGTGCTGAACGCCGTTGAATTCACCCCATCCGCCCCTGGCGAAAACGAAGTCCAGGTGGAAAACAAAGCCATCGGTATCAACTATATCGACACCTACATTCGCAGCGGGCTGTACCCACCGCCGTCAATGCCGAGCGGTTTAGGCACCGAAGCGGCGGGCGTGGTCAGCCAGGTCGGCAGCAACGTGAAGCACATCAAGGCGGGCGATCGCGTGGTCTATGCGCAGTCCGGGCTTGGCGCTTACAGTTCGGTGCATAACGTCCCGGCGGATAAGGTCGCCCTGCTTCCAGCGGCAATCTCCTATGAGCAGGCCGCCGCCTCGTTCCTCAAGGGCTTAACCGTCTTCTATCTGCTGCGCAAAACCTACGAAATCAAACCCGGCGAAGCGTTCCTGTTCCATGCCGCCGCAGGCGGCGTAGGGCTGATTGCCTGCCAGTGGGCGAAAGCATTAGGGGCGAAGCTTATCGGTACCGTCGGCAGCGCGGAGAAAGCACAGCGTGCGCTCGCGGCCGGTGCCTGGCAGGTGATTAACTATCGCGATGAGAATATTGCCGAGCGCGTCAAAGAGCTAACCGGTGGGAAAAAGCTGTCGGTGGTGTACGACTCGGTGGGGAAAGACACCTGGGAAGCGTCGCTGGACTGCCTGAAGCGCCGCGGGCTGATGGTCAGCTTCGGGAACTCTTCCGGCCCGGTCACCGGGGTTAACCTCGGCATTCTTAATCAAAAAGGCTCACTGTTCGCCACCCGCCCTTCCCTGAACGGCTACATCACCAACTATGACGAGCTGAAAGAGGCCAGCCACGAGCTGTTCTCGCTGATTGCGAGCGGCATTATCAAAGTGGACGTGGCGGAGAGTCAGAAGTACCCGCTGAAGGACGCGCGACGCGCGCATGAGATTCTGGAGAGCCGGGCAACGCAGGGTTCAAGCCTGCTGATTCCATAACGGTTGTATCGCACAAAAGACTAGGGCTTCCCGTAGGAAGCCCTTTCTTTTTTTAGTTCGGCTGTATGTAGGGTACAGCTCGATGAATTCGTTAACGACGGCAATAGTGACAGATTTATTACGCAAATCCTATGGGGTTTTATGCAAAATTATTGAGGTTGTGACGAGTACCTCAATACCTCCGATAATTGCCGCGATACGGCCGTTCTTTCGGTGAATTAATCGCCCGGATAATCCACACCACCGCGACGGCAAGGATTAGCCACGGCAGTAATTTAATCATAATCGCAAACAACCCGCCGACGAACATTAATACGGTGGCCACCACCAACGCGGCAATAATGCCGAGCAGTGAAATCCCGGTGACCAGCAGCATCACAAAAAATCCAATTACAAATAACAGTTCCAGCATGGTGGTTCTCCCAGAATTCATACCTATCTGTCTGAACTATTACAAAAATCGTGCCAAAACTAACTTATTGATTATCAATAAAAACGCCCCGCAACGTTGTGCAGGGCGTGGTGAATTTGACCAGAAATTAGCGAAACAATTAACGCTTATTGGCCACCAGCTGTAACGCGTGTTCCAGCACGTTGATATCGGCACCGGCTTTATGGGCGTTCTCACTCAGATAGCGACGCCACTGGCGCGCGCCCGGAATCCCCTGGAACAGGCCCAGCATATGACGGGTGATATGGCCCAGATAGGTGCCGTTACTCAGCTCACGCTCGATGTACGGATACATGGCGCGCACCACCGCGATAGGGTCAGCGTCAACGTCGGTAGCGCCAAAGATTTCGCGGTCAACCGAAGCCAGAATGCCAGGGTTCTGATAGGCTTCGCGGCCCACCATCACGCCGTCCATATGTTCCAGATGCGCTTTGGCTTCTTCCAGCGACTTAATGCCGCCGTTGATGGACATGGTCAGGTGTGGGAAATCACGCTTGAGCTGGTAGACGCGCGGGTAGTCCAGCGGCGGAATTTCGCGGTTCTCTTTCGGGCTTAAACCGGAGAGCCAGGCTTTGCGGGCATGAATAATAAACATCTCGCACTCGCCGCGGCCGGAGACCGTGTCGATAAAATCGCAGAGGAATTCGTAGCTGTCCTGGTCGTCGATGCCGATGCGGGTTTTCACCGTCACCGGAATGGAGACCACGTCACGCATCGCCTTGACGCAATCCGCCACCAGCTGCGCATTGCCCATCAGGCAGGCGCCAAACATGCCGTTCTGCACGCGGTCGGACGGGCAGCCAACGTTGAGGTTAATTTCATCGTAGCCGCGCTCCTGGGCAAGCGCGGCGCAGTGCGCCAGTGCCGCCGGGTCGCTGCCACCAAGCTGCAGCGCAATCGGATGCTCTTCTTCGCTATAGGCCAGATAGTCGCCCTTGCCATGAATAATCGCCCCGGTGGTCACCATTTCGGTATACAGCAGCGTGTGCTGCGACAGCAGGCGCAGGAAGTAGCGGCAGTGTCTGTCGGTCCAGTCGAGCATAGGAGCAACACTAAACCGACCATTCCAGTGATTGTCAGTATTTTCAGGCATTGCGCTGGTTTGGCTGGTTTTTATCATTTCAAGATTACCGTGCATTTTTTGACATTTAAGTATATTTTTCTCTTATCAGGTTCCCACTCAGGCCCCCATACGTATGGGAACCTGAAATGATGAGACAGAGTAATGGCATACTATAACATAGAGAAACGACTAAAATCTGATGGCACTCCACGCTACCGCTGTACTGTGCTAATTAAGGAAAAAGGCGTTATCACATTCAGAGAAAGTAAAACCTTCCCAAAACAGGCGCATGCTAAAACATGGGGATCCCAGAGGGTTATGGAACTGGATCTTTATGGTCTCCCATCATCTGATGATGCAACCGGAATAACAGTCCGTGATTTGTTGCAAAAATACATCAATGATCCAAACGCTGGTGGCAAAGCGGGGCGAACAAAAAGCTATGTTCTTAATATGCTAGTTGACTGCGACATTGCAGCTATCCCCCTGCTGTCTTTAACCGCAAATGACGTCATAGAGCACTGTCGATTGCGAAATAATGCAGGCGCCGGGCCAGCGACCGTAAGCCACGACGTCAGCTATCTTGGAAGCGTGCTTGATTGTGCAAAGCCAGTGTATGGCATCAACTATACTAGCAATCCGGCAAAAGAGGCACGCCCTCACCTCCTCAAATTGGGGCTAATTGGAAAATCAAATCGCCGTAGTCGTCGACCAGCATCTGAAGAATTAGACATGCTGATCGAAGGCCTGAAGCAACGTTCACAAAGGCGGGGATCAAAAATCCCATTCGTCGATATTCTGATGTTTTCGGTTTTATCGTGCATGCGCATTGGCGAGGTTTGTCGTCTGCGATGGGATGATATCGATGAAAAACAAAAATCAGTGCTGGTGAGAGATAGGAAGGATCCACGTAAAAAAGAAGGGAACCACATGAATGTAGCTTTACTCGGAGAAGCATGGGATATAGTCCAGCGCCAGCCGCGTAAGTCAGAGCTAATATTCCCTTATATAAGCAGTTCCGTAACGGCAGGATTCCAAAGGGTAAGAAGTGCTCTTGGAATTGAGGATCTAAGATATCATGACCTTAGAAGGGAAGGCGCAAGCAGACTTTTTGAAGCTGGATTCAGTATAGAGGAAGTGGCCCAAGTTACTGGCCACAGGTCGCTGAATGTACTGTGGCAAGTTTACACAGAGCTATTCCCTAAATCACTTCATGTAAGGCTTGAACAATTGCAAAAGTCCAGAAAAAATGACTAAACAAAAGCCCGTATAAACGGGCTTTTTTTTCATTACATAACTGGGCAATCGTCGAACTCTCCATTCCTGGCATCATTAATGATGTACGTGATCACCCCGAATATAGCGGGTGCAGAACTGTAAGCGTCATCATCTACCGGCAGCGCTTCCCTTCTCCCGTTCTCCAGATTTATCAGATGGGGCTGAGGGTGAGTTCGGTATCGTTTGATCCTGAATTCCCCGTCGATTGCACATATCAGCAGTGAACCATCGCAGGCAGTAAGTGACGCATCCACAACAAGCAACGCTCCCTGGATTATCCCTTCCCTGAAATGTGAACGCGATGCCCGCATGAAATAAGTCGCTGCAGGCTGGCTGATTAACTGCTGATCGAGGGAGATTCGTGTTTCAACATAATCTGCCGCAGGTGAAGGAAATCCCATGATCTGCACTCCTTTTACTGTTTTTATATACAGTAGTTTTAAAGGGCGTGCAGATCAAGTAGCAATGCAACTGTCATATCCGTGCACTACTTTGTACTGAGAAGGCCAACATCAGGAGAACGTATGTTAACTGCACTGTTGATAGGCGGCGTCCTTGCCGTGAGCGTTTTAAGCCTGATTATCCTTTCTGCTGTGCAGGATGTGGCGGATGATTATTAACGCGGGCCCCAGAGTTTCGTGAACAGTCCAGGAGTTCTCAGAGCTTCAAGGTCGCCTGTTTTGCAAATGGCAAATGCATGGCCTGGCATCGGCTTTATTGTAAAGCCAGGATTATCAGGCGACTGCCATTGGGGTTGAGCGGAATCTTGCTTTTCTCTGGCTTCTTTTGTCCCATTTCCGGATTTATACAGGATTAATTCTTTCAGTATCAAACCAAGTAAGTCACCCTCAATCTGGACATCGACTTTCTTTTCTTCTGCTACTGCTGCCAATCTTAATAGGTCGAGCAAAGCTGCTGTGGGGATTGGCTTGTCAGTATCAAAAATAATTGGCTTAGTCATTTTTCCATTGTCAGTAACATTCATATTCACTCCTGTTTAGTTTCTTAAATTGCAGCGATGATGAAGCACAGCAGCTCTTCATAGCGGATGCCATAGCGATTCCCGGCGACCAGTGTCTGAATGGTTTCCTCTGGCTTAACCACCTCTTCCCATGCCTCCCTGAGCACCAGAGGATTTCCATTCCCGTCAACGAGGGTGCTGTATTCTGCCGGGTGAGATATCGTTTCTGCCGGAATGGTCTCATACTGGTCATCCCACTCGTCATAGCAGAGGATGCCGTATTGCTCAGCAACCAGCCCCTCGGACTCGAACGCGGCTTTGACTTCCTGAGCAATTACGCCAAAGTGAAGGCGGGCATCCCCACCTTTTGTCTCAATAGCATCTTTATAACGGTAACGGCGAATGAGAGACTTTAGAGTAATAGCGACGCGCTTTTCCGCTGCATTAATACTAACGACCTTATCCTTCAGTCTTCCATCTGATGTATTGATTGCCCCGGTTCCGGCGTAAACGACAGACGCTCTGTTGGATGGTTTGCCTATTGATAATGTATTGTCGGTTGCCGGATAGAGCGCGGCACTGTCAATGTAAAACTTATCCGCTCCGCTTACACGAAAGTTCATTGTGTCAGTGGCGTGGTTGTAAATGATACCCGCACGGTTTTGCACTGCCGGATTTGCAAACAGTATCGACCCAAAGTTCCCGGCACCCGACCGAATCGTCATCCCCGCATTGCCGCTCATTTCTACAATGAGGTCATCACCATTAAAATGCGCAGGAGTTGCAGGACCAAAATCTGAGGTACGAATGTGGAACGTACCCATGAGATTATCTGGAACAGTGTTAACCCCCAGTCTGCGGGTGTCCATCTTGCCAGCAATAAGAGAGCCTGCAACACCTGAGATATCATGACCGATCGCCAGGCAGTAGCTCGGTGTAAGCGTTGTCGTCGAAATGTTATTCCCGGCCCCCACACCGAGGAATATGTTGAAGTTTGAATCGGTAAAGTTGCTCCCGGCAAACGCCCCAAGATGAATACTGCTATTACCCCGCACAACTTTTACAGCAGACTGGTTGCCTGCAACCAGATTTCGCTGACCTTCCTGCCAGTTTGTTGCAGCAAGATACCCAATCGCCTCCGAAGTATTGACGAATATGGCACTGCGGAAAGCATCCGCGCCATATGCTGTTAATCCATCAACGGCATATGCGCTTGCAGCGGCCCGATAACCTGCCGCCGTCGAGTTTGTTGCCAGAACGGTGCCGTTGAACGTATTTCGCCCGACGCCGACCACGCGCCCGCAATCGGTGGTTTTCGTTGCGAAGTTGTTGAAAGCTGCGATCTTCGCGCCGATCCCTGGGTTGGCCGTTTCAAACCCGCCGTAGTCCCAGCCAGGCTGGCCAGGAAAGAACCCGCCGCTTTCAACTGTGCCGAACCAGTTGTGCCCGTCGCCTTCGGGATCGTTTGTCCCGAGATATTGACAAGAAGTCGTTCCGATAGCAGTGGTTCGTTCACCGTAGCGCATGTGCTGTAGAGAGGTGTTACCGAAGGCCTCACAACGGTCGATTTGTATCGGGTGGACGAGGTTATTTGTGCCGAACAGCGTTGAGCGGTTAATGCTCGTGGCCGCTTCAGGATGCGAACCGATGGAGAGGATAACGTTGAAGTTGCCGTTCCCCCCAACAGGGAAGCCGAGCCCTGCGCCGTAGATCGCATCCTCAGGGGTCATGTAGATGCTGGAGTGGAGGATATCAAGCCCAGGGGTAAAATACGTAAACACCTTGCCACTGAGAGTTACCTTCCCTGGGCCATACACAAGCTCAGCAGGTGCGGTAAGCAGATTGTTCGAGCCAGTAATAAGCTGATATTTATCAGACGACATATCCGCGCGCAGGGCCGCGTCACCCACGCTGACAAAATGCGCCTTGTCATTACCCCAAGAGGTCGTGTCATTACCGGTTGTCGTGAACGGGAGAGCCGTTGCCGCGGTTAACTTCCAGAGCTCATTATCATAATGAATAATCTGGTTGTACTCGGTGATCGTAAGCGGGCCCGCACTGTATTCACCGATAACCTTGTAGCCTGAATCCTGAATAAAAAGGTTAAACCGCTGCTTCTGGGATAAAAGCTGGGTAATGAACTCCTGCTCCATGCCCCACAGGGTTTTCCTGTCACGCCCAAACCGGTCAGTCCATATAGCTGCGGTAATACTGTTTACGGCAAAGTCTGCGTTCTGCGCATTATCGAACAGGTCTTTGGGGTCGGTTGATCCCAGCGGATTTTTTGTGGCGTATTTAGTCATGCTCGCTCCGGGCATAAAAAAACCCGCCGAAGCGGGTTGAGTTTTTTTTGAGGGTTATGCGACATCGCCGGGATAACTGGCATCGTCGAACTGATATTTTCCGGGGTGATACTGGATGGCAGTCACGCTGCTGGTCCCGTCGCTGCCGGGGGTTATTTCCCCAATCAGCGCGTCATATCCCACCCGGGACGACGAACAGAACAGCAGGCGCGGTGGCTCAATGTACGGGCTGTTCATCTCCCATTCATCCGGGGCCAGCGCCGCGCTGTACGGAATGCTCAGGGTGTAATCATCGATGCGGGTCGGCACCTGCAGCGCGGAAGCCCGGCCATCCTGGTGACGGATTACCACACGGGGATTCTGGAAGCTCCAGTCCGGCGGCTCGCTGAGCGTCAGGGTGATGCTGCTGCTGTCATACGTCATATCGGTGATCAGGCAGCTCAGCGTCTGGCTGCCCGGGATGTCGTCGGCCAGAACAATGCGGTCCATATACTGGTAGCAGAGCGCATCCATTTCGGTTGAGGTGGTGTGCTGCAGGCGCTGCAGCTGGTAGCCCAGCAACCGGCGCATCCCGATACGATATGCCCGGTCCTGATCCACCACTCCTTCCAGTTTGTAATTTTCCACTTTCATGGGTGTGGGATTCCCGGCCTGGCGGCACTGAACCGTCTCCTCCGCCCAGGTCGTTCCGTTGACGTAGGTGACATCAACCCCGTCATAATCGTCCTGACTCGGGGCCTTAAACGCGGTCTGCAGCTCTTCGGTAGTCTCCTGGGGGGTGATCATCCCGGTCCAGTTCTTCACCCCCTCCCGTCCGGCAGAAACAAGTCCATCCGACAGCAGGAAGTACCCCATCCCCGCCCCGGTGATGATTTTCAGCACTTCGAGTGCCGACTTGCTGTCGCCTGTCGCCCAGTCGAAAGTCTCCCCGCGGGGCGTCCACCAGGTCTGCTCGAGCGTATCAATCGCGGCGTGGTCAATCTGATCTGAACGAAACCCAAGGGATTCAAGAACGTGATACAGCGCCCCGCTGATGCTGCGCGAAGGGTGTCCGTTATAGAGCCGGGTCGGGATGACGTTAACGCGGCGATCAGACTGGGCCGCCAGGCGGTTGCCGGTACGCACCGTCATCGCAAGGGTGGTTACACCTGCATAGCTGCCCGGGCGCTTACTCAGACGCGAGCGCATCGCCTGCCAGTAAAGGTTATTGACCGTTCTCGACCCGCCAATTTTCGTGGTGCGCCGCACGCGTACTTCATACTGGGCCGCCGCCAGCCCGCTGATACGCCGTGTATAACCGTGTCCGTCTGCGGTTTTGTTGGTGAAGTTATACACCACCTGCGACCAGGCGCCCGCTGAGGCGGCATTGCGGTACTGAACCAGAACCCGCACGGTGTGCGACTGCGGATCCCCGTTCTTTTTGTACTGGATGTGACCATTGGGGAAAATGAAGTTATTTTCGATGGCGGTCGTGGTCTCTCCGTCGGGGCAGGCAAGGAACGGGCCGAGCCAGGCGTAATCATCATTCACGCCGGTGACCTGGGCATCGAGTAGCGTACGCTCGCTAAACCCCGGCCATGCCGGATCCACGGTGACAATATCATCACCACTGGAGTCCTGGGTGACGACCACCCGCTCAATCGTGATGGTCTGATCATCGATATCCGTAATGCGGAACTGGTCGTCAGCGTAGCCGATACCGATCCGCTGGACTCCGTCCGGGATGCCCGTGAACGGCTTACCCGTGGCGCTGTCGTATGCCAGCGTGATATGTGCCTCCACCGCCGCGGTGCCGCCTGTCGATGCCACACCGGTCACATCAACCGGAGCGCTGCCGAAAACGGAGACCGGAAGCGCGCTGTGGCTGATAGTGCCCCCGGCAAACGGGCTGCTCTCCTCGGCAATCTGCAGCTGGCCACCAGTATCGCGCGCGATCAGACCGGAGCCGGTGAGCTGGTTTGAGATGGTGTTAAGCAACCCTGACATGGTGACGTAGTTAGTGATGAGTGACACCGCATAGGTGGTGCCTTTCCAGCCGATCGTGAACGTGACCGGCGTGGCAGTAAAATCATAGGTGATGGGCGCGGCGCTGGCGGTTATGCTTGCCGTCGAGCCACCCACACCCGGCACAGCCGGAACGCCGGGAGCGTAACTGGCAACGGTAAGGTCGTACCCTGACTCATTGAATGTCACCGAAACGGGCATGCCCACGACAGGCAGCAGCTCAGCGACATTGCCATAGATGACACTGTATCCCCCGGTATTGACCACCCGGAACGAATCCGGTGCGACAACCGTGATAACGGTACCCACAACCCAGGAAGCCGGGATCTCAGCCTCCCCGTCGCTGGCTGTAGCCGCAATCAGGGAGATGGTGTTACCGCTCACCAGAATGGCATCAGAGATGATGCTGACCGTCTGTGGGCCGGTTGACCCGAGGTCGAGGCCTGCGGTACCCGAAGTGGTGTTCCCGACCTCGCCGCTGTTGAACCAGTTCTCGGAGCGACTATCTGCCGCAACGCTGGCACCCGGTGGATAGATGGTGGCACTGACATCACTGCCGAACGCGGATGCTGGCGTGGAGCCAATGCGTATCGCCGACGCGGGAAGCGCCATGTCGCCCACGCCAACACATAAAAACATGCTGGTCACGTATTTTTTGGGATCGGCAGAATCGAAGCGAGAAACCGGCTGAACGACGTAATCCGGCCACACCTTATAGCGACCAAAAATCTCGCGGATGGGATCGCCCAGTTTTGCCATATTGGCTTTGGCCGGGTTCAGCTCCAGCTGGTCACCACTGGAAGGCTGGCTGGCACCGCCGGTCTGCATCGTGCTCATCATGTAGATAGAGTACGCTGCCGACGCGACGGCGATAGCTACTGCGGTCCATACCAGCCAGGCGGGAGCTGCCGGCCCGAACGGAACGGGATAAAGTCGCACGTCATCATCCGGGGCAATGATCTGCTTATCCCACTCTCCAGGAGGAATCGATACACCATTCAAATCGAGCGCCACCGGGTGAGTCATATCCGGGCGCCAGCCCTGCACGTTTCTGCAAAACCAGTCAGCTATGGTAGTGCGTGCGTGCTGATGAATCTCCAGCGGTTCGCCTTCAAGCCGGGATGGGTAAATTCGGATCGTCACTTATAGAACTCCACTTTGACGTACTGCCGGATAAAACGCGCCAGCGGCAGGATGGTCACGTTGCGTTTGGGGTTTGCCTCCAGGATATGCAACGCCCCGTTCACGTTGACAGCGATCCCCAGATGCGTGACTAGACCAGCGGTATAACAGGCCGCGACAGCACCCTCTTCCGGCTCGCATTTCTGAACCCTGCTTCGGAAGCTATTGCAGGTGTCATTCATCTGACAGCCTTCGTTAATAACACCCTCAAAAACAGGCCAGTCCGGCAGACCTAGATCGCGCCTCACCTCATGAATTACGCCATAACAGTCGAGAACCGGGTAAGCTCGGCCGCCCATCTGCCATGTAACCGAGAGGTATTTTTCAGGATTAAACCGACCTTCTCTGGAAGATGAATTCTTTTTTGAGGTGTTTGATAAGCTCATCATTAGGCCCCTTAATCTCTTTTCTTCCTCTGCTCGTGTGATTAGATCTGGCTGGTCGTGACATTCATGGTGGATATTACGAGGATTTTCTGACAGCAGCGGATTTCCGGTATTGTATTTAGCCATAATGGTTTCCTACTGGAGGTAACGGAGGCCCGGGAAGTCCGGCAGCGTATAGCGGTAGCGGGGCCACGCCGTATCCAGAATATTCATGTAGCCAGCGGTGATTTGCACCTCCGTCGCCGTCCAGTACCCCTCTTTTATCGCGAGAGCAAAGGGCGGTGTTGCCGGAGATGACAGGTCTGTAGATAAATAGCGCCGAAAGGTCAGCCGGGCATTGCTAAGATTATCCAGCGCATCGCGGATAGCTGTTGAAACAACTCCCTCAATATTGCTGATTGCGAATTTCAGATCCTGTGTGCCATCTGCATTGCGTGCCGGTAAAGCCACATCAATGGCTGATGCCAGGAATGTGGCCTGAGAACCATTCTCCAGGGTGACGGTTACATCATCCCATCCCCGCGTCAGCCAGTAGTCGTGGCCACCGACAGTTATCTGCAACGTATCAATGATGACCTCATCCCCACCACTGGCATAAAGCCGGTTAAGTATTGTCATGCTTCAGGCCACTCCTTATTCAATGCCAGATCGATAATATCCGACCCCGCCACCAGTTCAGGGAACAAACCCCATCCAGGCGGAAGCAGTGGCCGCTCCCACAATTCAAGCTGCGCGCTGTATCGCCAGTACTTAGGTGAAACCAGCGTTGGTCCCTCGTATATGTCGGTGAACCTGCATTTGTAAGATTGCTGACAACCCATCGGCGTTTGCAGCCTCATAAAAAACCAGGCTGCACCATCCGTAAGTGCATCACGAAACCAGGCTTCAAACAGCTGAGCCTGGTTGTGCTTCGTGAAAATCCAGTTCACAGTTGCGATAGTTGGTGTTGACGTATATTTGCGGCGTTGCCGGGCGCGGCCGGATGTAGTTTCAGTTCGCTGTAGGGGGCTGACAGGTTTGAAGCCATATCCATCCTGCAGCGGCATTGGCAGGTAATCATGTGGGTAGACAATAACTGCCATTATCCTCTTCTCCGGTTCGGGTAAACAGACTGCAGCGCCCTGCCGAAATCATTGTCGGGTTTAACAACCTGAGCGGCCATTTCTTTGCGAATCGAAACCACCAGTTGACGGTTTCGCTGGTCGATTGCCTCAAGCGTTGCATCATCAGGTTTTCCGGTAAATGAGTTCTGAATGTTGAAAGTGCCACCGGCATTGGCCTGCCGGGACTGTTGCACCCTCTCCAGGGTCGCATCAAGCTTGGCCGAGGTGCTGGCGGTAACCACTCGCTCTCCTTTTTGCAGCAGCCAGGTTCCTGTTTCCGGCACCCGGTCAATTCCATCGTGCGCCATCCCGGCGAGTGACTGACCTGCTATCAACGCCACTGACGCATAACCAACGGCGCGGATTGCTGTGGCTGCAGGGATCCCCATAATGAGCCCACCTTCCGCCATAGCCTTGGTTGCTGCAAGCTCAGTGTTGATCACTGCCTGCGCCATTGCTGCCGCCTTACTGGCAATAAATAGTGTCTTATAGGCAAGACTACCTTCCTGTCCGATACCCTGCAGCAGCTGCGCCGACTGCCCTGCAAGATCAGAGAACATGGCCAGGCTGGCAGATGTATATCCCGCCTGGATATCCTCTAATTGCGAAGCATTCGTCTTGTTGATTTCAGCAACACGATCCGCATAGGTTTGCTCGTTAATCTCCTTCTGATCGAGCAACTCCTTCTGCATTTCAAGCTGTGTTTCGTACCACTTTTCCAGTTCTTTTTGCGCATCAGCGACTCGAACAAGTTCGCCGCTGGCACCGCCGACGGATGAATCGATACCGCCAAATTTCGGGGCGTCCTGAACCGAAGCTTTCGATATGCGCTCCATCGTTTCGCGATATTGTTCAGTCGCAGGTGCTGCTTCGCGTAACAATTTAATGCGCTCGCGAGTGGTTTTTAGCAGAGCCTCCTCGGGCTTCAGCAGTTCTTGATTCAGGGATTTAAGGCGTTCGACAGCATTAAGATGATCAAGCGCGGCGGAGTTGCGCAGAAGCTCTGTCTTCTGAGTTTCAGATAAAGCCCCCAGTTCACCCTGGGTTACCTGATATTTGGTTTTAGCGAGCTCTGTACTCTGGCCAGCAAGCGCGAGCTGTTCCTGCTGCTGGCTGATGAGGCGCTTGTAAGACTCCTCGAGTTTCTCCGATGTCTTTTGCTCATCAGATTTGGGCGTTTTTTTCTGAGGCTTGCTGGCCTCGTTATTCCGCCAGGCTTCCAGGCTTGTGCCGATGTAATTCTGTCGAGCAGTCTGGAACTCGGGATCGTTGGTGAGGCCAAGAGCGTCAGCAGAAAAACCAAGACGCGCTCGCTCGCGCGCTTCGCCTTTTAGTTTTGATAGCTCCAAGTCCTGCCTTGCCTTCTCTAAAGCATCAGCCTGCTTGCCGCTAATTTCAGCCTGTGGCATTCGCATCGGAGCGGCGGCAAGCCCCTGTCGCGCTATCAGTAAACTATTGCCCAGCCCCAGCAGGCGGTTAAATTCCGTATGCTGGCCATTCATTATCAGCAGTGACTGATAGGCTGCATTCTGCTCGGCGGCCTGCTGGCGAATTAAAGCAACCCTGCGGTTTTCAAGACCCTCAAGCACACTTTGAATGTCCTGAGATTTTGCCTGCATCTGGC
Source organism: Kluyvera sp. EC_51 (assembly GCF_019584505.1). NCBI lineage: Bacteria > Pseudomonadati > Pseudomonadota > Gammaproteobacteria > Enterobacterales > Enterobacteriaceae > Kluyvera > Kluyvera sp. EC_51. Next base: position 76,833 of record NZ_VDAG01000097.1, on the reverse strand, counting down.
CCAGCCGCTCTTGCTCGACTGCCAAAGCCGCGGTGGCATTTTCTAACCCCCGTGTGGCTGTTTCTACAGAGGTTAAGTGGTTGATCATGAAACCACCGCTGGTTGTCGGCCCAGGGTTTGCTAGCACGTACTGATAACCAGCAATTTCTTCTTTAAGACGGTTTACCTTCGATGACTGAACATCCACTAACCGGTTTTGCTCATCAAGAGCCTGCCGGGTTTTAGCCTGATTGTCCGTGGTTTCAGAAAGGCTGAGGTTTTTTGTGCTGGAACGAACCTCTTCGATAGTGGACGCGTATTCCTGCGCGGATCGTCGAGCCTGCTCCTGATTTTGGTACATGGTGTACCATGCACCAGCGCCAAGCATGACCAGACCGGGCACTCCACCGATCAGCCCCAGCGCGCCACCCATCAGTCGCGACCCAACTGCCGTCACGTTATTCAAAGCTCCTTGGGCGGCTGTTCTGGCGGCAATATTACGCCCCAAAGATTGCTGGGCTGCTGAAAGACGCTTTTCCGCTGCAGCTTGAGCATCGGTGCCGCGCGCAGCAGCCACAGCCTGTTGTGCGCGATAGACCGCGGCACGAGCACGTGCTGTAGAGATCTGCGTGCCGCGTACTTGGGCTTCGGCCAAAGCTACTTCGCTTTTTGCCGCGTTCAACACGCCAGCTGTCGCTGACGCGGTACCGGATACTATGCCGCCAAGGTATCTCGCCAGACCAACGGCAACCAGAGCCCCAGCCGCCGATGCGACAGAATCAATATTTTCAGCCAATGAGTCGAGCCCGCCGGCAAGAGAACTGGTCGCACCGCTCGCCTGGTTGGCACCACCGACCCAGGCCATGAAGGCGTTTTCCACACGCTGCGCAGAAGCCGCGACGGTAGCGCCCATCTGGGCACCTTCAGCTCGGACCCTGGATAGCTGACCGAGCAAAGCCGGCATCACAGTGTTTGCCGTAAGCTGTCCGGCCTCCGCCATTGCGCGCAACTGCCCGACGTTAACGCCAAGGCCATCAGCCAGCGCCTGGGCGAACCGCCCACCATTTTCCATGATGGAGTTGAACTCATCGCCGCGCAAAACACCGGAAGCCATGGACTGGCCAAACTGAGTGATCACCGCGGAGGCCTCGCTCGCACCAGCGCCAGAGAGACGGAGCGTTGTGGCCACCAGCTCAGTTACTTTCGCTGTGTCCGCCGCTGTATAGCCCAGTTGCCGCAAAGACGATGACATACGCGAAAACATGTTGGTGTTCGCCTCAACGCTCGTTCCCGTGCGCTGGCTGATATCCATCAGGACCCGCTGGTTCTGAGTGAACTCATCGGCACTGCCCGAGGCAAGTTTCAGGCGGCTATTAAGTTGCGTCCAGGTATCGGCATAGTTGATCAGCTGTTGGGTTGCGAACGCACCAGCAAAAGCCCCACCCAGGCCCATCGCTGCAGATTTTGTTTCATTAAGCTGGGCTGATACTTCTGCCAGCGCACGACGGGTATCTCTCGAAGCTGACGCGGCCTGTCGCCCGCCATTTTGCATGGTTTTGTAGTAATCAGCCCCCATGCGCGAGGCGCGCGCAACCTCCGACTGGAATGACTGAGAGTTGGCAGAGATTTTAATTATTAGCTCACGCAGGGTTGCCATGCGGCCCTCCAATAAAAAAGCCACCTAATGAGGTGGCTTGATTTGCTATGTTGAGTAATTTATTTGATGCACTCGGAGATAGAGCTAACAATATTATCCAATGACATAATTGCTTGATATGGCCCCGCCCCCTCCCAAGTTCCTATATCAAAGAATCCTGTGTTGGGAAAAGCCCCTGTTTCAGTTTGTGCCTGCTGGATATTGCTGAATGTCAAATCAATCTGCTCTGATCGAGGTATTGCATCAAGAGTAAATCGAACAACTCTTTTTATTTGAACAATTCCCGAATCGAATGAGTAGGAAGTATTTCCTTGAACAATAATAGCGCCGGCATCACCCACAGATTCAACAACACCACCGCCATTAACAACTGTCTTACTACCAATATTGTAATAATTACCTGTATATGCGCCAACAAAACTTTTTGATGCATCAGATAAAATTACATCTCGATTAGATACATTCCGAAGAACACATATTTTTATTTTATCCATTGAGGCTTTATTAGTGTTTATTTTAGTGGTGTATTCCTTCAGAAATTCACGTTGCCCATTGTGTTGAGTTTTTAAACCAGTGACGCTGTTTAGCTTAGCATCTCTTTGCTGACCCGCAGAGCAGCCCGCCAAAAACAAAACGGCTATGATACATATGCATTTTTTCATTTAAAAATCCCTATCAATAAAAATGCAATAATAATTGGAACGTGAATTATTGTCACTAAGTAGCGCTTAGAAGTGCCTTTTCCAAAGCCTCAAATGGATCTTGTTTGTCATTTTCGTCCACCGAGCCTGACCACTGGATGACCGCCTCGTCTATCGGAACTTTAACGCCCTGCGCCCCATAGATTGCCGAAACGAGCTGGGCATTATGAATGTCGCCCCGGACATCCCCGACCGGGCTGGTACGATCGTATTCAGCCCACATAAGTAATTCACTTGGAGCCATGGTTTGGCGCAGCTCCGCCAGGGTACGCCCCATCCTCAGAGCCAGCGCCATCAGAAACTTCATGCCCGGCGTTGCTACTTTTTTTTGGCGTCGTCACTGCTGGTTATCAGATCCAGAGCCTGCTTCAGCAGTCTGGAGTGAACCGGACCGTATACGTCCTGCACCTCTTCGGCATCTTCAGGCGTAAAAACAGGCTCCTGATTTTCGTCACAGACCACATCGATAAACAGCGTCACGTCGGCGCGCAGGTTACGCATGGCCTTCTCGGAGACGGAAAGCTCTTCATCGCTCTCTTTAACGATCTCCTGCCAGCGCAGCCAGGCTTCTGCTGATGGTTCACGCAAAATTACCCCGACGCCGCCCCACTCTTTGACGACTTCAGTTTTGTTGCGGAACCCGGACAGTCTGGCCAGCGCCAGCTCGCGAATATTTTTACCCATGTAATTTATCGCCGGTTACCCGGCGCTCCGGTTAACTAATTTCGACGTCACAAACGGTAGACACGATGGTCGTGCCGACAGCATCGGTTACGATCACCTGTCGGTGTCCGCTTTCTTCCGCCTGAGCGTTATTAAAATCAATGGAGGTTGTGGTATTACCCAGACCGGAATGAGCGCCATTTTCATACCAGTCGAGTCGGTACGGCGGCACGCCCCCGGTAACCGCTACGCTAATAGAAAAGTTATCGCCAACCTCCGCAATTTTTGTCGCTGGAAGATCGGTAGTAAACGCCAGAGCAACAGCGGGCGGGGCCGTAATTCGGGTGAGTTTACCTTTCAGGCGTAGCGCGAATGTAGCGGCAACCACACCGTTGGTACCGGAAGACCACGTGTGCTGGCGAACCTCAGCAAAAAACTGAAAACCAACACCGGATGGAAAAATGATGCGAAAGCCATACACAGTGTCATTATCGTAAGCGTCACGCAGTGCTGCCTGCCCTGGACTTTCTTTGAAGTTCCCTGAGAGGGATATCTCGGAAGCTGCCGCCAGCCCGTTGATGTTCTCCTGCTCATCGGAACAAAGCACAGTAACATCAATATCCTGTTTCTGCCCCGCAGTGAACTGCGCCTCCTTAAGCGTGCATTCCAGCGGGAGGAAGGTGGCTGTGCCTACCGTAGTAGGAGTTGCAGGTACCGAAGTGATTTGTATCTTCGTGCCCTGCGATTTTTCGTACTGAGAGCTCATCAGCTTTCTCCTGAAATAAAAAATCCCGCCGTAGCGGGTGGGTATGTTTAGGTCCGATCAGACGGTGATCTGAAATTCAAGCGTGGCCCGATAAAGCGCCGCATCAGGTTCAAAACCGTTAATTTCGTTCAGCCCGACAGGATGCAGATCGGCAAGAGCTGCTTTAACCTGGTCGCGTAAAGTCCGGGCATCATCAATCGACCTGGCCCAGGCATCAATCTGTACCGTGCAGGCTGTCTCGGCCGGACCGGCAAATACGTCCTCACTGGCTGAAGAGGGCAGCAGGTAGATCACCCACGGTGCGGATGTTCCCTGCGGTGCCACGTATGGAAACACGTTGCCACCTGCCAGCGCGCTGAGGCGTGGATAGATATCGGCTTCGGTCATTTCGACAGTACCTCGTCGATAGCCTGATTCATTCGCGCCAGCGCCGCCTGCGTAGCTTCCTCCTGCCGGGTGTCAAACGCAGGACGAACAAAGGGGTGCGCTGGCATACTCGATGTCCCCAGCTCCACAAACCGCCAGTAAAACGCGTTGCGCGGATTGTCGGCCTTCATTGTATTATCGCTGTTGCCAGTGTCCGGATTGACTCCCCGGATATGTACGCCGGAAGTGATTTCGCCGCGGCGGCGTCCTTTCTGGGTCACCACCACCACGTTTTTTTTCATTTTGCCGGTTTTGACTGGCGCGAGATTTTCTACTTCTTCTTTCAGAACCTGAGCGCCCGCTCGGGTGGCATCACGCAAAACCTTGTTATTTTCTGCCCGGCTGAGCGTTTCCAGATCCTTAGCGATGTCGGCCAGGCCGGAGAAATCAAGACTTGTTGAGATCACTGCTTCACCCCCTTCTCACAAAGCAACTCCAGGCGTGTCCCGTTTTCGGCAGAAATAGCCGACTGAATGTCGTATATCTCGCCGTTACCGGTTGGTGGCAGATGAACGGCGCGCCAGCCTGTGGATACCGGAATGCCGGGATAGCGACGCATCCAGATCCGTGTTGTGGTGCTGCTTACCTCAGCCCCACCCTCTATCCTCTCTCGGCCGGACACGTCCGCGACCTCAGCACGTACTGAAGCCACATCCACCCAGCCAGTGGCAGGCTGCCCGGAAGGCAGGCGCCCAGACGCTGGCTTTTGTAACGTAACCCGGTGTCGTAGCCATCCCGCTTTCATACGCCATATATCCGGTAGGGTTGAAGAAGCGCTTCGGTGGAGAACGCAAGCGCAGAAGTTACGTTACCTACGTTTACAGCTTCACGGTTTGCGTACCAGTGACCGATAAGCAGCAGCATAGCCATTTCGATATCTTCGCCATAAAGCAACCGATCTGGGTCAGCAAGATAGTCAGGATCATCGGCAGTGTCATAAAGCCGGCGGCGGGTCCACGTTTCGACGTACCGCGCCGCAGCCTTAATACTGGTAGCGATCCAGATATCGTCTTCCGTGAAATCCTGCTCAATGTTGCAGTGGCGCTTAACCTGCTCTTTGGTCAGCATGCGCGCCCCTTACTTGCCTTTACCCTTGCCTTTCGGCTCAGGGTCTTTTTCCGGATCCGGCTTCCTGGCGCCGGGCTCTTCGGCGTAACCGCGGTTTACAAGCTCGCGGCCGTGCTGCTCCAGCGTCTCGAACTCGGTGCCTTCGGTAAGCACGTTGCCTTCAAAGTAGATGGGCTTGATAGCAATCAGCTTCATGGCTGTCTCCTTTAAGGAAAAAGAAAAGCGGCCCGCAGGCCGCCATTAAGGTTTACGCACCGCCACCAGCAGCAGGCGCAGTGAAGGATCCGTAGATGAACGCTTCCGGCCGTTTCACGGCCAGCGCCAGACGCTCTTCGCAACGAATCGAGATCATGTTTTTCTCGAAGTCGTCGGCGTTCTCAGTGGAGATCACAACGTTAGCATCCTCACGGTCGAACAGCTGGGCCGCGGCGTTAAACGCACCGGTCAGGAACTTGCCCTGGAATGCTGCGGCCTCAGTGGCCACAACCGGCAGGCCCCACAGGGTAGGACCGGTCAGCGCCGCCGGGTTCGCCAGAATGTAGCGACCCAGCGTGTCTTTGGTGAGCTCAATCTTCGCCCAGTCAATGAAGTGCAGGACGTGGCCGGAAGCCGGGAAGCGCGCCAGCTGCGCCTGAAGCATCGCGAGACGGAGATCATCAATACCGTTCTGCTGCTCAACCGTAAAGGCAGCGTCGTATGCAGAAGCCTGCGGCACGATGCCTTTCAAGTGCGCGCCGGTACCGTCGCCAAAGAGAATTTCCTGCTCTTCCACATATTTCAGGCCGTAACGCATCTCGGCATCGATGGTGGACTGCAGCTGTGCAAAATCATCCAGGATCTGCTTGGACGCTTTGAACATATGCGCGATGGTAGTCACCGGGGTGATCTGCGTGGCGAACTGGATGTCGCTGTATGGCTTAGCTGTGCCTTCAGGCACAACCTTCGCCGCATTGGTAAAGCCAGTCTGCTGCACCCAGAAGATAGCCGGTGCAGAGGTGCGGCCCGGGGCAATCAGATCCCGGATGAAGAGACGCTGCTTCGGCGCGGTATCAATACCCGGCAGGCGCTGAGGCTCAACCACACCGGTTGCCACGTCAGTGGAGATCAGCGCAGCATTCACCGGAACGCTGACGCGCTTCCCGCCTTCAACGCTTGCCGCGAACGCTTTCAGCGCTTCACTGCTGATAACGGTCTGGCCAACGGACTCGATCACCTTTGCAGCATTCGCCAGCGGCATCTGAGCAACCTGCTGCTCAAGTTCGCCGAGCGCCGCCTTAAGCGTTTTCTCAGCATCTTTAAGAGCATTAAATTCCACTGCCATTTTGTCGACGGTATCTTTGGTTGCCGCTGACAACTCGCCGTTTTTCTTTGCTTCTTTCAGGGCTTCTTCTGCCTTAGCATTGAATTTGCTGGTCGCATCTTCAATGCTAGCGCTAACTTTTTTCAGGATTTCATTTACATCAGACATAACATCTCCGTTTTACTGGGCAGCCGCTTTCAGGCCGCTGAGTGCGGCTTCCAGTCGGTCAATAGTTTCGTTTTCGATGGTGGTAGCGCTCGGCGTACCTTCAGGGGAGGCAGCAGCGCCTGGCTTGCTGCCGGATAAGGCTTTGAGGAGTTTTCGACGCTCCGATCGCGGCGTATTGGTTTTGGCCAGCAGGGCATCAAGCTTGCGCAGCGCAGCTGCCGGGCTGTCGTCGTCGTCGGCAATTTCATCAGCTGAGAGAAGGCTGTCAGCAAAGCCCTTCTCCACTGCTTCACTGCCGCCGATATAGGTTTCGCCGTCCATCATCGCATCGACGGTAGCGGCATCGAGACCGCTACGCGCCTGGTAGATATCGCTCATCGCTTTATCAAACGGCTCCATATCTACGGCTATCTGCGCCAGGTCGTGACGGTTACCCATCGCATATACCCAGCAGTTGTGGATCATCAGGAACGCGCCGCGGCCGATCTGGACATCGTCACCGGCCATCGCGATAACCGACGCAGCAGAGGCTGCCAGGCCGAGAACCTTAACGGTGACTCTGCCTTCGTACTCACGCAGCAGGTTGTAAATCGCCAGGCCTTCGAACATGTCGCCGCCCGGGCTGTTGATGTTAACCGTAACGTCAGCGCCGCCGAGCGAGCGCAGCGCACCAGCAATGCGGCTGGCTGTCACACCTTCACCCCAGTAATCAGCACCGATCACGTCGAAGATGGAAATGCTGTTATCACCTTCGCGGGCGGCGCGGATGCCACCGTTCCAGCGCTCCATTGCCGCAGCCGGCAGATCAGGTTTTTCGCGCGCAAAAGGTCGCCCCTCCGGCGCAGCCGGAAGGCTTTTAATCGTCATGGATGCTCCTAAGCCGCTTTTTTCAGCGGTGACTGTTCGAAGGGAATATCGGGGAATACGTGGTTATGGACCTGCCGCAGCGCGAATGCCTGTGCGGCCTGGCTGTTCTGCTTCAGATCTTCGAGTGGCGTCAGGTTGAGCTGCACTGTGTAAATATCACCGCCCTCGATAGGTGGCATATTTTCCAGGCGGCGCACGTCGTTGCGGGACATCCAGCCATTCTGCAGCGCACTGGTGTAGTAAGCCGCCCGGCCAGCGCTGTCAGCGCGCAGCAGCCCTTCTACTGAGAACTCGGCAAAGAGGTCCTCTTCACCGTTCAGCAGGCAGCGGGAGATCTCCTGTTCAATATTCACCAGCAGCGGGCGCAGCGTATGCGTCAGGAACTGGAGGTTCATTCCCTCGAGACTCGAAGCCCAGCTGCTTTGCTTTGACGTGTGCCCGACCATAAACGGCGGCACGCGGAACCAGCGGCAAATTTCCTCAATACTGAAGGAGCGGGACTCAAGCATCTGCGCAGCCTCGGGGTTCATCGTGACGTTCTGGTATTTCAGCCCGCCCTCAAGGACCATAATTTTCCCGGCATTCCGGGAGCCAGCAAAAGCCTTCATATAACCGCGAAGCCGCTCGCGCTGTTCGTCATTGAGCGCTTCATCAGCTGAAAGAAATCCTGAGCTTTGCAGTCCGTTCTCAAAAATCTTAGCCGCTGACTCTTCAACTGCCATCGCCGCGCCGATCACATCACGGCCCGTCATCATAGGCATCATGCCGCAGACACCATCAAGGCCGAACCCGCGAATATGCATCAGTTTTTTTTCAGGGATGATTCGCTTCTTGCCGTCTTCGGTGTATGTGTACTCAAGCCTGCCCGTTTCCAGCCGCTTCACTACCATATTCTGGGGCAGAAGCGGCACCAGAGACACCAGCTTGCTGCCGATAAAAAGCTTTTCAACGAATGCATTGCCGCGCAGGCAGATGCTCGCCACAACCATCAACATAAATCGGGATGGCGTCATCTCAAGGTTCGGACGGCGGCACAGAACCTGATACACAGGATGATCCTGCGCCAGCTTGCGCGAGCCGTCAGCCTGTCGGGTGTAGATCTTGACTGGCAATGTAGAAACAGACTCGCTCAGGAGCCGGACGCAGGACCAGACCGCTGAAAGCCGTATCGCTTTATCTGCTGTAACCGCTTTGCCGCTACTGCTCATGCCGTACCATTCCTGCCAGAACGTCCCAGTAGTCAGGCTGATGGGCACGCCCAGCCAGTTGAGCAAGGCGCTTTTCACCTTCCCCGGCTGCTTATTTTTATTCATCAGAAACCTACCATGATGGGGTTATCAAAGAAGCCTTTCAGACTCTGCCGCGTCTCCGGCAGCATGGCCCGGCCGATATCCATGATCAGGGCGGTGGCCCCGTCAATTTTGTTCTCGCTGTGCTCTTTGATAGGTCGCACAACATCATCGTTACCAGGCAGGTGCTTGCCCACCACGTTCGAAATACACCACGTCAGTATAGGGTGGCCGTCATGATGGAAGCGCCCGGCCTCTATCGCGGCCTCAAGCTCTTTCATCGGATCTGACATATTGGTGTAGTTCTGGACGATGGTTATTGGGCTGAGACCCTCATCGGCCAGATGGTGGGACAGGTTCGTGGCGCCGTGGGGGTCAATGGCTGATTCCTCTACCGGGTTCTGCCGGTTGACTGCCTTGGCCTCCTCCAGGATGACGCGGTAGTCGATCTCTGCACCTTCGGTTACCTCCAGGTGGCCGGAGTTCACCCACTTCTGGAAGCGTTCAGCAGTACGCTGATGATCGGTGTCGGTGCTGTATACCGTGTCATAGGGCACCCAGAACTTAGGCGCTATACAGTAATAGTGCCGCCTGCCATCAATATCACGTGTGAAGATCCGCACCATGCTGTTCATGTCGAGCTTTCGCGCCAGGTCGAACGAGAGGTAGCAAGGCTGACCTTCAAACTGCTCGATCGTCAGCGTCTCATCCTCGCAGTTGCGCCAGCTGACCAGGTTGAAGTAAGCCGCCCGGGCTGATACCCAGATGTTCAGATGCTTGGTTTTGAAAACGTTGGCCTGGCGGGCGTTGTTCATGGCCCGCTTCTGCTGGCTCAGCAGGAAATCGCTGTAGACTGAAATACCCATGTTGGGGTTCGCTTTGCGCAGCACCGCCGGATCGGTCCAGTCGTCACCCTCGTCAACCGTGTAAATCACACCGAAGAGCTCATCGTTAGGTACCGTGCCGTTCAGCATTTCAATTACTTCCCGGCGCTTGTCGTAGCACGGCCCCTCAATGTTGTAGCCAGCGGTGGTGATGGCCCACATCAGCGGCTGACGCCGGGCGCCCATACCTGTCAGCATGGTGGTGTAGAGCGCGTCGGTATCGTGTTCGTGGTATTCATCCACTATCGCGCAGCTCGGAGACGCGCCATCGCCGGGGTTGCCGATCAGGGGTTCAAGACGCGCGCCGTCTTCCGGCCGGTTCATGTTGGAGGCGTTCACCTCCACGCCAAAGGCATCACATAGCGCAGGGGTACGCTTACACATCAGGCGCGCCGGGCGGAACACCTCCCAGGCCTGCTTTTCCGTCGTGGCGCCGGAGTAAACTTCCGCGCCAAACTCGTCGTCACAGGTGAAGCAGAAGAGCGCCACCCCGGCGGAGATTGCTGACTTACCATTCTTGCGCGGGATCTCGGTATAGACCTCACGGAACCGCCGCAACTTTGTACCCTTCCGCACCCAGCCGAACGCCGAGCAGACGATAAACAACTGCCACGGCTCCAGGGTGATGGGCATGCGTTTGAAGGCCCATTCGCCTTTCGTATGCGGCAGGAGCTGGATAAACTTTGCCGCCTTTTCTGCCAGGTCTTTATCGAACCGGTAGAGAAACTTCTTCGTTTTCTCTTTCGCCAGATCATCGAGATGCCGCTGGCACGCATCGATGACGTAGCGGCACGCCACAGTTTTCCCCCGGACGATGTCGCGGGCATACTGATTTGCGGCGTTCACGTTGGGGTAGGCTTTGCGTGTCATAGATTTTTAAAGGGATTATCCGACTGTTTTTTATTAGCCCCAATCAGGCGCTGCCTGCTGCTGGGGTCCAGCCCGAGCATGCCTCCGAAGGAGGCCATCTGCCGCATTGCTTCATTCAGCACGGTCAGCGCCGGGTTCTTGATCACACCGCCCATAGCGCCGGTTACGGTGATTCCATTTTTAGCAACGTCTACCTGCGCAGCGCGGGCGTTGGCATAGGCCACACAAAACATTTCGAGGTTGTGTAAATCCGTGGCGCACAAAACCTCCTGCGCACACAGCTCTTTAGAGACCATTCTCCACATTGTCGCAGCAGATTCGCTGAGCCACTCGGGCGGGTCAACGCCAGTTATGGGTGTGAAGGAAGGCTCTTCTTTATTGAGGGCGCGCTTACCCGGATTACCTGCCAGCAACTTCCGGGCGGTCGGCTTGGCGCGGCGTCCGGATCGGCCCGTCGCTCCAGCCATAGACGCTCCAGTTAAATTTTATATTTCGCGGGTGTAAAAATCTGACTGAGGCGGCGGTCCTTAGCAGGCATGGCCCTGAACTTTAATCCCGCCCTCCCCATTGATGAGAATAGATATAATTAACATTGAAATGATTGCATTTAAATCATTTCTCATCATGCCGTTACGAATCGCTCTCACTCAGTTCTATCCTGATCGGGTTCTCGTTCATGTTGGCATCAAGGCTAAAGACGGCGGTGATACTGGGCATGCAGGCCGGCTCGGTGTTTACTGTTGTACTCAACTGCTGGCTGAGCAACACGCCATCTACTGCGACGCCATAGCCCATCAAGATCTGGCCGCGATAGATATGAGCCAGTTGCACTTTCTTCTGCTTCACCTGTTTCTCTCCGTTGCTGTCTTGCGCTTATGGCATGGCCAGCACAACGATTCGAGATTGCTGTCTTCGTCTGTGCCGCCGTGAGCTTTCGGGATGATGTGGTCGACGGTTTCAGCCGGGCGAGGTCTGCCGTTGCGCAGGCACTGCTGGCAGATGTGTCGATCACGCTTAAGGATGCGGACGCGGATGATATCCCACTTACTGCCGTAGCCACGCTGGTGGCGGCTCAGGCCGCGCTGATGCTGCTGCCATCCTTCATTACGGTGGGTTTCGCAGTAGCCAGAACGATCCGTAGTTGTGCCAGAGCAACCTCGCTTACGGCATGCTCTGGGAATAGCTGCGGGCATGGTTGTCGCTCCAATAAAAAAGCCACCAGCAGATGCCAGTGGCTTAGATGTGATGTGGTGGCCGGCACTGATCTCCGGCTTGCTTTGTCTACGCACCTAATGGTCGGTTCACCCTCAAAGCGCATCCCGCTCTGCTCCCATCAGTCTGGGTATTCACCACAATTCGGCATTATCACAGGCACTCAGTGAATGCCTGCTGTAATACCTTAACCCCTACAGGGGATATTTGTGATTTATCCCCTGTAGCCATTACGATGGGTCTGCAACGGTGATGGCAATAAAAAACCGCCCGAAGGCGGCAAAATTAGCGTTTCGCATTTGCGTCAGATTATTACCCACAGTTATTGTGTAGTTGCTTCATGTCGTAGTGATGTACGGCGAAAAAGCACTCAATAGAATAAAAGGAATTAATGATGAAAATCGAAAACATGCTGGTCAAAGACCGAACCTGTGGATCCTGCTCAGTTTGCTGCATTTCATTACTGATAGACCAGCCAACATTGAAAAAACAAGCAGGCGTTCCATGTGCAAACCTTAGGCCACAAGGAGGTTGTTCTATCTATCCTGATAGGCCGCCGGTATGCAAAACATGGCATTGTGGATGGAGGATGTTTCCACTTAGTCCGTCAATGAGACCAGATAGAAGCAATGTCCTCATAAAATATGAACAAGAAAATATAAATTTTGTTTCATTTTCTCCAGTGGATAACACCGAAGTTTCCGCCCTATTAAAAGATGAAGTTCTTGAAATAATTTGCGGATTTATAGCGCAGGGCGTTCAAGTTGCTTTATCAGTGCCTACTAGACAAGGGTATTGCAGCTTCAGAGATATCATTAATGAACACATGAAAGAGGCTGTAATGAGTCGAAGTAAAATTAAAGCGCACCAAACAATGGCCTATCTAATTGCCATTTTCTCTAATCAAAAAACAGATCCGATAAGGACGGTCGGCTAAGTGGTTATTATTTTTCAGCGCATAAGAATGAATAATTAAACTCTATCCGCTCTAATTTAATTATATCTTCGTGAGTAATATTAACGGGCTCCATAAGCCCGTTATCACTTCTATTGAGAATCATACAACCATCAGATTCCTTCACAATTAAATTATAATCTCCCTCTGTTTTTTCTATTCTCATCCCCTTTCTCCAATGTCATTGCTGGTATCGCGAGACTCTATGTTCATTTAACTGCTTTATACCAGGCCTGCCATCGGTACTTATCGAGGCGCAGCTGGCGCAGACATTCCGCAGTTTCGATATCTGCCTGCAGATCGTCATCGCTATTGGTGCCAGCGTTACTTCCCCTGCACGGCTCCTGCATCAAATCCGCTGATGGAGTTGGCAGCGTCGATTGCACGTTGGCGCAGCTGCACAGCAGCATCGTCAAACTGGCACACAGTACGATCCGGAGACTGAACATATTTCACCACGTCGCGGGTAATGGTTCGGTAGATCACTTTGCTCTCGGCGGTGGCCGCAGCGGCTTTCCCCTCTACCGGCTGAATAATCTTCTCGGCTTTTTCCTTCTTATTTGCCGCCTGCGCGTTGATATGGTCAGCGTGCGCACTCCAGCCAGAACGCCAGGCGATCGCCCCGGCAACCGAGACAGCGACCACCAGCGCCAGCAAAACGTAACGCAGCTTCATGACAGGGCCGCCTGCGCCCGGCTGTAACGCACCTTGCGGTCAGCCAGACCATTCTGCCCACCGTTGATGATCTGCGTGACCCGCACAATATCGCCGGAGTAAAGCAGGCAGCCGCGTAACGCATAGAACCAGGCCGCTGACCGGGCAGCGTGTCGTTCCTGCACCAGCAGCTCCGGCGTGCTCAACAGATCCAGCTTCAGCGCCGCCCCACATTTGGTGTAGTTCTCGCGCCCGGTGATCTGCAGCAGACCACGGCCACGATACTTCCAGCCGTCGCCCTCGGCAATGTTGCCCATGCGACCGCCGTATACCAGGTTAGCGATCTGCGGCTGGTGGGCAGTCTGCTTACCGTCAACCCGGCCCAGCATCTCGCACTGGTACGGCGTCAGGCGTTTACCGAAGGTTTTCTTCAGGCCGTCGACCGAGTAGTTGAAGTTCTCCACCAGCGAGGTGAAGCCTGCCGACTCGTGGCCCAGTTGCGCGATGAACATGGCCTGATCGTTAACTACGGTGATACCGAACTCTTTCATTGCCGCGTCGATATGTGGATGCCAGCGCGCAGCTAACCCGGCGCTGATACCAGCCGCCTTCTGAAATTGTGTTTGGTTCATTATTGCCTCAGATGATCAACCAGGCGCGCAACGTTGCCTCTGACGGCCACCAGCACGGAAAGGAAAAGAACGTTGGCCCCAATGGTGGCCCACGATGAATGAGGATAAATGCCGCAAAGGTAGGCCAGTGGCACGGCGCTGTACGAGACGGTAATCAGCCATGCCAGGCGGGAAACCCACGGGCGATGACGTGAATCACCCCGGCGGTAAAACATCAGAGTCAGCACTACGCCTGCGCAGAGTAGCGCGTTGATAGTTGCTGTAGGGTCATTTAGAACCACCTGAACCTCCCCGGCGCGTTATCAGCGCCACCAGCGAGCCGACATCCTGATTATTCAGGAACGTCAGGATTTTGACGGCTAAAGCAGAAACGATTACGGCGCCAATGGCATCCAGTGGTTTATCACTGTAGCCGGTAACCTGAGCCAGCTTTGAACCCACCAGCCCGGAACAAAGGATCCCCGCGATATACGACACCAGAAAATATGCCAGACGGCGCGCTGCACTCAGGTCCGCTGTGGTTGCAATGTAAAATACAGCTCCGGCAAACGCGCCAAACACCACGCCGTAATCGGTTCCGGAAAGAAATCCATAGACACTGGCTCCCGTCAGGACACCACCAGCCAGCCCAGTACCGGAAATCGGATCGGACATTTAGCCCCCTCTTAATTGCTGTGATTCCTCTCAGAAATGAGGGGATGTGGAATCAGGCAACCGGGCTCTTTTGTTCAAATAAAAGTAAGGATGATTCCCGGTGCCTTAAAATGGTGATCACCACATCCACAGGGGCGTGATGATCATTATGTTTTGCTCAGTTTTTCCACCTCTTCGGTGGTCTGAATAAATCTGTCAGCTTCCAGTTCTACCCCGATCGCCCGACGGCCAAGTTCTATTGCAGCTTTCACAGTTGAACCAGAGCCCATAAAAAAATCAGCAACGATATCCCCTGGTCTGCTGCTGGCGCTAATGATCTGCTTCAGCATGTCGGCAGGTTTTTCGCATGGATGTTTGCCCGGATAAAACTGAACAGGCTTATGCGTCCATACGTCGGTATACGGAACAAGAGCGGAAACAGAGAAGCAGCGCCGGAGGGTTTTGTATTCCTCCAGCAATTCTGAATACTTGCGGTTTAATGACTGATAGGTAGCTACCAGCTGGTGGTGAGGATGTTCAAGCTTCTGCTGAATGTGCTTATCGATAGCGATCCGCGTGAACAGTTCCTGCAATTTTCTATAGTCCACTTCATTTGGTAGTTGCCATTGGCTTGCACCAAACCAGTGTGATGCCATGTTTTTCTTTCCGGTTGCCTCAGCTATTTCTTTCGAGCTGACACCCAGTGATTCACGGGCATTACGGAAGTAATCAATCAGCGGCGTCATAATGTGCTGCTTTAGCTCTGTGCTTTTCCTTTCGTAAACATCCTCTTTACCTGTGTACGGCCCAAGATAGTGCTCAGCAAACAAAATCCGTTCCGTAGATGGAAAGTACGCGCGCAGGCTTTCTTTATTACATCCATTCCAGCGGCCCGATGGTTTTGCCCAAATGATGTGATTCAAAACTTTGAACCGGGTACGCATCATAATCTCTATGTCTGAGGCCAGTCGGTGACCGCAAAACAGGTAGATGCTGCCAGCAGGTTTAAGAACGCGAGCATACTCAGCCAGACAGCTATCAAGCCAGCGTAAGTAGTCCTCATCCCCCTTCCATTGGTTGTCCCAGCCGTTGGGCTTCACTTTGAAGTACGGCGGATCCGTAACTATCAGATCAATAGAGTTATCCGGGAGGGTGGCGACGTAATGCAGGCTATCAGCGTTGATTAATTCAACACTGTTTATTTTTACAGTATTTTTCATAGATCAGTAAGCGTAACTCTGATAGGCTCACGTTGCTTTTGCGCTAAAGCAGTGGGCCTTGGTTAGCTTGTGACCTGAAAGCATGAGCTGATGGCTGGCCGGGTGCGCTAACACCCACCAGCCGCCCATTTCCACAGCAGAAAGCCCCCATTACTGGAGGCGTTTATAACATCCGAACTGGTAATCAGATAACCCCGCCATCACCAGCTGCGTAAGTATGAGCTGGCAACGTTCGCGGCTGAGGTGGGTATTCTGTGCAATCTCCCCAGCCGTTGCGGGTTTATCGCTTAACTCATTGAAAACAGCCCTTGCCGTTTCTGTCATATCTTCCTGATTTAGCATGTCTTTTACCTAAAATTAGTTGCGTGACATACAGATAACTCTGGTTGGTGATACCAGCAAGAGAAGAATTCCATTCTGCGACCACCAGCGCCTTTATGCGCCGTGCATGGCTGATTTGCCATAAAAAAACCCGCTCATCGGCGGGTTTATAAAACTTTGGCAACATATCAAATATGCTTTAAATATGGCTTATTTTGTTGCATTTTGCAAGCGCGTTTGAAGGAGATAGTGAAATTTACTTCACATTTCTGCCACTTTGAGGGCTTCTTCTTCCTCATAGTATTCAAGAGCCATGGTCAACGCAGATTCATCAAGCTGCGTAAAAGCGGTCTTTAACCCAGCCCAGTGGCCTGAATAGACACGCAACCATGTCGAACGGTCAACGCTAACCATGCGGGCCAACGCTGCACCAGCATAGTCTTTATATGTTTCATTATTTCTGGTTGCGGCAATTTCCTGCCCTGCAAGCCATACTAGGCCTATCAGTTTCTTTACTACGCGCTCCTGAAGCGAGTTATCACCCAGGCATTTCTGATAAGTTTTCCAGACGTATTCACACATCATCACCTGGTGCTTATAGCTAAGGTCAAAACCGTAGCAGTACCGCAACCAGGCCTGCTGGTATCCACTAAGCGCGGACACTGCCCTACGCCACGGCGCTGACTCAAATTCCGCATCTTTTATCGGCGGCATTGGCCTGCGGCGGCTGCGTGTTTCCAGCACATACAGTGGCGCGGAAAGCGAGTTAACAAAGCGTGGCCCCTTCTCTCCTTCGAGTTCGACGAGATGAATTCCACGGCGCGGGGTGGCATTTTTGTCTGCTGGTGGGTGTTCACTGAAAGCCTCAAGCTGCCCTTTTGTTCCCCCAGAGAGGTCAGGTAGCGCGCGGCGCAATTCTATTCTTACAAAATTCAGATCTTGTTGATTCATGCTTCTTTGCGCTCCATACACTTAAGCTGTCGCAATTACGCCGATCGCCAGCGCCCGATCCATAAAACGCAGTAGCAGCTCAAGCTGCGTACCATGTTTCTGCTCGAATGCCAGTACATCCGCGTGTAACTCGTCGTGGCACTCTCTGCACAGAGGGATCACGAAGAGGTCATGGGCTTTTGTTGCTGTACCACCCATACCGTGCCCTACGATATGGTGCGGATCATCGGCTGGCCGTCGGCAACACTCACAGGGTTGTGTTTTAACCCAGCGGGTGTACGTCTCATTTACCCAGCGGCGTCGCTTTGGCCTGAGCATGAAAGATTCTGGAGACTCCGGATCAACAGAGAGCGTGATGATCTTCTTCGCCTTCTCCTGCACGAGGCTGGCTGCAGAAGCGGAAGGCACAATGTCGCTTTCCCTCATGACAGAACGGATCTTCTCATCCGGAAGGCGCAGCCCTTTGTGCGCAACGCTTTCCGGAATAACATCAGCCAGGTCGTTTCTGACCATCCACCAGCACAGTTCCGGAAGCGTCAGGATATGCGACTCGGGAAAACCAGAATCACGCCGAATGACTTCCAGAATCCAGGATACCAGGTTTCCCGCCGCTATACCTGCAAGCTGTTCGGTATGCTGCCCCAACAAAGTGTGATCGCAATGCCAGCACAGGCGAATACTTCCTGGTGGGTGCCGCATTGTTGTGAAGTTCTTGTCGTGCCACGTTGAATGTGGCCACTGGCATTCAAACCGATTACTCAACCATTGCTCAAGGGAAGGAAGCCCACCGGCACGCTGAATAACCCTCTCATTCTCGAAGACCTGACGCATTACCGGATCATCAGCCAGCGGCTGAATGGCTGCCGGAACAGCCCCGGTACTGAATGACGCCATTTCTTCTGGTTCAGGTTCGATAAGAACGCGACCGCGCATGAAGAGGTGCATTAGTTCCGCGCCTGGGCGAAACAACACAATTCCCATACGATGGGCGACTTCAGGAGTTAACAAAGCCCTCACGCCGCCTGCCCCCCTGCAATATGTTCAGCCCACAATCCACCAATCCAGCGTACCCCCTTGGCAGTGAAACGCGTCTGGCTGAATGCATGATTGGATGTGCTCGATGTTCCCGTCTTAACTTCAAATCTTCCCGCGGAAATGTGCTGCGCCATAGGGGTAAGTGTGCCGCCGAGGCGATACAGGATATTGCGTTCAATGAGGAACAGGCGGAACTCAGTTTCTTTTGCGTTAAGCAATTTGGCTACCTGCCGGAATGACATGGAGCCTTTTGCAGAGCAATAACGATCAACAAACTCCACTTTTGGCGCCGCGGCTGCCAGCTGGAACGTGAGTTGCTCTTTCTGCTCGGCTAAATCAGCAGCCAGACGAAGCGCTTCCGGCAATGAGCGGGGAACATTGACACTCTGCCCTTCTTCCAGTTCCTGCCAGCGATCGACGACCGCGGCGGTAAATTCAGGTGACAATCTGGCAACAATCACCAGAGAGTCGCGTTTGTTAAAACGATACTCCTGGTACACATTACCGTTATGCTCAAAATCGAACTGCGCCAACGGCGCGGTTAAAATTCCCGCAGCAACAAGACGCTCAGCCGAGCGTTTCACGTCACTGTGTTTACTCTGAACCAGATCCGCAATATCACGGCTGGACATTGTTACTACACCATTCACGATTAACTGGCTCATACTTTTCTCCATATCAGGCGGCTGCACCCGCCGGTTCATATCTGCTGATCGTTATCTCTACCCGACCTTTCGGCACTACGGGTCCCCATTCCACCAGCATGCGCTTAATCTGGCTGTCGTCTTCCCAGACACCCGCATGCGTCAGCGCGTCAAACAGGGCTTTGTTGTAATTATCGATATCCCGGCGGCGCGCATCCGGCGGGTACAGAGTGATTTCTACCGCTGCCAGTTCAGTCGATGGCTTCGGGAGACGTCGTAATTGCTCAATGATCGCCACGCAGGCAGCGCTTTGGTATTTACGACCATCAGCGCTAATGAGGTGACGACCGGCCAGCGGCCCCTTGTTAGGGGCGCGCCAGTAAGTGTTCACGCTCGGAGGAAAAGGTAGGATCAGTTTCACGCGGCCTCTCCCCGCATATTGCGAACAAGTTCAGAAGCTGCAGTAATGATTTCGCTGGTGGCCGTTCGTTCCAGCCAGAGTTGATTGATGTTGGCTTTCAGCTTGTTCTGCTGTGATTCATCCAGCATGTCAGCGCCGTCTACCTGGTCGAATACAATTCCAACCTCCAGTGGCCAGATACGTGACTCGGGAAGCGGAACCGCTACAGGTTTAGCCTTCTCATTGATATGCTTACGGATCTGGCGGATATTGGACCACTTAGAAACTTCCAGGTCTCCCATGGCAGCAATGAAATCAGTGCTGTTCATGCCATATTCACCGGACGCCTCAAGGGCAACAGTGCGAATACGTTCCGACATATCCATGCGCACAGCAGCGTCATCGAATTGGATCGACAATAGCCACTCATCCACACCGAACAAAATACTCTCACAAATAAGCAGCTTCGCTTTGTCGATCGTTAATGGTGATACCTGAGTGAATTCCGGTGCTTCGACAGAATCCGCCGCCCAGGTATGCCCAAACTTCGATTCACTGAATGTGTATTCTTCTTTATCGCCGAACGCAGCTCTAACGCATGCCCACGTCTCGACACCGCTGATATCAAAAATATCTTTCTGGGTAAGTGGCAACTCTGCTTCTGGCTTGTCAGCTACAGATGGTGTGGCAGTTGCGCGTTGAGACTTGCTGGCAGCAAATTGCGCCAAAGTCATAAACGCCCGCCATTTTGCCTCCAGTTCAGTACGGTTGATATAGCTGAACCGCTCACCACGCCACGACTTATCGAATACAGCTATAGCACCGGCAAAAAACGCGCTGGTGGGCTTCTGTTTTTCGTCAGCAGGTACAAACCACACAGGCAGATCGAACCCAATGCGCCCGCGAATGAATACAATGTGATCGGCATCTTCCGGCCACCACGTTTCACTCGGCGCGGCTTTTATCAGGAATACATAGCGACCGCCCTTCTCGCGCTGGGCTGCTGCGTACTTCATGATGTGCGTCATACCAGTGATCGCCTGTTTCTCGTGGTACTGCGAACGGCTATACGGAGGGTTGCCATAACCAGCGCCACCCAGTTCTGCCAGACGTTCAGACCAGTTCTGTGTCAGCGCGTTATCTTCGGCGGTGTACCATGCCGGGCACTTCGCGTTGTCGTCGTCAGCAAACAAGTCCAGAACTAATGGACCAAATAGCGCGTTGATACCCCAGAAAAGCAGATCCGGTGTCCGCCACTGATCGCCAACCTCTTTCAATTCATGGGCTGGTTTGCTGCGCAGTGCTGCCAGCGCCTGGCAATATTTGTTTGTCATCATGAACGAAACCCCGAATTTTCTGGCAGTGAGTAATCAACGCTCTGATAACTGGCCCGTGCTACTGGTGAATCACCTGTAGGCTGTTTCATGGACACGGAAAGCTTCAGACTTAATTCGTCCCACTTTTCGCGAAGTTTTGAAGGGCTGAGAACGTTTTTGCACCAGAATGAATCCTGATTAGCTCGTTTAAAGAGTGCGCAAATTTGCTTATGCGTTCTGCCGTCCTGCGCCACCATCAGGCGCACTTCGTTTGCCCAGGATGCCCAGTTAGGCTCTTTAGGCCGGACTACTTCACCGTCACTTTCAGCGGCCTGCTCGTACATCGCGATGATTTTTCCCCATAGGTATTCCGCACAAGTCAAATCATCCTGACTGCCCCACTGCCGCTTCGGTACATTCCAGGTCACTGCTTCAGGATGTTTAGCAAGAAACTGTTCAACAGGAGATGAACTTTCAGCGTCCGGTTGCGAAGCTTCCGGACAAGAAGGGTTACTGATCTGTTTGTGGTGATCTGAGTAATGATCTGTATAGAGAATAGGTTCCGCGACTTCGCGGTTAGGGTTCCGCGGTTCTACGTTTTCGGTTCCGTGATTCTGCGGAATGGGTTCCGCGACTTCACGTTTCCCGTTCCGCGATTCTGCGTAATCCAGCGTTACCGGGAATAAAACGTTGATTAGAGCTTCGCCATTGATACGGTAATGCGTCTTTTTAGTGCCGTTGACCTGTCGCTGGGCCTTCTCAACAACCCCTGGTAACCATCGGGTACAAATCTTGTTTACCAGGCGCTGCACCTGATCTTCACTCACACCGCGAATCTCCGCCGCCAGCTCGCTGTGCTCTTTGTAAAACCAACCATCATTCAGATCTGATTTACCAGACCAGAACACAAGCTGGTTTAGCACAGCACCCAAAGCATGCGCTTGCTGATCGCCGGAGAAATAATCGAGGTACGGGACCGGAATGGTGATGCAATTCCTTTGCCCCGACAGCGATTGAACGATTTCAAATATCTGGCTCATGGTCGTCCGTTATCTCCCTGAACTTTTGCCTGAAATGCTCAAGTGGGCTGAAGCATTCATGCGGGTAGCCATCACGCAGGTAGATAACGCGCTGTGTTTCTGGCTCCCAGCGGATAACACGGACTGGCACTCCACGGTGGTCTTTGAACCTTCGGTTAAGTTCGCGCACAGGCGTTTTGCCCTCCGGTAGTAGACCCCCACAATTACAGAGGCCTGACTGTGGTTACATGACACCCAGCGATTTGATACTTTGCATTCATACCGAAACAGCGGAAGACCCGGAACCGGGATCATTCGCAGTTGCGGTAAGTGAGGATTTACGATTAAATTGCTCATGCGGATTATTTCTCCATACTCGAAGAGTTGTTCGCCAAGGCGCCCGGAGCTGCACACTCGCGGGCGTCACTCTTTTCTGGAAGGCAATAAACTCGTGAAATCAGGTTCAGAAACGTCATGAGCGTTACCCTGAACTGGTAAGCTATTTCGTTCAGGCTGTCCCATTCCCCTTTATCAACCACGCCATCATCGATGTATCGACGGTATGCGTTGACCAGATCCCCGAGCCTGCCCACCAGCTCAGCCAGCTTTAAGCCAATCTCTTCGTTCTCTGTTTCTGGTGCCGCGCCCGGGATATGGATCCCGTTATCGGTTTGACGAGAAAACGCATCAGCTATGTAGCTAACCCCAGCAGCTTTCTGTAGCACCATCGCCCACCCCATAGGGAAGATCTGATCCCCATCCACACGAAGGCGGTTAAACAGCGCATTCTCTGTTACCCCCAACCATTCCGCCGCTTCGGCGTAACCACCAGGCAGATCGGTAATCGTCTTTTTAATCGCGGCCACCAGCCAGGCTGGTTGACGTTCGACTTTCCAAATAGGTTCGTTACCCACGGTTAACCCCTTAATTCTGTGGTTATAAAAATCAGCTCGTCTGCTACTGTTTAGGGTAAATGTCAGGACGAAGATCAGATTTGCTGATAATCCCAGCAGTTGTTTCCTCCAGCTTTTTAGCCAAGGAAAAACCTGCCTTTTTGTAGCCATTGAAAACTAAACGCAGGTAGCCAGGCGTGGAACCTACGCTTCCAGCTAATTCGCCCTGCTGCTCTTTAGTTAAAGAGTCCCAATACTCTTTCATAATATGTACCTCCTGTGTACATATTACACGAAAGAAATGAACCTACAAGGTACTTGTACCATAGAGGTACACATTGTTTAATTTGCTGATGAAAACTATCCAGGAAATCAGGCGATTAAACGCCCGAAAATTGAGAGATGGTGTTGGGGGTAATAGCTACTTCGCTAACATGATCGATCGTGAACCTACACAAACCAGCCGGTTTATGGGTGAAGGTGCCACCAAAGGTATTGGTGACGCTATGGCAAGGCATATCGAAAAATGTTTTGACTTGCCTCAAGGTTGGCTAGATACCGAACATCAAACTACCAACATTGCTAAATCACCCGACGTTTCAGACGTTAATAGATCAATTACGATGGTCCCGGTTATATCCTGGGTGCAAGCCGGAGCATGGACGGATGCTGGTTATGCAGAGGTAGATTTGAGTAGTGTAGAAACATATCCTTGTCCCGTTCCGTGCGGGCCAATGACTTATATCTTACGCGTCATTGGTGATTCAATGATCGATGAGTATCGTCCTGGCGATATGATTTTTGTAGATCCAGAGGTTGCAGCTTCTCATGGCGATGATGTTATTGCTTTAATGCATGATTCTGGCGAAACGACGTTTAAACGATTAATAGAAGATAGTGGCGAAAAGTTTCTTAAAGCTTTAAACGCCAACTGGCCAGAACCATATATTAGGATCAATGGTAATTGCTCGATTATTGGCACCGTTGTTTTCTCAGGAAAACCACGACGGCACAGGCATAAGCCTTAACCCATCATCACAAACCTGCTTCGGCAGGTTTTTTTATCCTTGACAATGTACCCTCAAGGTACATAATGTACCTATACGAAACAGCGAACAGGCAGGACGCCCACGAAGTAGCCGCCGGTGGCATATGAATAACCGGATGATTCGCTGACAGGTGTCTTCGGGAGGGGTAACAGAGACGCGGTCTGATTAACCGCGACTCGTAGTCAAATTCCTATAGCTGGTGGCGATACCCAAGCCAGGAATACCAAAACCAGCAGGAGTGTTAAGGGTAAGGGCTAATCACCCCCTTAGCACCCCGCCCGAAGATACCTACCACCGCGCCTGATGTGGTTAAAAGCAGGCCAAAGCAATAACAAGTACTTCCCTGTTCTGGCGGCCCGGTGTTTTCCCACTTGTCCGGTAACCGCCAGCCTTTTTCAGGGCACAACAGAAAAGGGCATCACCGGGCGACGGGCTCATAACCCAATCCACCCGGGCAAAAAGAAAGCGGTCTCTGCAAGCCGCCGACCAATGCAGGTGCCCTTCTCTGTTGTGTATGGAGAAAGTTCGGCGGTTGCAGCCGCCTTAACGAGGGTAAAACCATGAGTAATGACCGCATGACCGTAGTGCCAGATTTTCTTGGCGAACTGGATGCCGGCGTGTTCATGAACAAAATCGCGGCAGCACTTAATACCACCGCGCTTGGCGTTCTGAACAACGGCAACAAAGGCAAAGTAGTCCTCACATTTGATTTTGAGCGTATGGGTAATTCCGTTGAAGAGAAGCGCGTGAAGATCAAGCACAAGCTGAACTACAGCACCCCGACACCGCGTGGTAAAGCCTCCGAAGAGGACACAACCGAAACCCCTATGTGGGTTAACAAAGGCGGGAAGCTCACCATCCTGCAGGAAGACCAGGGCAACTTGTTTACCCTCGGCGGGGATCCGGATGGAAAGTTACGCGCGGCGAAATAAGCCGTGATTGATAGCCCATAGTTTCAGTTTTTCTACATCTATCTTTAAGGAATTTTTATGTCTCAGTTAGACAGCGGTACCTTCAAGCAGGTCAAAGACCTGGTTCTTTCCGGTTATCACCTGAATGATATTCATGGCCTGGCTTGCCCGACCGCATTACTGCCAGAGGGCACTGGCGTTGAAAGCCTCGAGCGCTTTTCTCTGGAGCGTTTCCGCTTTCGTGGCGCAATGACCACAACCAGTATTGACGACTTCGCACGTTATTCTAAAGGTTACGCCAGCGACAGTGAGCCAGCTCGTTGCTTCATTGACGCTGACAACATGACCGCCCGTTCAGTGTTCAACATCGGCACCCTGGATAATCCCGGTCACGCCGATAACGTTGCTTCAATCACCCTGAAGAAAACCGCCCCGTTCCGCGCGTTACTGCAAATCGATGGCCAACGCCTGAAGCAAAAGCAAATCGCTGAATGGCTGGAAGACTGGAGCGATTACCTGCTGGCGTTTGATGCTGATGGCAATGCGATGCAGATTTCCCAGGCGGCTCAGGCTGTGCGTCGTATCACTATTCAGCAAGCAACCCAGCAGGACCATGAAACTGGTGATTTCGCTGGTAAAAAATCGCTGATGCAAAGCGTTGAAGCAAGCAGCAAAGACGTAATGCCTGTGGCGTTCGAGTTCAAATGTGTGCCGTATGAAGGTCTGGGCGAACGCCGCTTTAGCTTGCGTAACAGCCTGCTGACCAGCGATGAACCCTGCTTTGTTCTGCGCATCGTCCAACTTGAAGCCCAGGAAGAAGAGATTGCCAACGAATTCCGCGATTTGCTGATCAGCAAGTTCGAAGGTGAATCAGTGGAAACTTTCATCGGTAACTTTAAAGCCTAATTGCTCTGCATTAAATCCCCGGCGCCGCGGGGATTTATTGAAGCGTAATTCCATTAATTATCGCCAACCGGCGAGGGATTCGTGCAACCAAAATCTGCGCGGTGCAGCGCGCCAATATGGAGAAAACCATGAGCTACATTCAGACATTATCCGGCAAAAAATTTAACTACCTGACCGCCACTATCGACGATATCGATGTTGAGGATATCGCGACTGCTCTTTCCAACATCTGTCGATTCGCTGGGCATCTTCCAGAGTTCTACAGCGTAGCCCAGCACTCTGTGCTTGTAAGCCAGATTGTACCGCCAGAGTTCGCCTTTGAAGCGCTGATGCACGACGCTGCGGAGGCATATTGCCAGGATATTCCTGCCCCGCTCAAAGCCCTGTTACCTGACTACCAACGCATGGAAACTTATGTTGATGGTCTTATCCGCTTTAAATTCGGTATCTCTCTCGAACAAGCTGCTGTCGTGAAATATGCCGATCTAACCATGTTAGCTACCGAGCGCCGTGATCTGGAAATCGATGACGGCTCGAAATGGGAAATTCTCGAAGGTATTCCCTGCTCTGATCTCGTTCAGGTTATCCCTCTCCGCCCCGGTCAAGCCTATGGCCTGTTCATGAATCGCTTTAACGAACTGGTGGAGCTGCGCCAATGCGCCGCATGAAGGTAAAAGAACTCGTAGCGGAGGCTTTTGCCTCCGTTGCTGAATTGCCACCAAAGCATGCACCGCTTATGCGCGAAGTCGCCACCAGACTGGACGCTACGTTCGCAGCATTAAAAGAGTCTCTGGTGCAACTGGAACAGGAACGTAAAGGTAAAACGCCATGACCGTATTTGAATATCTCCAGTCTCATCCGAATACCACCAGCGGTGAAATCGCCAAAGGTATGAACAAAAAGACACCCGCGGTCGCTGGCGCATTATCGCAACTCTATGGTACAGGCCGGATCGTGAAGTCTGGTGTTCGTAAGGGTATTCCAACATACCGTGTTAACGATATGCCGTTTGGGTGTAGTAACAGCCTTACCATGATGTTTAACCAGCTATTGAATAGAGCCAGACAGGGAGGAGCGCTATGAGCAAATCGAGTATGGAGTATTACTTCGAGTTCCCTGCCTCTCGCGGCTTGCAGGGGGATACGCTTATTCTTTTGATGAACGTTCCAGGACGAACCCTATCCCGCGTACTGGCATCTGATAATTACGGACACACGCTTGAGCGTTCTCAGCGTGAACTCAATAAATCACGCGTAAAAAAATTTTACGAATACCTAGTGGCAGCTGCTGAAAATAAGGAGCCTTTCATCATCCCACCACTGGTTGGTAACTGTGCTTCACATGTGGAGTTTGAAGAGTTCGGCAATACAAACGTAGGCGTTGTTCGGTTCCCAATGGACGCAGAGATTAAACTTTTTGATGGGCAACATCGTGGTGCAGGTATAACCATGTTCTGCAGAGAATACGATACCCCCCTGTTTGTACCTTTGATGATGACTCTGCAACTACCACTGAAGACACGCCAGCAATTTTTCTCTGATATCAATAACAACGTATCTAAGCCTTCTGCAGCAATAAATATGGCTTATAACGGCAGGGATCAGGTTGCCCAGACAATGGTGTCATTCCTCTCCACTCACTCAGTGTTCTCCGAGATCACCGATTTTGAACACAGCGTGGTTCCTGCAAAAAGTGATCTCTGGATAAGTTTTAAGGCCATTGGCGATGCCACTGCAAAATTCGCGGGTAACGGGGACGACGCGCTGTCTACTGGCGATATTTATGACCTTTGGGAAGCGTGGCTGAAGCTGACGGCTATTGACGGTATCCGACACGGTGTATCACCAGCTGAATACAAGCGAGACTACATCCAATTCCATGCGGTGATGATCAATGCGTTTGGCTATGCAGTCCAGGAACTACTGAGGCGTCGCCCTGCGCATATCATCGTGCAGATGATCGAAGAACTGGTAACAAAAGCCACAATGACCGAGCTGGAAGACTTCTTCCTTATCTCTTCATGGGATGGTGTTTGTGCTGATGCCAGCAAAGAAAGAGCCACGGTAATTGCCAGCGTTCCGGCACAGAAAGCTGCAGCACAAAGGCTTGCAATGGCTATTACAGCAGGGACATTCGCAATGGAGGCAGCCCAATGACAGCACTCAACAAACAGGCGTTGCGTGTTCCTGAGCGCAAAAGACATGACTGGAGTCAGGCAGTAATGCGCGATTGCGACTTCTGTAGCCAATGGGCACTAACTGTTAAGCATGACGACGGCGGACATATATGCGCTAGCTGCTGCGACGCTGAATACACATCTGAACTTAAGTGCGCTCTTGAATCAGCGATTGACCGCGCTGAAGCCGCAGAACGCCGCATAGCAGAACTGGAGGCGCGGGAGGTGGCAGTAAAGCAATTCGATGACTTCCAGATTGTCCACTATGGCGGTTCTGAGGATTACGCGAAAGGTTATATCGACTGTCAGAACAACTACAACAAAGCGATGACCGCCGCTGGCATTGGCGTGAAGGGGGAGTGAGATGGATAAATTAATCAAACCTACCACCAAAGGTAAACATGACGGTTCATGTGATTATCTTTGCTCGGACGATGCGCGATTCATCGTTATGCGCGGCGATTATACGGAAGCGGAAATAATTCAGGCTTCTGTGTCCCAAGATGTAATCGACTCGGATGGTGCGGCTGATTTTGCAAGTAGCGCCCGCTATTACCAGTGCTGGTACAAAGTTAGCCCAATAGGTGGTCAGGATGGCTATTCAGGCTGGCATCATCCTCGTGACACGCCGTGTCGCGGCGCATATTTCGCATCAGTTTTGCAATGGGATTAAGGAGGACTAACCCATGACAACTAACCACCCGGCGCACGGTCCTGTATCACTCGAGCGCCTGCACCAGATACGTGAACACCTGCAGCATGATACCCAGTACTCAAACGGCGGGAACAGAGCTTATATTCTCGCTGATGTGCTGAAGGTGATTGATGGGGCTATTGCTGCTTTTGGTGCCGAGCCTGTGGCGTGGCTCCATTCTGATAATGGTATTGGTATTCCGGCAATAACAAGAAGTCGCAATGTTGCTGATAGCTGGTTTTCAAAAGGCTGGAATATCAAGCCACTCTACACCACACCGCCAGCGTCGGTAGTTCCGGATGCTATCAGCACGCGTCAGGCTATAGCAAAAATGGAAAATCACGAACCATGCGATTCGATAAACGTCGCCTATAAGTACGGCTGGAACGCATGCCGCGCCGCCATGCTTCAGGCGGGCAACTCTCCGGTAACTCCAGATGGTTTGGCTTTGGTGCCTAAGAGGCTAACCGCCGAGAACGGCGCAAAGGGTGTGCTGTCCGGTGAGTTTTCAGAAACGAAATTTATAAACTGCCCAGAGTGTTTTGGTGATGATGAATGCGAAACATGCGACGGCAGCGGTCGAATTGAGATAACAGTGCCAGTCAGTTGGACGAACATCAAGGCCATTTGGGCTAAAGGTGTCGAGCATTTCGAAGCGGCACCTCAGCAGGAGAATATATAACGTGAACAATTTAATGATCGACCTTGAGTCTATGGGCAAAAAACCGAATGCCCCTATCGTCTCCATTGGTGCCATATTCTTCGATCCGCAATGCGGTGAATTGGGTCAGGAGTTTTACACCGCCGTTAACCTTGAAAGCGCTATGGAGCAGGGAGCGGTGCCGGATGGTGACACTATTCTGTGGTGGTTAAGACAAAGCTCAGAAGCACGATCAGCAATCTGTGTTGATGATGCGATGCCGATATCATCTGCCCTATCTGAACTGAGCCATTTCATTAATCGGCATTCTGATAACCCAAAATATTTAAAAGTTTGGGGCAATGGAGCTACTTTCGACAACGTTATATTGCGCGGCGCATATGAGCGCGCCGGCCAGGTTTGCCCGTGGCAATTTTGGAACGATCACGACGTCAGAACCATCGTCACATTAGGCAGAGTTGTAGGTTTCGATCCTAAGCGTGATATGCCATTCGATGGGGTCGCACATAACGCACTGGCCGATGCGCGCCACCAGGCAAAATACGTGTCCGCGATCTGGCAGAAGTTGATTCCGGCCACCAGCAGCGACCTGTAATTTCCCCTGGGTGCAGCCAGGTTGTATGGAGAACGTCTATGAATACTTTGTTTTTACTTATGGCTGAGTTCAACACGCCTAACATCGAGCTGTCAGCTGTATGCCAAAAGTATTTCGGTATGAGCCCTAACACAGCAGAAGCGAAAGCAAATGCCTGTCAGTTACCTATCCCGACTTATCGTGTAGGAACATCACAGAAAGCGAAGCGCTGTATCAACATTCAGGATCTTGCTGAGTATATAGACCAGCGGCGTGAAGAAGGCAGAATTGAATGGGAAAGGGTTAGAACGAACAAACAGAAAAATAGTTGAGCTTCGCACCGATAAAATAGAAAAACCCGCCATCTGGCGGGCTTTCAAAAAGCACCAGCTATGATCATGCTGCCTTGCGACGACGAAGCTTACCCTGCTGCTCTTTACCAGAGACAATAGCGTGAGTGAACGCGTTAGGAGCAGCCTTCATCAGAACTTCAACAGCAGCACCCATACCTGCGAATGCTTTCATTGTGTCGAACTTAACCTGTGGCTTGGTTGCTTTTTGATCTTTCATAGAAAACTCCCGAGACGATAAGGGCGCCTCTAACCTCTTAGTTAAAGCTAGCTTGTCCAGCCAACTTGTGCCAATCGGTTCCTCCGATTGGTGACATCGTTTTTAGTAGTGAGAATACATAACGACTGTCCCAGATGTACCTTTAAGGTAATCCGGATGGATATCCTACAATCTGTAGACACTCGGCGTCTACACCTATTGTGCGAATTTAAGAAATGTCTCTTGTAGATTATCTGTGGCTGTAGACATCACGTAGCCACACTTTTCCATGCAAAAACCGAACGACTCATAAAATGGCTGCAGCTCAGGAACTGGTTCAACAATTTGAACAACCTCACACTCGACAGCCTTACAAAAAACAAAGGCACTCATTAGTGTGAGCAAAACCATGCGCCCTTTTAGTGGGTGTGATTCATCTTCCCTTGAGAACCTTTCAACAATATGGATGCGAAAGATTTTATCTTCAACCCCATAAACACAAATTGCCGCCCCTGAAGGAATCCCCTGCACTACTCCTTGCTGAACAAGTTTGATGCAAAATTCATACTTGTCATCAGAATTACCATAGGCACCGAGCATATAGTCCCACTCAAGCTCGCCATAACCACCACAGAGGATCTTGTAATCCTCATCACTGATCGGGCCAACTGCGAGAGGCAACCCCACATGGTCAATAACTAACTGAATGTTGTTACGAACAGATTGACCTATCTCGTCTAAAGTGAGCATTAGAGCCTCTCAAGCGGAACGGCGAAAGACCCCATTATACCTATTCCCGCCATGCAATGCCTGGTAAGAGTTGCGTATTAAATTAAAAACATCGGGTCCCCAATAGGCCCCCATAAAACACACGACACCGCTATTTCTCTGTATAATCCGTCCTATCGAGCATGGGCGCGATGGAGAAACGGTGAGCGGGGAAATGGCGTTGTGATTCTGAAGACATGGCGAAGTTTTGAGCATCTGGTGAATTGGGGGCGCTACTATAGCACAGGCCGCAATCGGATACGATTCGCCTTGATGTGATATCATAAAGTGATATCATAAATTGGACTTTGGCGGATGCAATACACAACGCAATGGAAGCATAAATGAAGTCATTAAACGCCAGACACCAGAAAACACTGCGGCTGATATTTTCGTTACCCACTCCTGCCACTCTGGAATGGCGAAAAATTGAGTCTCTGCTTGTCGCGTTAGGTGCAAAAGTATCGGAAGGAAACGGCTCCCGGATACGGTTCGAAATCAATCAGATTGTGGCTTCTTTCCACCGTCCCCACCCCGATAAAGAGGCAAAGGTTTACCAGGTTCGTGATGCAATGGCATTTCTTATCGCAGTAGGAGTAACTCCATGATGAATACCATGACGTACAAAGGCTATGCCGCAAAGATTGATTACAGCGACGAAGATTTATGCTTTATCGGGCGAGTGGCAGGCATCAGGGACGTGATTGGCTTTCACGCCGATAACGTTGCTGATCTTCGTACGGCCTTCGAAGAAGCCGTTGACGATTACATTGCCTATTGCGCTGAGCAAGGACGGGAACCACTGCGGCCAGCAAGTGGCAAAATCAGCCTGCGCATTTCTCCTGAGGTTCACTCTGCCATCAACGTTGCGGCGGAGGTTTCGGGGAAAAGCGTTAATCAGTGGATTAACGATACGCTTTCCAGAGCCGCGCACGGCTAGCAAGTATTGAGAGATCCCGGCGGCGCTTCGCCTGACCGGGCTACAGGTTTGTATGGCCCTGTAGCCCGGACGAGGTGCGCAGCACCGACGCCGGTAAGGGAGCTAAGTCAGAACGCGACGCTCAGTTGCGCCCCCGCGCCCCAGGTTTGGTTTTCACCGTACAACCCCATCAGGTCAACGTGTACCCGGTTAAACGGCGCAAAGCCAACGCCGCCGGTAAAGACGTTGCTGTCGTTGTGCTTTACATCGGCGCGATAGCCTGCGCGCACCGCCAGCCAGTCGAGCGGCCGCACTTCCGCGCCCACGCCAACGTACTGTGAGGTGTCTTCGCTTTTAAAGCCTTTGGTTTCGGTGAGATCGCCATCGGCGCTGAGGGTCAGCATATCGGTGTGCCAGGCCACCCCGGCGGTCACCAGCGGGCGAATCTGGTAGGTATCGTGCACGCCATCGACCTCTTTGGTGTCGAT
The DNA here is from genome assembly GCF_019584505.1 of Kluyvera sp. EC_51. NCBI lineage: Bacteria > Pseudomonadati > Pseudomonadota > Gammaproteobacteria > Enterobacterales > Enterobacteriaceae > Kluyvera > Kluyvera sp. EC_51. The sequence continues at coordinate 44,615 of NZ_VDAG01000097.1, read as the reverse complement.
GTCGCGGGAGAACAGGTTTTGCCCGCTCAGTCCCACCGTCCAGTTATCGCCAACATCAGCGGCCAGACCGGCGTCAACGTTGAAGCCGGTATCGTCATTGCGATAGCGGCTGCTATTGATATCGTCGCTGCTGAAATTGTAGATGGAGGTGGTGTAGTTATAGAGCCAGGTTTGCTGCAGCTTTGGTGTAATACCCAGCGACACCGGCACGCCGCCGACGTCAAACTGGCGCGCGATAGCCACGCCGTAGTCGCTGACGATCGCTGCGCGGCCGTAGCCTTTCGACTTGAGATCCTGAGCACTCGCACCGGCCGCATTAAGAGGATTCGACTGAATGCTGCGCAGAAGCTCGATATCCCCTTGATCGATATACGAACTGACCCTCGCCCTTGCATTCGCTTTCGCCACGAAAGCCACATTCAGCGTATCGTTAGGAATACTGACTGCCAGTCCGGCACCGGCTTTGCCGCTGGCGGTTTTTCCTTTCAGCGAGGAGAGTTGATTTGCCAGATCGCCTGCCGCCGCTGAAATCTGGCTAAGATTAAGCGTACTTATCACCCGTCGGTAGTTGTTCACCTCATCGCTGATGTCGTCAATTTTGGTGCGCAGATCGTCCTTATCGGAAATCTGCGCACCAATGGTCGGCGCAATCAGCGTGATACCATCGTCCGGCTTCGCCTTCGCCAGCAGCGCCGGGTTGATGAGTACGCCGCTGCCATAATTCGCAGAAGCTACCCCCGTACCGCCCATCGCGTCGTTACGCGCCTCCGTCCAGCCATTTGCCGCCCCTGCCTGTCCCGCCACGAAAAAGGAGACAGCGACTCCCATTAGCGAAAATTTGTCTTTTTTATTCACAGTTTGCTCGTCTTATTGTCGGTAATGAAACAACCCTCCATCCGTTATCACCTGGATGGAGGCGAACTGTTGCTGTGAATAGCGGGAAAAAAAGCGGTGTGTTCCCCTAACTGAAATTTTTTCGGTTATCGTTATTTTTAATAAGCACCCTAATCTTTATAGAAGAAGATGCTAATTTCGCCCAGGTTTTCCATCGTGAGGGCCGAAAAACTGCGGCGGGTGATCGACCCAGCGATCCTCGCGCGTCACGGCGTACGAGGCGTTCAGCGGGTAATAGATGCGGTTGTGTTTTTTGTTCGCCTCACCCACCACCAGTAGCCGAACCTCTTCGGAGGTGTTGTTGATAAAGGTATGGCAAACGCCGGTTCCGGCAGGAAAGCCGACGCTATCTCCCGGCTGCAGCTTCCACAGATAGCCGTTGATCCACGCCTGCGGGTAGCCCTCCAGCACGTAGATAAACTCCTCTTCGTCACTCTCCGCATGTGGGTATGAGGTGCGGCGACCTGGCGGGAGACGCTCGTGGTGTATACCGAGATGACGTAGCCCCAGCGCGCGGGCCAGCGGCGCACCGATGGCAAAAAGCTCATTGCTGTCGGGGTAAGTGGAGTCATCGGGTCCTTCAACATCATGCCAATGGCGAATGCAATCGGGTCTTTTCATCATTTTTCATCCTGAGTGTGAAGTACGCCTGCTATAACACACCTATAGCACACCTGCGGAAACTCGGCGTTTCCGGCATAACATGATAAAGTAGGGGTTTGTTTCACCCGTAACCCGAGGACGCCAATGGATAAGACCACTACGCAAGAACTGTTAGCGCAGGCTGAAAAGCTGTGTGCGCAACGCGGCGTGCGCCTGACTCCGCAACGTCTGGAAGTGCTGCGTCTGATGAGTCTCCAGGAAGGGGCGATTAGCGCCTACGACCTGCTTGACCTGCTGCGCGTTAAAGAGCCCCAGGCTAAACCGCCGACGGTTTATCGCGCGCTGGAGTTTTTGCTCGAACAAGGCTTCGTGCATAAGGTGGAATCAGCCAACAGCTACGTGCTTTGCCACCTGTTCGATCAGCCAACTCACACCTCCGCCATGTTTATCTGCGATCGCTGCGGCGTGGTGAAGGAAGAGTGTGCGGAAGGGGTGGAAGACATTATGCATGCGCTGGCGGCCAAAATGGGCTTTGCCCTGCGTCACAACGTGATTGAAGCACACGGGCTGTGTTCGGCCTGCGTGGAAGTGGAAGCGTGCAGCGCGCACGAACACTGTCATCACGACCATACCATTCAGATTAAGAAGAAATCCCGCTAGCAGGCGCTAAACAGGGGGAGCGTACTTCCTTGTACGCACGGGCAGGAGGACGTTATTACCAGCGGTGGTTGTGGCGTTTGTCCCAGCTATCCACCTCTTTCTCGGCCTGATCTTTCGCGTAGCCGTAGCGTTCCTGAATTTTACCGACCAGCTGATCGCGTTTGCCTTCGATCACCGTCATATCATCATCGGTCAGTTTGCCCCATTGCTCTTTCACTTTACCTTTAACCTGTTTCCAGTTACCGCCGACTTCGTCTTTATTCATCATCGAATCCTCGATCGTCAGTGAGTGAATAGCAAAACCGATGCTTCAGGAAAGGCATCTTTTTCGCTAAGCGTGAGGTTAATTGTAGTCAGTCATTCTGAGGTCATTTCATTATTCGGAATCTTTAACCATTTCGTCAGGCAAACCAGCTGTTGTTTTTCCAGTGGCGGCGCCAGATAAAGGCCAGCGATAGCCCGCGCAGCGCAAGGAATACGGCGAGCGCCAGCCACAGTCCGTGGTTGCCAAGCAGCGGCAACGCCAGCATGGTGAGCGCAAATCCGGCGGCAGCCACCGCCATACTGTTACGCATCTCCGCGCCGCGAGTGGCGCCGATAAACATTCCGTCCAGCAGATAGCACCACACGCCAATCACCGGCAGCACCGCCTGCCAGAGCACATAACGGTCGGCAAGCTGCTGTAGCTCAGGCAGCGACGTCAGCAGCGCCACAATATGTTCACCCAGAAGGGCGTAAATCAGCGCAAACGCCAGCGCCACGACGCCCGCCTGGCGGCATGCTGCGCGCCAGACCTCCAGCAACTTGCTGCCGTCGCGCGCGCCATAGGCCTGCCCGGAGTGGGCTTCCACCGCGTAGGCAAAACCGTCCAGCGCGTAGGCGGTGAAGGTCAGCATGGTCATCAGCACCGCGTTCACCGCCACCACTTCGCTGCCAAGGCGGGCACCGAAGACGGTCACCGCGCCGAAGCAGAGCTGAAGCAGCAACGAGCGCAGCATGATGTCGCGATTGAGCGCCAGCAGGCGGCGAAAATCGCCCTGCCAGGCCGTTTTCAGCATCGCCCACGAGATCCCGCGCATCACCAGCACCTTGCGCGCCATCCCCAATCCCACCAGCAGCGTAGCGTATTCGGCAATCGCCGTTGCCAGCGCCGCACCCTGCACGTTCATATGCAGCCCCATCACCAGCCACAGGTCGAGCACGATATTCAGCACGTTCCCCACCACCAGCAGCACGACCGGCGCACGGGCGTACTGCACGCCCAGCAGCCAGCCAAGCAGCACCAGGTTCGCCAGCGATGCGGGGGCACTGAGCCAGCGGATATCAAGGAAGCGCCGCGCCTGCTCCAGCACTTCGCCGCTGCCGCCAACGATGGAGAGCGCCAGGTTAATCAGCGGCGTTTTGAAAAGAATGATCAGCAGCCCGGCGCCCAGCGCCAGCATAAGCGGCTGCACCAGCGCGCGGGCCAGCGCCTGCGGGTTCTTCGCACCAAACGCCTGCGCCGTAAGCCCAGTGGTACTCATGCGCAAAAACAGCAGCAGCATAAACAGGAAGCTGGTTGCCGTGGCGCCAATGGCTACGCCGCCCAGATAGACGGGGCTATCGAGATGGCCGATAACGGCGGTGTCGACCAGGCCCAGCAACGGCACGGTAATGTTGGAGAAGATCATCGGCAGCGCAAGGCGCCACAGCGCCTTATCGGCGTGAGTAAGTAGCGGCATGAGTTTTGACCAGAACGAAAAAAGGCTGCGATAGCGGAAGTATCGCAGCCATTAGAATGGGGGGAGAGTTACAGCCACTCGCCGTTGCGGATAACGCCAACGGCCAGCCCTTCGATGGAGAAGTTCTGCTGACGCAGATCGACCACGATAGGCTTAAATTCGCTGTTTTCCGGCAGCAGTTCGACGACGTTACCCTGTTTTTTCAGGCGTTTTACCGTCACCTCTTCGTCGATACGCGCGACCACAACCTGGCCGTTACGCACGTCCTGGGTTTTATGCACGGCGAGCAGGTCGCCATCCATAATACCGATGTCTTTCATCGACATACCGCTGACGCGCAGCAGGAAATCCGCGCTCGGCTTAAACAGGGACGGGTCAACCTGGTAGTGACCTTCGATGTGCTGCTGCGCCAGCAGCGGTTCGCCCGCCGCGACGCGGCCTACCAGCGGCAGGCCCTCTTCTTCTTCTACCAGCAGGCGGATACCGCGAGAAGCGCCTGAAACAATCTCAAGGACGCCTTTACGCGCCAGCGCTTTCAGATGCTCTTCAGCTGCGTTCGGGGAACGGAACCCCAAGCGCTGAGCAATTTCCGCACGCGTTGGCGGCATGCCCGTCTGGCTGATGTGATCCCGAATGAGATCAAACACCTCTTGCTGCCTGGTCGTTAACGCTTTCATTCCGCCCCCTGGGTGTATATACAGTTATGCTGTGAGTATATACAGCTACTGCCTATTTTGGAACCATAAAACTCACGAAATCAGGCAGTTTTCACGACTTTAGTGAAAATGAGACCACAGCAGCGTCGCCCAGGTGAACACCGCCACGAAAATAGACAGCAGAACCGCCGCCGAACCCATGTCTTTCGCCCGGCCGGAGAGCTCGTGATAATCAGAGCCGATACGGTCAACGACTGCTTCCAGTGCACTATTGAGAATTTCCACTATCATCACCAAAAGGACGGACCCGATGAGCAGGACACGGGTGATGGCATCGACATCCAGCCAGCAGGCGATAATAATCGCGATAACAGAGGCAACCCCTTCCTGGCGGAACGCCGCTTCATTGATCCACGCCGCGCGGAATCCTTTCCAGGAATAGCCCGCAGCTTTGATGATTCGGGTAATCCCAGTGGTATTATTGGCCATCTCAAGAACCTTTTTCGTTTTTACGTCAATGACAATGCTTGTTATGAGGCGGTAGAACAGAAATTTTACGGACTTTCTGATATTCTTGCCGCGCATTTGCATGATTAACCAGAGGCTTTACATCGTTTATGTCCGGCTGGCCACGAATTTACTACAAATTACTGAATTTACCATTAAGTGTTCTGGTAAAGAGCAAGTCTATTCCGGCACAACCTGCCCAGGAATTGGGGCTTGATACGTCGCGTCCTATTATGTACGTCCTGCCTTATAACTCTAAGGCTGACTTGCTGACGCTGCGCGCTCAGTGCCTGGCGCACGATTTACCCGACCCGCTTGAACCGCTTGAGATCGACGGTACGCTGCTGCCGCGCTACGTCTTTATCCACGGCGGCCCGCGCGTGTTCACCTACTACACGCCGAAAGAAGAGTCGATCAAACTGTTCCACGACTATCTCGACTTGCACCGCAGCAATCCTGACCTGGATGTGCAAATGGTGCCGGTATCGGTGATGTTTGGTCGCTCCCCAGGACGCGAAAAAGGCGAGGTTAACCCGCCGCTGCGTATGCTGAACGGCTTCCAGAAGTTCTTTGCCGTCTCCTGGCTTGGCCGCGACAGCTTTGTCCGTTTCTCACCTTCCGTCTCTCTGCGCCGCATGGCTGACGAACACGGTACCGATAAAACTATCGCTCAGAAACTGGCTCGCGTCGCGCGTATGCACTTTGCTCGTCAGCGTCTGGCGGCGGTCGGCCCGCGTCTTCCTGCTCGTCATGACCTTTTCAAGAAGCTGCTGGCGTCAAAAGCAATCGCCAAAGCGGTGGAAGACGAAGCGCGCAGCAAGAAAATTTCCCACGAGAAAGCGCAGCAGAACGCCATTGCGCTGATGGAAGAGATCGCCGCGAACTTCTCCTACGAGATGATTCGTCTGACCGACCGCATCCTCAGCTTCACCTGGAACCGTTTGTACCAGGGCATTAACGTTCACAACGCCGAGCGCGTACGCCAGCTGGCGCACGACGGGCATGAAATTGTCTATGTGCCGTGTCACCGCAGCCACATGGACTACCTGCTGCTCTCTTACGTGCTCTATCACCAGGGGCTGGTGCCGCCACACATTGCTGCTGGTATCAACCTGAACTTCTGGCCAGCAGGCCCGATTTTCCGCCGCCTGGGCGCCTTCTTTATTCGCCGTACCTTTAAGGGTAACAAGCTCTATTCCACCGTGTTCCGCGAATACCTCGGCGAGCTGTTCAGCCGCGGTTACTCCGTGGAGTACTTTGTGGAAGGCGGGCGTTCCCGTACCGGTCGTCTGCTGGATCCGAAAACCGGCACCCTGTCGATGACCATTCAGGCGATGCTGCGCGGCGGTTCCCGTCCTATCACATTAGTGCCGATTTACATCGGCTACGAACACGTGATGGAAGTGGGCACCTACGCGAAAGAACTGCGCGGCGCGACCAAAGAGAAAGAGAGCTTACCGCAGATGCTGCGCGGCTTGAGCAAGCTGCGTAATCTGGGCCAGGGCTACGTCAACTTCGGCGAACCGATGCCGCTGATGACCTATCTGAACCACCATGTGCCGGAGTGGCGCGAGTCTATCGACCCGATCGAAGCCGTGCGTCCTGCCTGGCTGACGCCGACCGTCAACAAGATGGCGGCTGAGCTGATGGTGCGTATCAACAACGCAGGCGCGGCAAACGCCATGAACCTGTGCTGTACCGCGCTGCTGGCTTCTCGTCAGCGTTCACTGACGCGCGAGCAGCTGACTCAGCAGCTCGATTGCTATCTGGCGCTGCTGCGTAACGCACCGTATGCGCCTGATGCGACGGCTCCAACGTCTTCTGCCAGCGAGCTTATCGATCACGCGCTGCAGATGAACAAGTTCGAAGTCGAGAAGGACACCATCGGCGACATCATCATTCTGCCGCGCGAGCAGGCGGTGCTGATGACCTACTACCGCAACAACATCGCGCATATGCTGATCATGCCGTCGCTGCTGGCATCGATTATGACCCAGCATCGCGAGATTTCCCGCGAGCAGGTGCTGAGCATTATCGATACGCTGTATCCGATGCTGAAAGCCGAGCTGTTCCTGCGCTGGGATCGCGCGGAGCTGCCAGCGGTTATCGATACGCTGATTGCGGAGATGGTTCGTCAGGAGATGCTTACCGAGCACAACGGCGAGCTGCGTATCAACGCTTCCCATTCCCGCACCCTGCAGCTGCTGGCTGCCGGCGCGCGCGAAACGCTGCAGCGTTATGCGATCACCTTCTGGCTGCTGAGCGGCAACCCGTCGATGAACCGCAGTACGCTGGAGAAAGAGAGCCGGACGCTGGCTCAGCGTCTCTCGGTGCTGCACGGTATCAACTCGCCGGAGTTCTTCGATAAAGCGGTGTTCTCTTCTCTGGTGTTAACCCTGCGCGATGAAGGCTATATCAGCGACAGCGGCGATGCCGAACCGGAAGAGACGATGAAGGTGTACCAGATGATGGCAAGCCTGATTACCTCAGACGTGCGCTTGACGATTGAGAGTGTGACGCAGGAAGAGGCGGCGCAGTAAAAACAAAAATCCCCGGCTGAGACCGGGGATTTTTTTATCCGTTGATTTTGTAGGCTCCGAGCCAATCCCGGCGGCGCTTCGCTTGGCCGGGCTACGGGTCGGGCAACGGTTTGTAGGCCGGATAAGGCGTTTCGGCAATACCTGTATCAGATCTGCCAGTAACTCATCGCCAGGCCAATAAACAACACCAGCCCCACGTAGTTATTATTCAGAAACGCCTGGAAGCATGGCCCACGTTCGCGGTGGCGAATCAGCTTCTGCTGGTAAACAAACAGCGCGCCAGCAATCAGAATTGACCAGTAAAACTCCCAATGCAGACCGTTCAGCCAGCCGATAAGCGCCATCAGCCCCAGCACGCACGCCTGCAGAATACCGATAATCAGGCGGTCGTTATCGCCGAATAGAATCGCCGTCGATTTAATGCCGATTTTCACATCGTCGTCGCGGTCAACCATCGCGTACTGTGTGTCGTAGGCCACCGCCCACAGGATGTTAGCCAGCAGCATCAGCCAGCAGCTCAGCGGCAGCGTTTCGCTGACGGCGGAAAAGGCCATCGGGATAGACCAGCCGAACGCCGCGCCTAGCACCACCTGCGGCAGATGGGTATAGCGCTTCATAAACGGGTAAACCCACGCCAATGCCAGCGCGGCAATCGACAGCAGGATAGTCATGGTGTTGAGGGTCAGCACCAGTATGAAGGAGAGCAGCACCAGCACGATAAACAGCGTACGGGCCTCTTTCTCCGTCACCGCTCCGCTCGGCAGCGGCCGATTAGCGGTACGCTTTACGTGGCCGTCAAATTTGCGATCCGCATAGTCATTCACCACGCAGCCCGCGGCGCGCATCAGCCAGACGCCGGCGACAAACACCGCCAGGATCCACAGCGGCGGCACGCCTGGGGAAGCCACCCATAGCGCCCACAGCGTCGGCCACAGCAGCAATAGCGCGCCAATCGGTTTGTCCGTACGCATGAGTCGATGGTAAGCGAGCAGCTTATTCGACCTAAGACTCCACTCCATTTTTCTTCTTCCTCTTAGTACAGCGGCGATGCGGGTAAAAAAAGCTCCGTCAGCAGCAGCGGTTTACCGCTCAGACGCAGGCGGGAACGTCGCCCCCACAGCGCATCATGACACCCTATTTCGATAAAATCCCGGGTCAACGTCGATGACGTAAACAGATAGCGCCCGAGCGGCGTTTGCCCCAGTTGCTGTAGCGCCAGCTCCGGGCCGCACAGCGTCGACTCCGGCACCACGGTACGCCCGGCAAGCCAGGGTTCGTCGCCCACGCACAATAATATTTCTCGCAGCCAATAGCGAGGTTCATCCGGCAACAAATGCTGCTCACCGTCCAGCGCGTCCCGGCCCACGAAGGCTTCATTCAGCAGCGTGACGCTAACGGGTTTCCCGAACTGCTCAAACCGTTTGGTCATGGAATCTTCCAGCATCAGCCAGTCACGCTGTGCCGATTCGAACGGGGGAATGACGTCAAAATAGCGCAGTGCGCGGAGTTGCGTCAGTGCGGGGTGCGACATGCCTGTCTCTCCAATACATAGCTTCTGGCCATTGTATCGCAGAACACAGCGGGAGGGGGTGCAGGAATGGTCAAATACGATCATTAGCGCAACAGCAGTGCAACAGTTTGTTGTCACGCTATGGAGTGTAGAAAAATGGCGTGCCCGGATGGGCACACCAAAAGGCTTCGCCTAAACATCAGCGCTGCGGGGTAAAGCTTACCCCTTGCCTTTTACAGCGCCGATAAAGGTGGAACGAGCAGATTTCGAGCCCAGGCGTTCGGCTTCATTCATCAGCTTCAGGGCTTTGTCGATATCCCCTTTCGCTACCGCCTGTTTAATACCGTTGTTGAAGTAGGTTTCCGTGTCATCCAGCATCGGCTCAGCTTTCGCCGCTGGAGCCGCGACTGGCGCAACCACCGGAGCGGCGGCAGGCGCACTTGCGGTGTTACCCACGGTGACCGGTGCCGGGCCGGAGGAGCCAAACAGTGGGCCTACCAGCACGCTGGAGCTGCTGTTGGTTTTTACCTTCAGCTTCACGAGGCCGTCAGTGGTGTGTTTTGCCACCGGGTCTGGGATATCCGGTACCGCGTTGCCGGTGCCTTTGGCGTAGGCTTTAGCCGGATCCAGCAATGTAGTGGTCTGCTGGAGATCTTTATCCGTGGTAAAGACCAGGACGTACAGCTTTTGCTGGCCCAGTGCAGGGGTCAGGCGCATAACGCCTTCCAGACGGTCGGCGCTCATCACGCCCGGTGCCTGATAGGTAAAGTAGCTGCTTGGGAAGAAAGCAGATGGCGTCATGTTCTGATCGAGAATCAGCACGTTCGGCGCAAAGACGTTGGTTTGTTTGTTCACTTCGCTGGTCAGCGTCAGCGTGAGTTCGCCAATATTGGCCGGCACGCTGTAGGCCACGACGTTACCGGTGATGCCCGGTACGTTCAGGCTCTGACCACCGGTAGAAATTTGGGTGGACTGCACTTTAGATTGATCGACCGGCGTCCAGGTCAGCTGCTGGAGGGCCGAGGTTGGGATAGTTGGCGCGGCGCTGGTGTTTTGCGGCACATAGTTGACGTCCGCAAGGCTGATACCCGGAACGCTCGCCAGCAATCCCGCGGATAAGCACAGAGCAACGAGACTTTTTTTCATTTTCATTATGATGACCTCAGAAATCGTCAGTCTAGCGGTAGCCAGGCAATAGCGCGCTAAACCTTACGGAACAGAGGGGCTTTCGCCCCTCGTCAGTTTATTGCTTCAGGTTAGTGCTGAATTACCACCAGATTTCCATCTGAGCACCGAAGGAGAACTCGTCGCTGTCGCCACGGCTAAAGCTCTTCGCAGCAGTATCGCTGTATGCTACGCCAGGTGTGTAGCCAGAAATGGTGCCATTACCCGTTGGCGCATAGCCCCATTTTTCATCCCACTTGGCGTAGGTTGCGAACACGCGGATTGCCGGACGAGACCAGATGCTGTCGCCAGCCTGCCACTGTTGTGCCAGGGTGATTTTGTACTGGTTGTTGGTATCGCCAGTTTGCTGAGATTTGACGTTGTCGTAGCCGACTTCCAGCAGGGTACTCATGATTGGCGTCCACTTGTACATTGGACGAACGCCCACGGTATACCACTTGGTTCCGTTCTTGTTATCCCAGCTGATGTCCTGGTACATACCGACATACATCAGATCCCAGTTTTCACCCAGCGAGATCGCACCATGATCCAGAACACGCACCAGGTGGCCGTTGTTGTTCATCGCATAGTTGATACCGTCAGTAGTGCCAATACTGGAACCCTGTGACAGACCTTTGCCCTGAGAGGTCATGGAGTCAGTAGCGTACTGAACAACAAACTTGTTGTAGCCTTTCAGCATGCTCTGAGTATGTTCTGCAGTGAACATCCAGCCATCTTTTGATGCGCCATCAACCAGATAGTAGCCATCACGCTCGTTAGCACGGCCATAGTCCACACCCAGTTCCAGGGTGCCGCCTGGGTTAACTTCCATCTGCGCTAAACGAACGTCAAAGACGTCGTTCGCAGTACGGGTGGTGTAATCATAGATGTCGTTGCTGGCGAAGGAAGAAGAACCGCCTGCTTCAGAGGAGCGAGTCGCTGCCAGAGAGAGCTTACCGAAGCCCAGGTCAACGTTTTCGATACCGGCACCAGGACCAGAGATATCCCAGTAGTAGAAGTCGATCATGTGAACGTCATGACGCTGGTAGAAGCGCTTACCGGCCCAGATGGTGGATCCTGGCAGCCATTCGATCAGGTTTTTACCCTGGACGTTCGCTTCACGGAACGCTGGGTCAGTGGATTCCCAGTCGTTCTGCTGTGCTACGGAGTAAGCCACGTTGGTGTCGAAGTAGAAGCTCTTATCGCCCTCTTTCCACACTTCCTGACCTAATTTAATTTCGGCATAGGTTTCACATTCGTTACCGAGACGGTATTTACTGCCGGCACCGGTTGCCTGGAAGCACTGTTGTTCACCGCCGCTGCCCGTCCAGCCAATGCCGGAACGCGCGTAACCATGGAAATCTACGGCCATTGCCTGAGCAGACATAATGCCTGCTGCGACGGCAACCGCCACGGGGAGTTTGCGCAGAGTAATCATCATTCTATCTCCTGAGATCATTGCTTTTCTTGAACATTCCACCCTTCTTGCCTTATCGCTGGCGACGTAAGAGCTTCATGCTTGTTTTGTTTTATGGGACTTCTTTAAACGCCTGGCTCTTTGTGCAGCCGACGACATGCGGTGCCATCCTCACGGAACAGATGACAGCGCTCTGGCGGCAAACCGATAGCGAATGTGGCTCCCTCTTCAACCAACACCACGTCGTTCTGGCGATAGATCAGGTTTTGACGGATGGCAGGGATCTGGATATGAATTTGCGTTTCGTGACCAAGCTGCTCGACAACGTTGACCACCCCTTCCAGCGTCACATCAGCGATGTGGCTCGGCAGCAGGTGTTCCGGGCGAATGCCCAGTGACATGTTGGCGCCAACCTGAACGTTGTTACTCTCCACCGGTAACCAGATCTGCTGACGGTTCGGCAGCTCGACCTGCACCTGGTCGATGGCGGTAGCGGTGACTTTGACCGGCAGGAAGTTCATCTTCGGCGAGCCAATGAAGCCTGCAACAAAGCGGTCTGCCGGGTAGTGATACAGTTCCAGCGGTTTCCCGACCTGCGCCACGCGACCGGCGTCCAGCACCACGATTTTGTCGGCCAGCGTCATCGCTTCGACCTGATCGTGGGTGACGTAAATCATCGTGCGGCCTAACCGTTTGTGCAGACGGGAGATTTCAATACGCATCTGAACGCGCAGCGCGGCGTCCAGGTTAGAAAGGGGTTCATCCAGCAGGAAGACGCGCGGCTCGGCCACCAGCGTACGACCAATCGCCACGCGCTGGCGCTGGCCGCCGGACAGGGCTTTCGGTTTACGTTCCAGAAGATGGGCTAACTGCAGCACTTCAGCGACCTGGGTCACGCGCTGGTTGATAATCTCTTTTTTGGCACCGGCCAGCTTCAGGCCAAAGGACATGTTTTCGGCGACGGACAGATGGGGATACAGCGCGTAGGACTGGAACACCATGCCCACGCCGCGTTCGGCTGGTGGGATATCGTTCATGCGGGTTTCGCCGATGAACAAATCACCGCTGGTGATGGTTTCGAGGCCCGCGATCATACGCAGCAACGTCGATTTACCGCAGCCGGATGGCCCGACAAACACCACGAACTCCCCTTCCTGGATGTCGAGGTTGATATCTTTTGATACCACCACGTCGCCCCAGGCTTTCGTTACATTGCGTAGCTGTACGTTCGCCATGCCCTTCTCCCTCGTTACAACTTGTCACCAACAGAAACATTCAAGATGGGCTGACTATGCCGTACACATCCATTCGGTGAATCCTCCACCCCCCCGGTTTTTTATGGGGGAGGAGACGGGAGGATGAGAAGGGGCGCTCTGCCCCCGATGACATCTCATCAAAACGAAAATCGTGATGGGGCCTGCAAAAAACGGCGCTTTTTTTTGTGCGCCAAGACGCATAACGGGGATTTATGTTACGGAGATCACACTACAGACCCCTAGGGCGTAGACTCCAGGAGGATGGAAAGGGGTTGCTAAAAAAGGAAACTCATCGACGTTAAACCACCTCTGTGTATCCACGAGTACATCACCTAGAAAGGACGGGATATATGAAAATTAAAACTGGCGCTCGCATCCTCGCGCTGTCCGCATTGACCACGATGATGTTTTCCGCCTCTGCCCTGGCAAAAATTGAAGAGGGAAAGCTGGTTATCTGGATCAACGGCGACAAAGGCTATAACGGCCTGGCCGAGGTAGGTAAGAAATTTGAGAAAGATACGGGGATTAAAGTCACCGTAGAACACCCGGATAAGCTGGAAGAAAAATTCCCGCAGGTTGCCGCGACCGGTGACGGCCCGGACATCATCTTCTGGGCGCATGACCGCTTTGGCGGCTACGCGCAGTCTGGCCTGCTGGCAGAAGTCACCCCAGACAAAGCGTTCCAGGACAAGCTCTACCCGTTCACCTGGGATGCCGTTCGCTACAACGGCAAGCTGATCGCTTACCCAATCGCGGTTGAAGCGCTGTCGCTGATTTACAACAAAGACCTCGTGCCAAATCCACCAAAAACCTGGGAAGAGATCCCTGCGCTGGATAAGACGCTGAAGGCGAAAGGCAAATCTGCGCTGATGTTCAACCTGCAAGAACCGTACTTCACCTGGCCGCTGATCGCTGCCGACGGTGGTTACGCGTTCAAGTTTGAAAACGGCAAGTATGACGTGAAAGACGTGGGCGTGGACAACGCTGGCGCGAAAGCGGGCCTGACCTTCCTGGTTGACCTTATCAAGAACAAGCACATGAACGCGGATACCGATTACTCCATCGCGGAAGCAGCCTTCAACAAGGGCGAAACGGCGATGACCATCAACGGTCCGTGGGCGTGGTCAAACATCGACAAGAGCAAAGTTAACTACGGTGTTACGCTGCTGCCAACCTTCAAAGGCAAGCCGTCTAAACCGTTCGTAGGCGTGCTGAGCGCCGGTATCAACGCTGCGAGCCCGAACAAAGAGCTGGCGAAAGAGTTCCTCGAAAACTACCTGCTGACCGACCAGGGTCTGGAAGAAGTGAACAAGGACAAACCGCTGGGCGCCGTTGCGCTGAAATCCTTCCAGGATACCTTAGCGAAAGATCCGCGTATCGCGGCCACCATGGATAACGCCCAGAAAGGCGAAATCATGCCGAACATCCCACAGATGTCTGCATTCTGGTATGCCGTTCGTACCGCGGTCATCAACGCCGCAAGCGGTCGTCAGACCGTCGATGCAGCGCTGAAGGACGCGCAGGGTCGTATCACCAAGTAATGTTTTTATCCCCTCTCCCTCAGGGAGAGGGGAAAAGCTCAAACGCTGTAGAGGAAGATCCCCATGGATGTCATTAAAAAGAAACATTGGTGGCAAAGCGACACGCTGAAATGGTCAGTGATTGGTCTGCTGGGCTTGCTGGTGGGTTACCTTGTAGTTTTAATGTACGCACAAGGGGAGTACCTGTTCGCCATCATGACGCTGATCTTAAGCTCAGCGGGCCTGTATATTTTCGCCAACCGTAAAACCTACGCCTGGCGCTACGTTTACCCTGGTATGGCCGGGATGGGGCTGTTCGTCCTGTTCCCACTGATTTGCACCATCGCCATCGCCTTTACCAACTACAGCAGCACCAACCAGCTCACCTTTGAACGCGCCCAGCAGGTGCTGATGGACCGTTCTTATCAGGCGGGCAAAACCTACAACTTCAGCCTGTTCCCGGCGGGTGATGAGTGGCAACTGGCCCTCACCGACGGCGAGAGCGGCAAAAATTACCTCTCCGACAGCTTTAAGATTGGCGGCGAGCAGAAGCTGCAGTTGAAAGAGACTGAAGCGCTGCCGACCAGCGAGCGCGCGCAGCTACGCGTGATCACCCAAAACCGTCAGGCGCTGAACCAACTGACCGCCGTGCTGCCGGATGAAAGCAAAGTCACCATGAGCTCGCTGCGCCAGTTCTCTGGCACCCAGCCACTCTACACCCTGGCCGATGACGGCCTGCTGACCAACAACCAGAGCGGCGTAAAATACCGTCCTAACAACGACGTCGGTTTCTACCAGACGGTGAACGCCGACGGTTCCTGGGGCGATGAGAAGCTGAGCCCTGGCTACACCGTCGGTATCGGCTGGGACAACTTCACCCGCGTCTTCACCGACGAAGGCATCCAGAAGCCGTTCTTCGCTATCTTCGTCTGGACGGTGGTCTTCTCGGTGCTGACCGTCATTCTGACCGTCGCCGTCGGTATGGTGCTGGCCTGCCTCGTACAGTGGGAATCACTGAAGGGCAAAGCCATCTACCGCGTGCTGTTGATTCTGCCGTACGCCGTACCGTCGTTTATCTCGATTCTGATTTTCAAAGGGCTGTTCAACCAGAGCTTTGGCGAAATCAACATGATGCTGAGCGCGCTGTTCGGTATCAAACCGGCTTGGTTCAGCGACCCGACCACCGCGCGTTCGATGATTGTGATCGTCAACACCTGGCTCGGCTACCCGTACATGATGATCCTGTGCATGGGCCTGCTGAAGGCAATTCCGGACGACCTGTATGAAGCGTCGGCAATGGATGGCGCGGGCCCGTTCCAGAACTTCTTCAAGATTACGTTACCGCTGCTGATTAAGCCGCTGACGCCGCTGATGATCGCCAGCTTCGCCTTTAACTTTAACAACTTCGTGCTGATTCAGCTGTTGACCAACGGCGGCCCGGACCGTCTCGGCACCACCACGCCGGCTGGCTATACCGATCTGCTGGTGAGCTATACCTACCGTATCGCCTTTGAAGGCGGCGGCGGCCAGGACTTCGGCCTGGCGGCAGCGATTGCGACGCTTATCTTCCTGCTGGTCGGTGCGCTTGCGATAGTGAACCTGAAAGCCACGCGCATGAAGTTTGATTAAGGGAGACTCGAACATGGCTATGGTACAACCCAAATCTCAGAAACTGCGTCTCTTTACCACGCACCTTCTGCTGCTGATTTTCATTGCGGCGATTATGTTCCCGCTGCTGATGGTTATCGCGATTTCACTGCGCGAAGGTAACTTCGCCACCGGCAGCCTGATCCCGGAGAACATCTCCTGGGAGCACTGGAAGCTGGCGCTGGGCTTCAGCGTTGAGCACGCCGATGGGCGCGTAACGCCGCCGCCGTTCCCGGTCCTGTTGTGGCTGTGGAACTCGGTGAAAATCGCCGGTATCACTGCGATTGGCATCGTGACGCTCTCCACCACCTGTGCCTATGCGTTTGCCCGCATGCGCTTCCCGGGCAAAGCTACGCTGCTGAAAGGGATGCTGATTTTCCAGATGTTCCCGGCGGTGCTGTCGCTGGTTGCCCTGTACGCATTGTTTGACCGTCTGGGCCAGTACATTCCGTTTATCGGTCTGAACACCCACGGCGGCGTGATCTTCGCCTACCTCGGCGGTATCGCGCTGCACGTCTGGACGATTAAAGGCTACTTCGAAACGATTGATGGTTCTCTGGAAGAAGCGGCGGCGCTGGATGGCGCTACCCCATGGCAGGCGTTCCGTCTGGTTCTGCTGCCGCTGTCGGTACCGATTCTGGCGGTGGTGTTTATCCTGTCGTTTATCGCCGCGATCACCGAAGTTCCGGTTGCATCACTGCTGCTGCGTGATGTGAACAGCTACACCCTGGCCGTTGGTATGCAGCAATACCTCAACCCGCAAAACTACCTGTGGGGTGACTTTGCCGCGGCGGCCGTACTTTCCGCTATCCCGATTACCGTGGTCTTCCTGCTGGCGCAGCGCTGGCTGGTGAATGGCCTGACGGCCGGGGGCGTGAAGGGCTAATTTTCATCAGCAATGCCACTGCTATTATCCTCAACTTGAACGTACCCTAACTTGTGACTGTTTGGCGCTCCTATGGAGCGCCTTTTGCAGGTATCGGTAGCCTCCGAGTCGTTCCCGGCGGCGCTTCGCTTGGCCGGGCTACAAACGTGCGGGCTTTATTCTCGTTTCAGCCGCTTCGAATTGCACAGCCACAGCGTAATCACCAGCAGCAGAATGGCGGCGGAGTAAATCAGCACGTCCAGCGGTGATTTATGGTCGACGATAATCAGCCGCACAATCGCGGTAATACCGATATAGACAAAGTAGCGTAGCGGGAAGTGAAAGCCAGACTGGAAGTACTTCACAATCAAGGCGATAAATTCAAAATAGAGGAAATAGACCACCAGCCCTTCTACCAGCTCGTACTTGCTGGTGCTCTCAGGAGCGAACAGCACGTCCGCCAGGTGTAATGTCTCTTTGCCGAGGAACACGACCAGGATCAAGCCAAGGCTGAGCAGGCCCAGGTTCAGCACGGTCTGCAGAATGGTGGAGATAAACTCAACGCGGGGACGAGAGAGTGACGTCATGGCTAGCTCCTCTTTTTCTAGGCCGAGATCTTTGTATAGCGCAGAAATGTGATCTGGATCTACTTTTTTATCCATCCTGAAGCTCCATAAACCGTCTGCGTATTCATGGCCAGCCCTCACGGGAGAACCTTAAACTCTGCCTCACCGCACACTTTATCCCCTTATCCCTTACCTCTGCGCGTGGCCTGCTGGCACAATCAACATCTGTTTATCATCAGGAGTAGACGGTACATGCAAAGCATTCGCCAGGTCGATACACGCAACGTTACCTGTGGGGAAAACGTGGTTATCTACGAACCCGCCAACCTCTATGATTGCACGCTTGGGGATAACGTTTTTATCGGCCCGTTTGTCGAGATTCAGGGTAATACGCGGATTGGTGCCAACAGCAAAATCCAGTCGCACACCTTTATCTGCGAGTACGTCACCGTCGGACGCGACTGCTTTATCGGCCACGGGGTGATGTTTGCCAACGATATGTTCCGCGAGGGCAAGCCCAACGCCGACCGCGAAAGCTGGGGGCGGATTACGATTGGCAACAACGTTTCTATCGGCAGCGGTGCGACCATCCTTGCGGTGTCGATTTGCGATGGCGTGGTGATTGGCGCGGGCAGTGTGGTGACCCGCTCCATTGAAGAGAAAGGGGTGTACGCCGGGAATCCAGCGCGGTTGTTGCGGCGGTTATAAAACCAATTGTAGCCCGGCCAAGCGAAGCGCCGCCGGGTTCGGTTCGGTACTCCCCGGAGTCGGCGTAAACGCCTCGTCCGGGCTACGGGATGCACGTTATCTGAAGTTCTGGCTTCTATCGCCGGTCATGTTATACAGCTCGAACTTGCGACCCAGCATCTGACCGCCGTCGCGCGTCAGCGGCGTCCAGCCAACCACCGCACGGCTGCGGGTTGGGCCGGAGGTGAAGAGATCCATCGGGATATTCACGTAAACCCCTTTGGTGAACTCCCCTTCGCCATACTCGTCCGCCGAAACGTTGGTAATGGTGGCGTATGCGCCCACCACAATGCCGCTGTCGAAGTGTTTCGAGATATCCAGCGTACCGCCTTTATCTCCCGCCAGATACTGCCCGACGCTGGCTTTCACCAGCACATCCTGCGCGAACGATGGCGTCCAATAGGCGGTGAGATGACCGGTTTTTACGCTGTAGTCGGTAAACTTCATCATGTCCTGCGCGCTGCGCCAGTCACGCTGCTTCACGTAGTTGGCGTTCAGACCAAAGGCCCAGTTACTGTCCACCGGGCGATAGAGCACTTCCGCCCCCGCGCCGCCGTACATGGTTTCCAGATAGCCACCGTAGACCTGGCCGTAGAAATCATTACCCAGGTACTGGAAGTAGTTCGCCTGCAGGTTATTCACGTACACATCGTTCTGCACGTATTCACGGATATGCGTACGCACGCGCGGCAGGGTTGAGTCCTTCGGTGGGTTGGTGTAGTTAAATTTATCGTAGTTGTTCGCCACGTTGGCAAACAGGCTGCCGCTGGTCAGCAGGTGGTCGGTCACCCACCAGTCCGCCGAGCCCATTACGCCCACCTGGTACATATAGAAGCTTTCCGCCCCGCCGATAGACTGGCTAAGCACCGGGTCGATATGGAAATCAAAGCGCGATTTGTCGATATACCAGCCCTGCTCGGTTTTATCCGGCACGATTGGCGTGACGCGTTTTTGCTCCAGCGGCGTCTCCTGGCCAAGCGGCTCCCCGGCAAGATGCCGTTGCAGGCTCGCCACATCGGTTTCCGTGGTCACTTCCGGCAGATTCAGCCGCGTTTCGGTAATGCGGATCGTGCGGATCCCTTCCGGAAGATCGTTGGCAATGATCCGATTGGCACGTTCGATCCCTTCACGCGAATCACGGTACTTCACCTGCTCACCGGTGACGTACAGCGTGTCGCCCTGCACCTGAATATTCGGTGCCGCAAATCCGGCGTTGTACTTAAGCTGGGTGAGTTGGTTCGCCACCACCGAATGCTGGAGGATCGGATCCTGCGGCTGAGGTCGGTAGGTCGGGCGCGCGTTGTCGTTATAGGACGGACGCAGATCGTTAAAGTTAGTGCGTAGGGTAAAGCCGAACATTACCGTATTGCCACGCTCGTAGCTCAGGTTCACGTCGGCCCAGTCGGTAACGCGATAAATGGCACCAACGTTAATTTTGCTCTTCTGATCGAGCTTGCCAGCAAAGTCCTGCTGGTAGTTGTTACCTTCATACTCCAGCTTCAGGCGCAGCGGCTGCCACGGCGTCTGGTACTCAATACCGCCAAAATAGGCTGCCGGGCCATGGAACATCTGGCTGCCGTCGACCGAGCCCGCTTTACGATAGCTATTATCGCGGTAGCAGTATTTGTCACTGTAGGAGCAAAACGGGTTGGTCGCGTTGCCGCTGGTACCGAGGTAGCCCCAGCCTAAGCCGAGGGTAAAGTCGAACGGCCCCCAGGCTTTGCTGGCAACGATATACTCTGAGTCAAACAGGCCGGTACCGCCGATATCACGCGCCCCGACCGCCACCTGCGGCATCCAGTAGCTCTCTTCCCACAGACGCAGCTTCACGTCGAAGGCTTTATCTTTATAGGTTTGCGAGCCGGAGAAGGCCTCTACGCTGCTGTAGTCTTTGGTGCGCACGTCGGTGTAGCGCAGCGTGGTTTCCAGCCACGGGAAAAGCTGGGCGGAGGCGGAGTAATAGCGGTACTGATCGTTATCGCGATAGTTCAGGCTGAATTCGCCGTCGCGCGCCATGCGCGCCGTCGGGGTTTGCAGCAGGCCAACGCCGCCAAAATCTGACTGCGAGGGGCCAATCGGTGCGGGGTAAGTTTCCGCATGACACGCCGCGCTGACCGATAGAGCCAGTAGACTGTAAAGACAGGCTTTTTTCATTATTCAGGTCTCCGCTGCGACAGGGAGCGAAGGATTTCAGCGTTCAGCGCTTCATATTTATTCGTCCACAGTGAGTCGGCAAAGCCGACAAACAGAATGCTGCCGGGCATCGGTTCAACGTGCCGCTTATTCCAGTACGCCACCGGCGCTTTTTGCGTGCGCCCGTCCGGGTAAATCACCCAGGCGTAACTACGATCCGCGCCGCTGAGCAGGCTGACATCATCGAGGTAGCTGGCGGCGTCGCGCCCCGGCGTGAAGGGCATTTTTCCCGGTTTATCCACCAGCCCCACCAGCGTAACGGTGGAAGGCTCGCGCCCCAGCCACAGGGTGTAATTGCCTTCGAGCGGCGGGTTATTTTTGTTGTGAACCCTCACGGTGTCAGGGTCCAACGGCACCAGTAAGCGTCCGGTCACCGGGATAGCCTGCAACTGGTTGCGCAGAGCATTAATCGCCCCCGCCGCGCTGCCGCCCTCATCCACCGCCAGCGCGGCAAGTTCTGCCAACAGCGCCTGATGTTCACGCCCGGCTTTAGCAGCTGCCATCGGAGAGGTGATTACCGCGCCGGGCCACCAACTTCCCGCCAGCCTCGGTTGCCTTACCAGGTCGGCTAGTCGTTCGGCGTGGGTTAAGGTCAGCGTTTTTTCGTTTCCGGCGATATGAACCTCAACGGTGCCTGCCGCCAGGGCGGCAAAGGAGATAGCGCTGAGCATAACGGCGATAATTAACGGTTTTTTCATGATTTCGCCGCCTTGATAAGCGTGGTTTTCACCGGGAACGTCCCCGCGCCGAGGTACTGTTCCGACTGGCGAATTTGACCTTCGCTATCGACCCAGTAACGGTTGCGCCAGCTCGCTTCAGAGGTGGTGACCTCCTCTTCCAGCACGCGCACAGCGGTGTTCTGGCCTACCATCGTCAGCGTGTCGTTATCGTCCCAGTGGAAGGTGGACGTGGCGGTGGCATAGCGTACCTGCTGGTGCTCGGTCCAGCCCATCGTCCGCGTCCAGCGCGCGCCGTCGGTAATCTGGTTCGGACGGGCTAGGGGATCGTTGTCGAGGTTATTCACCGTGAGCAGGTTGTCGCCCCCGAGCTGCGTTTTCACCAGCCGTCCATGCTGAGTGACCAGCATCGCCCGGTCCTGTGTCAGCCATTTCTGCTGACCTTCTTCGGAATACGCCAGCACCACGAAGATCTGCGGGCCGCCATTAAGCTGCATATATTGGCTGGCGTACGGCATGGTCTGGATTTCGTCATCGGTGAGCTGCACGCCCGACTCACCAGATACGCTTTGCCAAAGCGATTTCCCCAGTCCCTTGGTGCTGGGTGAACACGCCTGAAGCAACAGGCAAATTAGGGGAATAACAAGTCGCTTCACGACGCTTCTCCAGGGGCGAAATAACCACACCGAAGTGTGGTTAGGATTAACGTACCGATTACTACTGGGTACGGGTGGTCGTTGTCGTGCTGGTCGTGGTGGTGGTCCCGGTGTTGGAACCATCGCCGCCAGCCGCTGCCAGCGCCATACCGACCGCAGAACCTACGGTGCTGGCGCTGGTGGCGGTTGAACTCCCGGCCGACACGGACGTTGCTGCTGCACCAGCCGCTTCACCTGTTTCAATAGGTGCCGCGCTGGCGCTTGCCGCAGCAAACACCGATATGGCAAAAATGCCATAGAGGATTTTCTTCATGCATATTCCCTTCATTAGATGAATGGAGATGTACCCGAAAATATTCAGGCGTCATCGAGTATACACAACCAAATGAACGGAATTCGGTGATGGGAAATAGGAGAAGGTTTTTTAGGAAAATATGAAGATGGAATATAAGAAAATAAAATATCAATAAATAACAATCAGTTAATTGAAGATACAAAAATGGCAATATACGGTTAATCCGAAACACACACCTGGGATAGGTGATATTTAGGATTATACTCAATATCAATATAATTCAGAAAACAGAGATATACGGAATTATCTGACAAAAAAATGCCGGCATTACGCCGGCATTGAGAATATATAACCTTACGCGCGCCAGGATTTATAACGGTTGATCAGGCCGTTGGTGGAGCTATCGTGGCTGTCGATGGCTTTATCATCATTCAGCTCCGGCAGAATGCGGTTAGCCAGCTGTTTACCCAGCTCAACGCCCCATTGGTCGAAGGTGAAGATGTTCAGGATTGCACCCTGAGTGAAGATTTTGTGCTCGTACAGGGCAATCAGCGCACCCAGGCTGTACGGGGTAATTTCGCGCAGCAGGATGGAGTTGGTTGGACGGTTGCCTTCGAACACTTTGAACGGTACCACGTAATCCAGGGTTGCTGGGTCTTTACCCTGGTCACGGTATTCCTGCTCAACCACTTCACGAGATTTACCAAACGCCAGCGCTTCGGTCTGAGCGAAGAAGTTAGACAGCAGCTTCGGATGGTGGTCGGTCAGCGGGTTGTGGGTGATGGCCGGGGCGATGAAATCGCACGGTACGATTTTGGTGCCCTGGTGGATCAGCTGATAGAACGCGTGCTGGCCATTGGTGCCCGGCTCGCCCCAGATGATTGGGCCAGTCTGGTGCTCAACTTTGTTGCCGTTACGGTCAACATACTTACCGTTGGACTCCATGTTGCCCTGCTGGAAGTACGCGGCAAAGCGGTGCATGTACTGGTCGTACGGCAGAATCGCTTCAGTTTCGGTACCGTAAAAATTGTTGTACCAGATGCCGATCAGCGCCAGCAGTACCGGCAGGTTTTTCTCCGCCGGGGTGGTGGAGAAGTGCTTATCCATCGCGTGTGCGCCTGAAAGCAGTTCAACGAAGTTGTCGTAGCCTACAGACAGGATGATAGACAGGCCAATCGCGGACCACAGTGAGTAACGGCCGCCAACCCAGTCCCAGAACTCGAACATGTTGGCCGTATCGATACCGAACTCGGACACCGCTTTACCGTTGGTAGACAGCGCAGCGAAGTGTTTTGCCACGTGCTTCTGATCGCCCGCGCTTGCCAGGAACCAGTCGCGCGCGCTGTGGGCGTTGGTCATGGTTTCCTGAGTGGTGAAGGTTTTAGACGCCACCAGGAACAGCGTGGTTTCCGGGTTCAGGTTCTTCAGCGCTTCGGCGATGTGGGTACCATCGACGTTAGAGACGAAGTGCATATTCAGATGATTTTTGTACGGACGCAGCGCTTCAGTCACCATGAATGGGCCGAGGTCGGAGCCGCCGATACCGATGTTCACCACGTCAGTGATGGATTTGCCGGTATAGCCTTTCCACTGACCGGAGATGATCGCCTCAGAGAAGGCTTTCATCTTCTCCAGCACCGCGTTCACTTCCGGCATCACGTCTTTGCCATCAACGATAATCGGGGTATTGCTACGGTTACGCAGCGCCACGTGCAGCACGGCACGGTCTTCGGTGCGGTTGATTTTCTCGCCGGAGAACATGGACTTAATCGCGCCGCTCAGATCGGTCTCTTTGGCCAGATCCAGCAGTTTTGCCAGGGTCTCTTCGGTAATACGGTTTTTGGAGAAATCGACCAGCATCTGATCGTCGAAGGTGGCGGAAAACTTGCTGAAACGGTCGCCATCTTTGGCGAACAGTTCCGCAATGGTCACGTCCTTCATGGCATCGAAGTGTTTCTGTAGTGCCTGCCACGCAGCGGTCTGCGTTGGGTTGATGTTTTTCATTAGCAATACCCTTCTGATTTAAGAATCAAACTGCCCTCGATTGTAGCGCCTGTCACAAAAAATTGTGATGGTTTTAATGTTATCCCCCCTAAGGCTGACAAAATCGCCCAGAAAACAGACAAAAGTATAGCCTTTATAAGCCCCGTTTCTGTGGGGCTCGCCTGCATGAAAAATCCGCATAACCCCAACGTTGACAAGCTACCCGCTAACCCTTTATTTATAAAGGTACTACCTGCGCGTGCGCAGGCCAGAAGAGGCGCGTTGCCCAGGTAAAGGGTGTGGGAGGAACCAATCCTGTGAAAACACCTGAGGGGGAGCAACGCCGAGATGCGTGAACAACAGGTTGCGTTCACCATCGGCTGCAGGGGCTGAATCCCCTGGGTTGTCACCAGAAACGTTCGCAGTCGGGCGTTTCGCAAGTGGTGGAGCACTTCTGGGTGAAATCGTAGTTGTTTATCGCTCTGCGCCCACCCGTCTTTCGCTCTTCCCTTGTGCCAAGGCTGAATAATTTGGTCCGGTTTATTTAAACCAGGCCTCCCCTGACACGAGGTTATTATGACAGCATTAGTCGTCGCCAAATTTGGTGGCACCAGCGTGGCCGATTTTGACGCCATGAACCGTAGCGCCGATGTGGTGCTCTCCGACGCTAGCGTACGCGTGGTTGTGCTGTCTGCTTCGGCGGGCGTCACCAACCTGTTGGTTGCCCTCGCCGAAGGGCTGGAACCAGCTGAGCGTCAGGCCAAACTGGAAGCCATTCGCGCCATTCAGTACGCCGTGCTTGAACGTCTGGCAAATCCTGCCGTTATCCGCGATGAAATCGAACGCCTGCTGGAAAACCTCGGTACGCTGGCGGAAGCCGCTTCTCTGGCAACCTCCACCGCCCTGACCGATGAACTGGTCAGCCACGGCGAACTGATGTCCACCCTGCTGTTTGTTGAAATTCTGCGTGAACGCCACGTGCAGGCGCAGTGGTTTGACGTGCGTAAAGTGATGCGTACCAGCGACCGCTTTGGCCGCGCCGAGCCGGACGTTGCCGCACTGGCAGAACTGGCCACCCAGCAGTTGGCCCCGCGTCTCGAAGAAGGTCTGGTGATCACCCAGGGCTTTATCGGTAGCGAAGGCAAAGGCCGTACTACCACGCTTGGCCGTGGCGGCAGCGACTATACCGCTGCGCTGCTGGGCGAAGCGCTGCATGCGACCCGCGTCGATATCTGGACCGACGTGCCGGGCATCTACACCACCGACCCGCGTGTGGTGCCAGCGGCAAAACGTATTGATGAAATCGCTTTTGAAGAGGCCGCTGAACTGGCGACCTTTGGCGCGAAAGTGCTGCATCCGGCCACCCTGCTGCCTGCCGTTCGCAGCGATATTCCGGTGTTTGTCGGTTCCAGCAAAGATCCAAAAGCTGGCGGCACCATGGTGTGCAATAAAACCGCCAACCCGCCGCTGTTCCGCGCGCTGGCGCTGCGCCGCAAGCAGACCCTGCTGACCCTGCACAGCCTGAACATGCTGCACTCCCGCGGCTTCCTGGCGGAAGTGTTCGGCATTCTGGCGCGCCACAGCATCTCTGTCGATCTGATCACCACCTCTGAAGTGAGTGTTGCGCTGACGCTGGATACCACCGGTTCAACTTCTACCGGCGACACGCTGCTGACGCAGTCATTGCTGATGGAACTGTCGGCGCTGTGCCGCGTAGAAGTGGAAGAGAACCTGGCGTTGGTGGCGTTGATTGGTAACAACCTGTCGAAAGCCTGCGGCGTGGGTAAAGAGGTGTTTGGCGTGCTTGAGCCGTTCAACATCCGCATGATTTGCTACGGCGCATCCAGCTATAACCTATGTTTCCTGGTACCGGGCGCGGAAGCCGAGCAGGTGGTGCAGAAACTTCATCATAATTTGTTTGAATAATATTTCACCACGCGATAAACAATAACTATAGCCGGGCTCGAACCCGGCTTTTTTATAACAACACAACACCAATATATCGCAAGGAATACAACATGCTCCCCGTAATCACCCGGCTGTTCCCGTTATGGGCGCTGCTGCTCTCTGTTATTGCCTACTTCACTCCCACTACCTTCACGCCTATTGGGCCGCTGGTTCCCTCGCTGCTGATGCTGATTATGTTCGGCATGGGCGTGCATCTAAAGGTGGACGATTTTAAACGCGTACTGTCACGACCTGCGCCAGTTGCGGCGGGGATTTTCCTGCACTATCTGGTGATGCCGCTCGCTGCCTGGCTGCTGGCGCTGGCTTTCCATATGCCGCCGGAGCTGTCCGCCGGGATGGTGCTGGTGGGTAGCGTGGCCAGTGGAACCGCGTCGAACGTGATGATCTTTCTGGCGAAGGGCGATGTGGCACTGTCGGTCACTATTTCGTCCGTCTCCACGCTGGTTGGCGTGGTCGCCACGCCGTTACTGACCCGCCTGTACGTCGATGCGCATATTCAGGTCGATGTGATGGGTATGCTGCTCAGCATTCTGCAGATTGTGGTGATCCCGATTGCTATGGGTCTGGTTATCCACCACCTGTTCCCACGCGTGGTGAAAGCAGTAGAGCCTTATCTGCCAGCGTTTTCGATGGTCTGCATTCTGGCGATTATCAGCGCAGTGGTCGCCGGTTCCGCGTCGCATATCGCGTCCGTAGGCTTTATGGTGATTATCGCGGTTATTCTGCACAACACCATCGGCCTGCTCGGCGGTTACTGGGGTGGTCGTCTGTTTGGTTTTGATGAGTCGACCTGCCGCACGCTAGCCATTGAGGTCGGCATGCAGAACTCCGGGCTTGCCGCGGCGCTGGGGAAAATCTACTTCGGGCCGCTGGCCGCGCTTCCGGGCGCACTGTTCTCCGTATGGCATAACCTGTCTGGGTCACTGCTGGCGGGGTACTGGTCAGGGAAGCCTATCAAGCAGACAAAGCAAAAATAAACTCGTAGCCCGGCGGCGCTTTGCCTGGCCGGGCTACAAAGATATGCCCCTTTGCCGTACACTGGGTTAACTATCCGATTGAGGGCAACCCTTATGGCACTCCCCCGCATTACGCAAAAAGAGATGACCGAGCGCGAGCAGCGTGAACTGAAAACCCTGCTCGACCGCGCGCGCATTGCGCATGGCCGTCCGCTGTCCAACGCGGAAACCAATAGCGTGAAAAAGGAGTACATCGATAAGCTGATGGTTCAGCGCGAAGCCGAAGCGAAGAAAGCCCGCCAGGTGAAAAAACAGCAGGCTTATAAACCGGATAGCGAAAGTTCGTTTTCGTGGTCGGCGAACACGCCGACGCGCGGCAGGCGTTAACGGCCTTTCTTTTTACGTCCCGGCGCAGTGAAACGCTTACCGTTTCCATTGCCCGCCGGGCGCGCTGGTTTCTCGCTGGTCTTTTCCATCTTCACCACCGGGCGCTTGATACCGGCGGTTTTCGGCTTGGCCTTCACCTTCGGCTTAGCTTCGGAGGAGGAATTTTCAATCAGCTTGAACAAATCCACCAGCTCATCGTCGGTCAGGTCGCGCCACTCACCCAGCGGGATCCCCGTCAGGCTGACGTTCATAATGCGCGTACGCTCGAGCTTGGTCACTTCAAAACCGAAGTGTTCGCACATGCGGCGAATCTGACGGTTTAAGCCCTGCACCAGGGTAATACGGAAGACGAAAGGCGCCTCTTTCTTCACCTTACACTTCTTCGTCACCGTACCCAGAATCGGTACGCCCGCGCCCATCCCGCGAATAAATTCATCGGTAACCGGCTTGTCGACGGTGACCAGATACTCTTTCTCGTGGTCGTTGCCGGCACGCAGGATCTTGTTCACCAGGTCGCCGTGGTTGGTGAGGAAAATCAGCCCTTGGGAGTCTTTATCCAGACGGCCAATCGGGAAGATACGCTTGCTGTGGTTAACGAAATCCACAATGTTGTCGCGCTCGCCGTCTTCGGTGGTACTGACGATACCGACGGGTTTATTCAGCGCAATCAGCACCAGATCATCCGCTTCCCGCGGCTCAATCAATCGACCGTTCACTTTCACAACGTCGCCCGGCACAACCTGATCGCCAATGGTGGCGCGCTTACCGTTGATAAAGACGTTGCCTTGTTCGATAAAGCGATCCGCTTCGCGACGCGAGCAGATGCCGCTTTCGCTGATGTATTTATTTAATCGGGTGGATGAGTCTGGCAGCATAAATTCTCCTGTAAAAGCGAAATATACCCTACCTTTCGGGTGAGAAAAAATAGTCCGCGACAAATCATTGTTTTCATCACGCCCTTTCTGCACAAAAGTGCATGCCTATGACCAGCGGCTTTTCCATAAATACGCTTGAACTCCCGGCATGACGGCGTTATACCAGATCGAGAACCCGTTTTTACGCTTTGCACATATGTGCAGGAGTCAGCCACTTCAATGGAAAACAGCGACGATATCCGCCTGATCGTGAAAATTGCCCAGCTTTATTACGAGCAGGAGATGACGCAGGCGCAAATCGCCCACCAGCTGGGGATTTATCGCACTACCATCAGCCGCCTGCTCAAACGCGGGCGCGAGCTGGGCATCGTGACCATCGCCATCAACTATGACTACAACGATAGCCTGTGGCTGGAAGAGCGGCTGAAGCAGAAATTTGGCCTGAAAGAGGCCGTCGTGGCACCGCTGGAGAGCGAGACAGGAATTTACGGCGCGCAGCTGTTTGAACGGCTGCTGTCGCCGAACGCCGTGATTGGTTTCGGCTGGGGCCGCGCGGTCAGCGCGCTGGTCGAGGCGTTACCGCAGTCCAGTCAGCCTCGTCCGCTGGTGTGCGTGCCTATCGTTGGCGGCCCCTCTGGCAAGCTTCCTAGCCGCTACCACGTCAACACGCTGACCTACAGCGCCGCCACACGACTCAAGGGCGAGTCGTATCTCGCTGACTTCCCGGCTTTGCTGGATAACCCGCTGATTCGCCAGGGCATCATGCAATCTCCGCATTTTCAGACGCTGGCCGAGTACTGGCAGCGTCTGGACATCGCGCTGGTTGGCATCGGCTCCCCCGCTATTCGTCATGCGGCCAACTGGCAGGCATTTTACGGTAATGCGCAAAGCGATGAGCTGGAGGCGCTTCAGGTGGCAGGAGATATCTGCTCGCGCTTTTTTGCCGCTGACGGCACGCCCGTTGCTACCGCAATGCAGGACAAAACGCTCTCCATTGAGCTCAAAACCTTAAAGCAGGCTCGCTATATCATCGGCCTGGCAAGCGGTGAAGAGAAGCATGCCGCTATCCTTGGTGCGCTGCGCGGGCAGCATATCAACGCGCTGGTCACCGACCGGGCCACCGCAGAATATTTAGTGCAGTAAAACATTAACGAGGACATGACCATGATTAACCGCGATACCCAGCTGTGCATGTCGCTTGCCGGCCGCCCCGGCAACTTTGGCACGCGCTTTCATAACTATCTGTATGAGAAACTGGGGCTGAATTTTATCTATAAAGCGTTTACCACGCAGGACATTGAGGAGGCGGTGAAAGGCGTTCGCGCGCTGGGTATCCGCGGCTGTGCGGTGTCGATGCCGTTTAAAGAGAGCTGCATGGTATTTCTGGATGCTATCGATCCCTCGGCCAAAGTCATCGACTCCGTCAACACCATCGTCAATGACAACGGCCATCTGACCGGGTTTAACACTGACTACATCGCGGTAAAAAACCTGATTACCAGCCACCAGCTTGATACCTCCGCCCGCGTGATGATTCAGGGCAGCGGCGGGATGGGGAAAGCGGTGATTGCCGCCTTCCGCGACGCAGGCTTTAGCGATGTGATTATCGCCGCCCGCAACGAGGCCAACGGCACCGCGCTGGCAAAACAGTACGGCTTCCAGTGGCAGGCACAGCCGGACGGTGACGGTATTGATATTCTGGTTAACGTCACGCCTATCGGCATGGCGGGCGGCAAAGAGAGCGAGCAGCTCGCCTTTAGTGAAGCGATGGTGGCACGCGCCAGCGTGGTCTTTGACGTGGTGGCCCTGCCGCCGGAAACGCCGGTGATTCAGCTCGCCCAGCGCTTGGGGAAAAAGACCATCAGCGGTGCTGAAGTGATTGCTCTGCAGGCAGTGGAGCAGTTTGTGATGTACACCGGCGTAAGGCCGGACGATGCGCTGGTAGCTGAGGCGGCGGCGTTTGCCAGAGCGGGATAGTAGACACGGTAGGCCATCTGCGAGCCCGCCTCCTGACTCTCTACTGCAACATCGTGAACTACATCAGTAAGCGGCCCGACGCAGGGTGGTAACATGCCGCCCTGCTCGATAATTTTCTGATGAATAGGAGAAATGATGGACTTACTTCTGCTGAGTAACTCGACGCTGCCGGGTAAAGCCTGGCTGGAACACGCGCTGCCGCTGATTGCCGGGCAGTTGAACGGCCGCCGTCGCGCGGTGTTTCTGCCGTTTGCGGGCGTGACGCAGACCTGGGACGAGTACACTGCAAAAACCGCCGCCGTTCTGGCGCCGTTAGGCGTGACGGTCACCGGTATCCATAGCGTGGCAGACCCTATCTCCGCGATTGAAAATGCCGAGGTGATTATCGTCGGCGGCGGCAACACCTTCCAGCTGCTGAAAGAGAGCCGCGAGCGCGGGCTGCTGGCACCAATTGTCGACGTAGTGAAGCGCGGCGCGCTGTACGTCGGCTGGAGCGCGGGCGCTAACCTTGCCTGCCAGACTATCCGCACCACTAACGATATGCCGATTGTCGATCCGAAAGGGTTTGATGCGCTGGGGCTGTTCCCGCTGCAGATTAACCCACACTTCACCAACGCGCTGCCGGAAGGCCATAAGGGCGAAACCCGCGAGCAGCGTATCCGCGAACTGTTGGTCGTGGCGCCGGAATTAACGGTGATTGGTCTGCCGGAAGGCAACTGGATTCAGGTGGCAAACGGGGAAGCGACGCTTGGCGGGCCGCGTACCACCTATGTGTTCAGAGCGGGAGAAGAGGCGGTCGCGCTGGAGGAAGGGCATCGCTTCTGAGCCGTAAACCCGGGGGCGGCGTAAACGCCTCGCCCGGGCTACGTATCATCAAGGTAGCCCGGCCGAGCGCAGCGACGCCGGGGTTGCACTAGTAATCGTCGCGATCGTCGTCTTCATCCGGCTGCTCCAGCACGCTGTAGGCAACGGAGCAGAACAGCGAGTTCAGGCGCAGCATGTCACCCAGCAGCGCCAGGTGCAGCGTACTGGTTTCAATACTCTGCACGTTCTGCTGGTGCAGACGGTCGACGTGCGCGTGGGCGTAGCGGCGGTTCAGAATGCGGAACCGGTGCTTGCTGCGACGCAGGCGACGGGCGCTGGTGACGTCACCGGCAAAGAAGACCGACATCGCCAGCTGCAGGTTGCTTAACAGCAGCTCATACAGCGCTTCCAGCTCTTTTAACCCCTCAACAGAGAAGGCACGACGCGCGGCCAGCGATTTGTCGGCGATCTCGCTGCCCATGCGCTCAATAATGTCCGAGGCCTGTTCAAGGTTAAGCGACATTTCGATAATCTCCGCCCAGCGGCGGGACTCCTCTTCCGCCAGCTCATCTTTCGGCATTCGCGCCAGATAGAGCTTGATGGCGGTGTAGAGCACGTTGATATCATCCGCCTGCTTACGCAGGTTTTTCTCTTCACGCGGCTCGCCGTGCATCACCTTCTTTAACCCATCCAGCATCTGCTCGGTGGCATCACCGATGCGCAGCGTTTCGCGGGCGGCATTGGCCAGCGCCAGCGTTGGAGTATCCAGCGCGGTCACGTCCAGGTGCTTCGGCTTGAGGTTGGCATCCAGCTCCGGCTCATCGCGGATCAAGCGCTTACAGAGTCGTGCCATCGGCTCGGCGAACGGCACCATCGCCACGCAGCGAATCAGGTTATAGAAGACGTGGAAGTAGATAACCAGTTCGGACTCCGGCAGCGGCAGCTTGTGCATCACGTCGGCCAGCATATGGACGAACGGCAGAATAATCAGGCTGCCCACCAGCTTGAACAGCAGGCTTCCCAGCGCTACGCGGCGGGCGGCGGCGTTCGCGGCGCTGTTGTTGAGCATCGCCAGCAGGCCAGAGCCCAGGTTGGCGCCAATCACCAGGCACAGCGCCACCGGGAAGGAGATAATCCCTGCGGTGGTCAGCGTCGCGGTCAGCAGTACTGCCGCCAGGCTGGAGTAACTGATGATGGCAAACACCGCACCAATCAGGGCATCCAGCAGAATATCGCCGGTCAGCGAGGCAAAAATCACCTGTACGCCGTTGGCTTCGGTAATCGGCCTGACCGCCTGAACAATTAATTCCAGCGCCAGCAGGATGAGCCCCAGGCCAATTCCGACGCGGCCAAGTTGCCCTTCGCGGGTCTGCTTGCGGCCAAGGAAAAAGGCCACGCCGATAAATATCAGCAGCGGCGACAGCCACGATAGATCGAAGGTCAGGATACGCGCCATCAGCGCGGTCCCCACGTCGGCGCCCAGCACAATCACCAGCGCGGGCGTCAGGGCGACCAGATCCTGCGCGACAAAGGAGGTCACCAGCATGGTGGTGGCGTTACTGCTCTGGACCAGCGCGGTAACACCAATACCCGCGCAGAAGGCGAGCGGTTTTTTCTCGACGCTGCGGCTGAGCACGGTACGCAGGCGCGCGCCGAAGACGCGCATCACGCCAGTACGCACGATATGGGTGCCCCACACCAACAGCGAGACGGCAGAAAGCAGGTGCAGCAGAGTTAACACGGAATCATTTTCTCCTTATTGTTATGGGTTCCTGGGGCTCATGATGTCGGCATAGTGCCTGATGACGCTGCGCTTATCAGGTCGACAAATCATCCCTGTGCTGGCCGAATAAGGTATGCAACGCGCGTGAGCTTTCTTTCAGTATAAGGGTTTACGCACAATAAAGAGACAGGGCGCCCTAAGAGCGCCCTGTTAGTTGTAAGGAAAGATGACGGTTTTGTGAATCAGTCGGCATCGTAGCCGAGGTTCGGCGCCAGCCAGCGCTCCACTTCCGCCACGCTCATCCCTTTACGGAAAGCGTAATCCTCAACCTGGTCGCGCTGAATCTGCGCCACCGCGTAGTACTTGCTGTCCGGGTGGCTAAAGTACCAGCCGGAAACCGACGCGCCAGGCCACATGGCGAAGGATTCAGTCAGCTTCATGCCGGTGTGGGTTTCCACATCCAGCAGCTCCCAGATGGTGCCCTTCTCGGTGTGTTCCGGGCAGGCCGGGTAGCCCGGTGCCGGGCGAATACCCTGATAGTTTTCGCGGATCAGCTCTTCATTGCTCAGGTTTTCATTCGGCGCATAGCCCCAGTAAACCTTACGCACGCGCTCGTGCAGATACTCGGCGAAGGCTTCCGCCAGACGGTCGGAAATCGCCTTCACCATGATCTTGTTGTAATCATCGTGCTGCGCTTCAAACGCATCGGCCAGTGCATCTTCTTCCAGACCGCCGGTTACCGCGAAGGCACCGATGTAGTCCGCTTTGCCGGAGGTTTTCGGCGCGACAAAGTCAGACAGACAGTAGTTCGCAAAGCCGACTTTCTCCGTCTGCTGGCGCAGATGGCGGCTGACGGTCAGCACGTGGGTGCGCGTTTCGTCGCGATAGATTTCCACATCGTCACCCACGCGGTTGGCCGGGAACAGCCCGACGACGCCACGAGGGTTGAGGGATTTCTCCGCGCTCAGTTGATCGAGCATGTCGTTGGCATCTTTGAACAGGCGCTTCGCCTCTTCACCCACCACTTCATCTTCAAGAATGCGCGGGTACTTCCCGGCCAGCGACCAGGTCATAAAGAACGGCGTCCAGTCGATGTAGTTACGTAGCGTTTCGATGCTGGCTTCCACTTCCTGCACGCCCAGACGATGCGCCACCGGCGGGGTGTAGTTTTCCCAGTCGAACGCCAGATCGTTTTCACGCGCCGCAGTCAGCGTTACCGGCGGCGTGCGTGGTTTCTTACGCCCGTGCTGAATACGCACGGTTTCGTACTCTTTACGCGTACGAGCAACAAAGTCGTCGTGCTGGGTATCCGAGAGCAGTGCCGCGACAACGCCAACGGTGCGCGAGGCGTTCTGTACATAAACCGTTGGGCCGCTGTAGTTCTGCTCGATTTTCACCGCGGTGTGCGCTTTGGAGGTGGTCGCGCCGCCAATCAGTAGCGGAATGGTAAAGCCCTGACGCTCCATTTCTTTTGCCACGTTGACCATTTCATCCAGCGACGGGGTAATCAGGCCAGAGAGACCAATCAGATCCGCATTCACCTCTTTGGCGGTTTTGAGGATTTTATCCGCCGGGACCATCACGCCGAGGTCGATGATTTCGTAGTTATTACACTGCAACACCACGCCAACGATGTTTTTGCCGATGTCGTGTACGTCGCCTTTCACGGTCGCGATAACCATCTTGCCGTTGCTGGAGCCTTTCTCTTTGCTGGCTTCAATGTACGGTTCAAGGTAGGCCACTGCCTGCTTCATCACGCGGGCCGATTTCACCACCTGCGGCAGGAACATTTTGCCCTCGCCGAACAGGTCACCGACCACGTTCATGCCGTCCATCAACGGCCCTTCGATAACCTCAATCGGGCGCGCGGCCTGCTGGCGGGCTTCTTCAGTATCGAGTTCGATAAATTCGGTAATGCCTTTCACCAGCGAGTATTCGAGACGCTTTTTCACGTCCCAGCTACGCCATTCCGCCTGTTGCGCGTTGGCGGTCTCGTCGGTTTTGCTGCCGCGATATTTCTCGGCCAGCTCCAGCAGACGCTCGGTGCCGTCGTCGCGACGGTTGAGGATCACATCCTCTACCGCATCGCGCAGCTCGGCCGGCAGGTCGTCATAAATCGCCAGCTGACCAGCGTTAACGATCCCCATGTCCATGCCGTTACGGATGGCGTAGTAGAGGAACACCGCGTGAATCGCTTCTCGCACCGGGTCGTTGCCGCGGAACGAGAACGACACGTTAGAAACACCGCCGGAGATCAGCGCATGTGGCAGTTCGCGTTTGATGTCTTCACAGGCGCCGATAAAGTCCTGCGCGTAGTTGTTGTGCTCTTCAATGCCGGTAGCCACGGCGAAGATATTCGGGTCAAAGATGATGTCTTCCGGCGGGAAGCCCACCTCTTGGGTCAGAATATTGTAGGCGCGGCGGCAAATCTCAATTTTACGTTCGCGAGTGTCAGCCTGGCCCACTTCATCAAAGGCCATCACTACCATCGCCGCGCCGTAGCGACGCACCTTTTTCGCGTGTTCGATAAACGGCTCAACGCCCTCTTTCATCGAGATGGAGTTGACGATGCCCTTGCCCTGGATGCACTTCAGCCCTTTTTCAATAACCTCCCATTTGGAGGAGTCGATCATAATCGGTACGCGGGCAATATCCGGTTCACCGGCAATCAGGTTGAGGAAACGCACCATCGCCGCTTCGGCGTCAAGCATCCCTTCATCCATGTTGATGTCGATAATCTGTGCACCGCTTTCCACCTGCTGGCGGGCCACGTCCAGCGCTTCGTTGTATTTTTCTTCTTTGATCAGGCGTTTAAATTTCGCCGAGCCGGTGACGTTGGTACGTTCGCCGACGTTCACAAACAGGCTGTCGTCGCCGATGTTCAGCGGCTCAAGGCCGGACAGACGACAAGCGACCGGCAGATCCGGCAGCTTGCGCGGCGGCAAGCCTTCAACCGCGCGGCTCATCGCCGCAATGTGTTCTGGGGTGGTGCCGCAGCAGCCGCCGACCACGTTGAGGAAGCCCGCCTGCGCCCATTCCTGAATCTGGGCCGCCATCGTGTCGGCATCGAGGTCGTACTCGCCGAAGGCGTTCGGCAGACCGGCGTTCGGGTGCGCGGTCACGTAGCATTCCGCAATACGCGACAGCTCCTGCACATACTGGCGCAGTTCATCCGGGCCTAACGCGCAGTTGAGGCCGAAGGTCAGGGCGTCGGCGTGACGCAGGGAGTTATAGAACGCTTCGGTGGTCTGGCCGGAGAGCGTACGCCCGGAGGCGTCGGTGATGGTGCCGGAAATCATGATCGGCAGGTCAACGCCCAGCGCTTCAAACTCTTCCTTCACCGCAAAAATCGCCGCTTTGGCGTTCAGGGTATCGAAGACGGTCTCAATCAGGATCAGGTCGCTACCGCCCTCCACCAGCGCTTTGGTGGATTCACGGTAGGCCGCCACCAGTTGATCGAAGGTGACGTTACGGTAAGCCGGGTCGTTGACGTCCGGTGAGATAGACGCAGTACGGTTGGTTGGGCCAAGCACGCCTGCGACGTAGCGCGGTTTATTTGGCGTACGTGCCGTCCATTCGTCTGCACAGGCACGTGCCAGCTTCGCAGCAGCAAAGTTAATCTCCGCCGACAGAGACTCCATCTGGTAATCCGCCATGGCGATGATCGTGGAGTTAAAGGTGTTGGTTTCAATGATATCCGCGCCCGCTTCAAAGTAGGCGTTATGGATAGCGCTGATCACCTCCGGCTTGCTGAGCACCAGCAGGTCGTTGTTTCCCTTCAGGTCACAGGGCCAGTCGGCGAAACGCTCGCCGCGGAAGTCCTGCTCGCTCAGACGATAGCCCTGGATCATGGTGCCCATGCCCCCGTCCAGAACCAGAATACGTTCATTTAACTGCGCACGCAGTTGCTCCACTTTGCTGCTCACAAGCACTCCCGACACCGCTCAACGAAACCCAGACATAAAAAGGCAATAAAGCATACTGGCATAAACTGTGAGGGTGGAAAAGGAAACAACTTGCTACTTGAGACATGTTCAACATGACTCATCGGAGCAGTAATACGAACGGTTGTATTATAATCAATAAAAACGAAAACAATTTCCACGATACAGAAAGGAGTTGCGATGGTTGCCAACGTTCCTGCGAAACGCGGTAGAAAACCCGCCCCTGCCGCTGCCCCCGCAACTGGCCAGGTACAATCACTGACCCGCGGCCTGAAGCTGCTGGAGTGGATTGCCGAATCCCATAGCAGCGTCGCGCTGACCGAACTTGCGCAGCAGGCTGGGCTGCCGAACTCCACCACGCACCGCCTGCTCACCACCATGCAGCAGCTGGGGTTCGTGCGTCAGGTGGGTGAACTGGGCCACTGGTCCGTGGGCGCGCACGCCTTTATCGTCGGCAGCAGCTTCCTGCAAAGCCGTAATCTGCTAGCAATTGTCCACCCGATTCTGCGCAAGCTGATGGAAGACTCCGGCGAAACGGTGAATCTGGCGGTGCTGGATAAGAGCGATCATCAGGCGATTATTATTGACCAGGTACAGTGTACGCAGCTGATGCGTATGTCCGCCCCGATTGGCGGCAAGCTGCCAATGCACGCCTCCGGCGCGGGCAAGGCATTTTTATCTCAGCTGAGCGAAGAGGAAGTTACCAGCCTGCTGCACCGCAAGGGGCTGCACGCTTACACCCACGCGACGCTGGTATCGCCGGTGCACCTGAAGGACGATTTGGCCCAGACGCGCAAGCGCGGCTATTCGTTTGATGATGAAGAGCATGCGCTCGGCCTGCGCTGCGTGGCATCGTGTATTTACGATGAGCACCGCGAGCCGTTTGCGGCTATCTCCATCTCCGGGCCGATTTCCCGTATTACCGACGACCGGGTCACCGAGTTTGGTGCGATGGTGATTAAGGCGGCAAAAGAGGTAACGCTGGCGTACGGCGGGATCCGATAAGAAAGATTGAGTAGCCCGGCCGAGCAAAGCGACGCCGGGGAAGCTCGGAGCAAAACCCCGGCGTCGCTTTGCTCGGCCGGGCTACATCAGGTGTAGCGTACGCTGAAACGCTGGCGGCGACGGTAGGCATAAACGTCTTCTACATGCCCATTTTTGATACGCGTCTGCAGGCCGCGCCAGTAGTCGGCGCTGAGCAGGTCGGCGTGCATTTCCTCAAACAGCGGCCCGATACGCGGGTCGGCGCACAGCCAGTGGCGGAACTCCTCCGGGAAAACATCCCCCGGCGACACGCTGTACCAGGGCTCGCTGGCGAGCTCGTCTTCCGGGTAGCGCGGCGGCGGAATGTCGCGGAAGTTGACCTCCGTCATATAGCAAATCTCATCGTAGTCGTAGAACACCACGCGGCCATGGCGGGTGACGCCGAAGTTTTTAAACAGCATATCGCCAGGGAAAATATTGGCGGCAGCAAGCTGACGAATGGCGTTGCCGTACTCCTCCACCGCATCACGCAGCGGCTGGCCCTCCACCCGCTCCAGCCAGATATTCAGCGGCACCATTCGGCGTTCGATGTAGAGATGGCTTATCGCAATTTTATCGCCCATATCGACGATCTTACCCGGCACTTCCTGCAACAACAGCGCCATTAACGCAGGCGCAATCTGCTGCTTATCCAGCACAAAGTTTTCAAATTCCTGGGTATCCGCCATGCGGCCCACGCGGTCATGCTCTTTTACCAGCTGATAGCAGGCGCGCACGTGAGCGGCAGACATCTCTTTTTGCGGCGCAAAGCGGTCTTTAATGACCTTAAACACCCGGTCAAAGCCCGGCAGCGTAAACACCAGCATCACCATCCCGCGAATGCCCGGTGCTTCGATAAACTGCTCGTCGGTGCTGGCGATATAGTTCAGGTACTCACGATAGCTTTCGGTTTTCGCATGCTTCTGGCAGCCAATCGCCATATACAGTTCGGCAGTGGTTTTACCCGGCAGGATCTCCCGCAGCCACTCCACCAGGGCGGCGGGCAACGGGGCATAAACCATAAAGTAGGAACGCGCGAAGCCAAAGACGATACTCGCCTCTTCGGTGGTGGTGAGGCAGGTATCGACGAAAAGCTCCCCTTCATCAGTGCGGTGAATTGGGATTAAAAACGGCAGAGTGCCGTTTGGCGTGATGAGTTTACCGATAAGCCAGGCCGCTTTATTACGGTAAAACAGCTCGTTAGCAATTTGCAGATGCGCACGCTGCAGCATCTCAGCGCCCAGCGTTTCGCTCAGGTGCGCCATAATGTAGCCGACATCGCGGAATTTATTTTGCCACGGCAGACGTAGCGGCAGGTCGCTGAGCATTTTGAAAATCACCGCTTCCCAGCCATATTCGGGGAAGAAGTCTTTCGCTAGCGGCCGGGGGATAGCGCGGAAGCGGCGTTCCGGCTGCGAGCTGAAAATAAATAACCGCTCGGGGCTAAGCGAGCGGTGATCGAATAATCGACAATAGACCGAGTTAAAAAAGCTCTCGGCAATTTCAAAGCGCGGATAATCCGGCAGCAGTCGGGTGTACTGCGCCTTAACGCGCAGCAGAAAATCCGCATCGGTGCTTTTACCATCGGTAATGCAGCGCAGCTGTTCAACCACCAACCCCACGTGGTGGTCGTACAGATGGATACGGCTTTTCATCGCCTGCTGAACCGCATGCCAGTCGGCCTGTTCAAACCGTTGCTGTGCGCCGGAAGTGACTTCCAGAAAACGCCCATACTGGGCGTCAAATCCCTGCAAAATGGTCTGCGCAATCAGTAATTCCAGGCCTCGCGTCATCAATTCTCTCCATCCGGCACCGAGTCATGCCGGATGGCGCGTTCGCTTATCCGGCCTACATGTCGTTGTAGGCCCGGTAAGCGCTGCGCTACCGGGCAGTAATCAGAACTGCGATTCTTCAGTCGAGCCGGTCAGCGCGGTCACCGAGGAGGTGCCGCCCTGGATAATAGTGGTGACATTATCGAAATAGCCGGTGCCCACTTCCTGCTGGTGAGAAACGAAGGTGTAGCCATCTTTCGCCGCCGCGAACTCAGCCTGCTGAACCTTCTCAACGTAGTGCTTCATCCCTTCGCCCTGGGCGTATGAGTGCGCCAGGTCGAACATGTTGAACCACATGCTGTGGATGCCCGCCAGGGTGATGAACTGATATTTGTAGCCCATATCTGACAGCTGCTGCTGGAAGCTGGCGATGGTTTTATCATCCAGCTTTTTCTGCCAGTTGAACGACGGCGAGCAGTTGTAGGCCAGCAGCTTGCCAGGGTATTTCGCGTGGATCGCATCGGCAAAGCGCTTCGCCAATGCCAGATCCGGGGTGGAAGTTTCACACCATACCAGGTCAGCATACGGCGCGTAGGCCAGGCCGCGGCTGATCGCTTGTTCAATGCCCGCATGGGTGCGGTAGAAACCTTCGCTGGTGCGCTCGCCGGTAATGAAGTCGCTGTCGTACGGGTCGCAGTCGGAGGTGATGAGATCTGCCGCATCTGCATCAGTACGGGCGATCAGCAGGGTCGGTACGCCCATCACATCGGCCGCCAGACGCGCAGCAACCAGCTTCTGAATCGCTTCCTGAGTGGGTACCAGCACCTTGCCGCCCATGTGACCGCATTTTTTCACTGAGGCCAGCTGATCTTCGAAGTGTACTGCCGCTGCACCGGCTGCAATCATCGACTTCATCAGTTCAAACGCGTTCAGTACGCCGCCGAAGCCGGCTTCCGCATCGGCGACAATCGGCAGGAAATAGTCCACATAGCGCGGGTCGTTTGGCTCAATACCGTTCGCCCACTGAATTTGATCCGCACGACGGAAGGTGTTGTTGATTCTGTCGACCACCGCCGGGACGGAGTTCGCTGGATAGAGCGACTGGTCCGGGTACATGCTGGAGGCCAGGTTCGCGTCTGCCGCCACCTGCCAGCCGGACAGGTACACCGCTTCAATACCCGCTTTCGCCTGCTGCAGCGCCTGACCGCCGGTCAGCGCGCCAAGGCTGTTGACGTAGCCCTTTTTCGATTCACCGTGCAGCAAACGCCACATTCTGGCAGCGCCGAGCTGGGCCAGCGTACATTCCGGGTTAACCGACCCGCGCAGTTTCACCACTTCTTCCGCGCTGTACGGGCGACGAATGCCCTCCCAGCGAGGCTGCGTCCACTCTTTTTGTAAATCTTCGATTTGTTGGGTACGAGTTTTCATGTGCAGATGCTCCATATTGTTATGTGGTGAATTACGCCAGCAGGCGGTAGCCAGGCAGGGTCAAGAAGTCGATAAGTTCGTCGGAGGTGGTGATCTGCTCCATCAGGCGTGCGGCATCATCGAAACGGCCGCCGCTGAAGCGCGCATCGCCCAGCTCGTCTTTGATAACCAGCAGCTCTTCGGCCAGCATCTGGCGGAACAGCGGTTTGGTAACCGGTTTGCCGTTGCTCAGCGTCTTCTGATGGTGGATCCACTGCCAGATGGAGGTGCGGGAGATCTCAGCGGTTGCCGCATCTTCCATCAGGCCATAAATCGGTACGCAGCCGTTGCCGGAGATCCAGGCTTCGATGTACTGCACCGCCACGCGAATGTTGGCGCGCATTCCCTCTTCCGTACGCTCACCGTCGCACGGTGACAGCAGTTCTTCAGCGGTAATCAGCGCGTCGTCAGCGCGGGAAACGGCTAACTGGTTTGGACGCTCGCCCAACACCTCGTTAAACACCGCCATTGCGGTATCCGCCAGACCGGGGTGCGCCACCCAGGTGCCGTCGTGGCCGTTATTGGCTTCCAGCGATTTATCCGCCTTCACCTTGTTCAGCACCTGCGCGTTGCGCTCGGCATCTTTGCTTGGGATAAACGCCGCCATGCCGCCCATCGCGAAAGCGCCGCGTTTGTGGCAGGTTTTAATCAGCAGGCGCGAGTAGGCGCTGAGGAATGGTTTATCCATTGTCACTACCTGACGGTCCGGCAGTACGCGGTCCGGGTGGTTCTTCAGGGTTTTGATATAGCTGAAGATGTAGTCCCAACGGCCGCAGTTCAGGCCGACAATATGGTCACGCAGCGCGTGCAAAATTTCGTCCATCTGGAAAACTGCCGGCAGCGTTTCAATCAGCAGCGTGGCTTTGATGGTGCCGCGCGGCAGGTTGAAGCGATCTTCTGCGAAGCAGAACACCTCGTTCCACCAGGCCGCTTCCTGCCAGGCCTGCGTTTTCGGCAGATAGAAATAGGGGCTGCTGCCTTTTGCCAGCAACGCTTTGTAGTTGTGGAAGAAGTAGAGCGCGAAATCAAACAGGCTGCCCGGGATGGCTTCACCGCGCCATGTGACGTGTTTTTCCGGCAGATGCAGGCCACGCACACGGCAGATGAGCACCGCCGGATCGGGCTTAAGCTGGTAAATTTTGCCCGCATCGTTGGTATAGCTGATGGTGCCATTGACGGCATCGCGCAGGTTGATCTGGCCTTCAATCACCTTGTTCCAGTCCGGCGCGAGGGAGTCTTCAAAATCGGCCATGAACACTTTGACGTTCGCGTTCATCGCGTTAATCACCATTTTGCGCTCAACCGGCCCGGTGATTTCTACGCGACGATCCTGCAAATCAGCCGGAATACCGCGAACCGTCCAGTTACCCTCTCTAATGGAAGCGGTTTCCGAAATGAAACCGGGGAGTTTACCGTCATCGATATCCTGCTGCTGCTGAATACGTGCAGCCAGCAGCTTATTGCGTTTAGGCGTAAATCGGGTCACCAGTTCGGTCAGAAATTCCACCGCTTCCGCAGTCAGAACTTGCTGTTCCTGCGCGCCAGAAGGCTTCAGAAAAGCCAGTTCATCGGTTGTTGTGGCCTGTTGTGTCATGGTGCAGCTCCTCGTGAGTGATCCGAATAGTTTCCCCGCCAGCTGAGCAGAAGATCGTTGTGTGGTTTTCGCTCAACGTTTTTAATCCTAATCAATAAAATTAAAAAAACAAAAACAATTTCCATTTTTAATTAAAAACAAATACAACTTATTGATTAGTAATAAGATAAAAATTTATTTTGCACTGGGGGTGATTTCGGAAACAAAAAAGGCACTCGAAGGTGCCTGATTGAGAATGCTGAAACGCTTTAGGATCGTGGAAGGTAGAAGATCAATCCAGCGTAGGGTTCATATTCCGCAGATCATACGGAGTGATCTGGTAGACGTAGTAGTTGAGCCAGTTAGCAAACAGCAGATTTCCGTGGCTGCGCCAGGTCGCGTGCGGTTTGTTATTCGGGTCATCTTTCGGGAAGTAGTTATACGGCACTTCCGGGGTTAAACCGGCATCCACATCGCGGAAAAATTCGCTCGCCAGGGTATGCGCATCATATTCCGGGTGGCCGGTAACAAAGGCGATACGCTTATCTTTGCTGGCAAACAGATAGGCGTCACCACCTTCCGTTTCGGCGAGAATTTCCAGGTCGGTATAGTCACGAATCAGCTGCGCCGGGAAGTCGGCATAGCGAGAGTGCGGGGCCAGGAAGCTATCATCAAAGCCGCGCGTCAGCAGGGCATGCGGGTGGAGAATGTGGTGTTCATAAACGCCGGAGAGCTTGTCGTTGCGGGTTTGCTTGGGAATGCCATAGAGAATATTGAGCGCGGCCTGTACCGCCCAACAGACAAACAGCGTCGACGTGACGTGATCTTTGGCCCACTCGAGCACCTGTTTGATCTGCGGCCAGTAGGCAACGTCGT
The DNA here is from genome assembly GCF_019584505.1 of Kluyvera sp. EC_51. Classification (NCBI taxonomy): domain Bacteria; kingdom Pseudomonadati; phylum Pseudomonadota; class Gammaproteobacteria; order Enterobacterales; family Enterobacteriaceae; genus Kluyvera; species Kluyvera sp. EC_51. Next base: position 1,193 of record NZ_VDAG01000097.1, on the reverse strand, counting down.
TAAATTCTACCAGCCCAAGCGGCGCACCGGTGACGATCAGACCATCGAAGTTCTGGTCGCGAATGTCGTCGAAATTGCAGTAAAAGTTATTAAGATGCTCCGTTGGTGTATTACGCGACTCGCGCGCATCGATACGCAAGAGCTGGATATCCAGCTGCAGCGGAGAGTTTGACAGAAGACGTAAAAATTGGTTTTCTGTCTCAATCTTCTTCGGCATCAGGTTGAGTATCAGCACCTTCAAAGGACGAATTTCCTGACCCGTAGCACGCGACGTGGTCATCACAAAGACGTTCTCATCACGCAAGAAATTGACGGCTGGTAGCTCGTCCTGCACCCGAATCGGCATAACCTTATTACCTCACAGCATACGTATAAACGTTTAGACATCCAGACAGCTAACGATACCCAGATTTCCGTTAAATGTCGAGTCTGCAAGTTGAAGGTGAGAAAGTTTCAATTACTAATAAGGTAGAATGTTGAAACGATTCGAAAAGGAGAAAAACGATGATAATTCGACGTTCACAGCGCCATGAGGGCGAACGACTGATTGCGATTTGGTGTCGTTCGGTCGATGCGACGCATGATTTTCTTTCCGCGCAGGATAGGGCCGATATTGAGGTCCAGGTACGGGCATTTCTGCCGGAAGCCCCGCTCTGGGTGGCGGTAGATGATAATGATGTGCCGGTGGCGTTTATGCTGCTGTCTGAGCATCATCTGGAGGCGCTATTCGTCGATCCTGATGCACGAGGAACCGGCGTGGGGCGCAAGTTGGTTGAACATGCGCTGTCGCTGATTCCCGATCTGACCACGGATGTTAACGAGCAGAATGCGCAGGCGGTGGGGTTCTATCAGAAGATGGGGTTTGTCGTGACCGGCCGGTCGGAGACGGACGATCATGGGCGACCTTATCCGTTGCTGCATTTACGTTATTGCGGTGCATCCCCGGAGTCGGCGTAAACGCCTCGTCCGGGCTACCAGATCCGTTGCCCGGGCGAACGCAGTGACCCCGGGATGTTCACCGCACTTTCACTTTCCACAGACGAAAAAAAGCCCATCCGTCAGGATGGGCTTCTTCACTTAATTGATGCCTGGCAGTTCCCTACTCTCGCATGGGGAGACCCCACACTACCATCGGCGCTACGGCGTTTCACTTCTGAGTTCGGCATGGGGTCAGGTGGGACCACCGCGCTACA
>NZ_VDAG01000096.1:0-231 GCF_019584505.1 Kluyvera sp. EC_51 | reverse complement strand
GCGGCTGACGATTCCCGGGCGTTCTGTGTTTGCGCTTTCTGTCCGGAACCATCCCCTGGCGTTTGAGGATATCGCCGATAGTGCTGGCAGCCGGAACAGGGAAGTCGGCCTGATGATTAAGGAGCCACATCCGCAGCTTTTTCGGCCCCCAGTCAGGGTGTTTTTGTCGTAATGCCATCAGATGAGCAGCAATATCTGGCGGGATGGTGCGGGAATGTGAGAGTGGCGCGC
>NZ_VDAG01000095.1:0-25193 GCF_019584505.1 Kluyvera sp. EC_51 | reverse complement strand
GAAAGCGTGCGTATTGCCTGAAAATCCAGCCAGCTACAGAGTCGTTCGCACGAAATCTTATTTATTCAACAAAGCCGATCTGATCCTTCAACTCAGCAAAAGTTCGATTTATTCAACAAAGCCATTAAACACTACTAACTATAAAATTTTGATTTTAAATAATAATCACCGTAAACCCTCTTAGGGTACTCATAATTGCCTTTCTGCAAAATTCCCGATACATTCACCCTTTCCCCTACGGGAAACACCAAAAAAAACACAACAATATTACCGGGATGAATCTAATGAAAATACCCAAAGATCGGATGGTTTACGCCATGTCGCGCGATAACGTTCCTGTCGCCACCGTCAACAGTGGAAGTGAAGTGTTATTTGAAACCTGCGACTGCTTCTCCGACCAAATCACCTCTGCCGAGACCGTGTTCAACGAGTTGGACTGGCAGCGTATTAACCCGGCCACCGGGCCGGTCTACATTGTAGGCGCCGAACCGGGCGATGCGCTTAAAGTCACCATCAAGAAAATTACCCTGACGAGCCAGCAGGCGGTGATGGTCACCGCCCCGCAACTCGGGGTGATTGGCGACGAACTTAGTGCTCCAAAAGTGACCATAGTGCCCATTGAACAGGGCCATGCGATCATGCCTGGCAATGTACGTGTGCCGCTTAATCCGATGGTTGGCGTTATCGGCGTCGCGCCTGCCGGAAAGGCTATCTCCTGCGGCACGCCGGATAGCCACGGCGGTAATATGGACTGCAAAATGATCACCGCAGGCAGCACCCTCTGGCTACCGGTCAACGTACCTGGTGCGCTTTTCGCGCTGGGAGATTTACACGCCGCGATGGGTGATGGCGAAGTCTCAGTTTGCGGCCTGGAAGTGCCGGGCGAAGTCCTCGTTGAGTTAACCGTTGTTAAAAACCGTCAGCTACCCTTGCCGATGCTGGAAAACAACGAAACGATTTTCACCCTCGCTTCTGCCGTTACCCTCGACGATGCGGCAGCCCTTGCGGCACGTAATATGGCACATTTTATCGCCGATAATACTTCCCTGATGCTGGCGGAAGCTATCAATATACTGAGTATCGCTGGCGACCTGCAAATCTGTCAGGTGGTCGACCCGCTGAAAACTTGCCGCTACGCGTTACCCAAATCGGTGGCGGCGCAGCTTTCGCTGAGTATTGAAGGGAAGCAGGCATGAGCATCGAACAGTTCGGTTATAAACAGGAGCTCCATCGAGCATTGACCTTTCGCGATCTGCTGGTTTACGGCATGATTTTTATGGTACCCATAGCCCCTTTCGGTGTCTTCGGCTACGTCTGGGATGGCGCGCAGGGCATGGTGGCGCTGGCTTATCTGATCGGCATGGTGGCAATGTTTTTCACCGCCATGAGCTACTGGTCGATGTCACGCGCGTTCCCCGTTTCAGGTTCGGTATACGCATACGCTCAGCGCGGAATACACCCTATCGTAGGTTTTTTTGCTGGCTGGCTGATATTGCTGGATTACATTCTGGTGCCATCGCTACTGTATATTGTCAGCGCGGCGGCGGTGGGGCCGATGTTACCGGGCGTTCCGGGCTGGGTCTGGATTATCGGCTTTATCGCGCTTAACAGCCTGATTAACTTACGCGGCATTACCTTTACCGCACGGGCGAATAATACCATTTTGGTGGCTGAAATCGTGGTGCTCGCAATTTTTGTGGTACTGGGATTGATTGCGCTTTATTCCGGAGCCGGGGCAGGCCATCTGACGCTCGCCCCCTTGTATAATGCCGATAAATTCAGCCTGCCTCTGGTCATGGGCGCAGTCTCAATTGCCGTGCTCTCTTTCCTCGGCTTCGATGGAATATCGACGCTGTCCGAAGAAACCAAAGGCGGCGTCGATACCGTGGGTAAGGCCTCGTTGGGCGCCCTGATGCTGGTCGGTACGCTGTTCATTCTCCAAACCTGGATTGCGGCGGACCTTGCGCAAGGAATGAAATTTGGCAGCCTCGATACCGCGTTCTACGATACTGCCAATCTGGCCGGCGGCCAATGGCTGAAATACGTCACCATGTGGTCCACGGTGATTTCCTGGGGGATCGCAAACGCGCTGGTTGCCCAGGCGGCGGTTTCACGCATCCTGTTTGCGATGGCTCGTGATAAGCAACTCCCGCAGTTGCTTGCGAAGGTTCATCCACGCCTGAAAACACCGTATGTCAGTACATTATTAGTCGCACTGATTTCACTGGTTTCCGGTCTCTGGTTCTACGGCGATATCGACAACCTCAGCAGGCTGGTTAACTTCGGCGCGCTTATGGGCTTCCTTGTGCTGCACGTGGCGGTTATCAACCACTATCTGATCCGTCAAAAATCGCGCAATCTGGTGATGCATCTGCTCTTCCCAGTGATTGGTTTGTGCATTATCGGCTTTGTCATTTATGAAATGGATATTGAAGCCAAAGTGCTCGGCCTGAGCTGGCTTGCCGTCGGCATGGTTTATTACGCCATTATGCGCCTGGTGCTTAAGCGCAGCGTGGAGCTGAATCTGGAAGGTTGACACCACCGGGCGTCGGGCTCGCCGCTATTTGCAAGCCCGACGCCCGGACAGTTTATTTCATACTGTGTCAGTTCGGTGATATCAGTCATCTCTACCCTCTGTGATAATTTCTGATGTCAAACGATCAACGACCCACTCGCTTATGTTTTGAACTGATGGGAAACGCTTATATCTTCCGCCTCTGCCATTTCTTTGCCCACGCTAAACATTCGGTAATGACTCCAACTTACTGATAGTGTTTTATGTTCAGATAATGCCCGATGACTTTGTCATGCAGCTCCACCGATTTTGAGAACGACAGTGACTTCCTGCCCAGCCTTGACAGATGCTGCCTCAGATTCAGGTTATGCCGCTCAATGCGCTGCGTATATCGCTTGCTGATAACGTGCAGTTCTCCCTTCAGGCGTGATTCATAAAGCGGCCAGCCATCCGTCATCCATACCACGACCTCAAAGGCCGACAGCAGGCCCAGAAGACGCTCCAGCATGGACAACGTGCATTCACCGAATACGTGCGCCACAACCGTCCTCCGTATCCTGTCATACGCGTAAAACAACCAGCGCTGGCGTGATTTAGCGCCGACATAACCCCACTGTTCGTCCATTTCCGCGCAAACAATGACGTCACTGCCCGGTTGTATGCGTGAGGTTACCGACTGCGGTCTGAGTTTTTTAAGTGACGTAAAATCGTGTTGAGGCCAACGCCCATAATGCGGGCGGTTGCCCGGCATCCAACGCCATTCATGGCCATATCAATGATTTTCTGGTGCGTACCGGGCTGAGAGGCGGTGTAAGTGAACTGTAGTTGCCATGTTTTACGGCAGTGAGAGCAGAGATAGCGCTGATGTCCGGCAGTGCTTTTGCCGTTACGCACCACGCCTTCAGTAGCGGAGCAGGAAGGACATCTGATGGAAATGGAAGCCACCCGCACAGCGCGCTGGGATATCACTCCCCGAGGGAATACCGGCGGCAGCGGACATCGTTAACTTAAGATACAAAAGCTGTTCGGAGATGGAGGGTCAAGATCAGGGTGACCTGCGCCATGATGTTATCCGAGCCCTGTTTCCTAATCACTACAACGGTATTTGATTACCCAGGTCAACTTCAGGCTGTTACAGGGACGGCAACCGTGTCAGCACATCCTTGAGATAGGCATACGGATCGTGCCCATTATTACGGGCCGACTGGATCAAACTCATGATCGCAGCAGCGCGCTTGAGTATGCGAACCCACGCCGAGCATTTGAGAAGGCAACGGGATGAACGCTGGCTGGATAGCCGTGGTTTTCTGGGTAGGCAGCCGAATCCATTTGTGGTCGAGGTTGGCATTGAGGCTGTAGCCCAAGGCGATGTTTGCGATGGAGGCACCGGGTTCAGAACACTCCTGAATGACCTGAGCCTTGAAAGATTTGCTGTAGGTACGGCGCTGAGGGCGCATGGAAAATCCGCTTGATGGGCCATGGCCTTCGGCGGCGGTGTCGGGAAGGTGTGCTGGCCGGACGGATACTGTTGAACTACGTTGTCTGGGGCAACGGAAGTGTTTCGGCCCGACTCTGGAACGCGATCCGCAGCGACGACTGGGCAATTCCGCACGTTAGCCTGAGCAGCCTCGGGGAAATCGTCGTCTGGGCGCGCCCAGACGAGTTTCCGCCAAGGAACATGCAGACGAGCAAGGGGCTGCGGGCACTCGGCTACAACGTGAGGATCGGTGTTTGATCGAGGCGCCAGTGGTACACGCAGGCTGACGAGCCAGGCGCTGTCCATTGCCTGATCAGACCGCCCCGCTGCGCCTTGCCTGAGCAGTTGACCTGCATCAATGGGGCGGGAGAACGCTGTACATTGACTCTTGAAGGCTGTCATGGTAAGCGTAATATCTTACAAAGTATTACAAGGATTTCCTTGGCCGGAACCGCAAAGCGACGCGATTGGAGAGGGTGAGATGAAAGCGCACCTACAGGGATGAAAGCGCACCTACAGGTGATTTTCACGCTCGATGAATTGGCTGCGTACTTGAAAGTCGGCAAGCGGACGCTTTATCGGCTCGCCGCGCACGGGGAAATTCCGGCTTTCAAGGTGGGCGGGACGTGGCGGTTTCCTCAAAGTGAAATCGATCAGTGGATCAATGATCAGACCCGAGCCGGAGCAAAGAAGGAGGTGATGCGCAAGCGTGAACAGCAGAAGTCATCCGAGCAGCCCGTGTCGCCTGGGCGCACTGCCCGTCACAGCAGGCAAAGGGCTTGAGTAACTCGTTTTCCAATTTTTCTGGAGGTATGACATGGACATCGATTTCAAGAAGTTGGCTCCCTGGAACTGGTTCAAGAACGAGCAGCAAGAGCAGCAGACCGTCTCTTCCCTGCCGGTGCAGCGCAATGACCTGCCAGCGGCGAGCGGGCCAGTCAGCCCGATCCTGCAACTGCATCGGGAAATCGACCGGCTGTTCGATGACGCATTCCGGGGCTTCGGTTTTCCGGCGTCGAACATGCCGCAGTGGCCATCCGATTGGTCGGGCATGCTGAAGCCGGCCCTGGACATCCAGGAAACCGACAAGCAGTACAAGATTGCCCTGGAAGTGCCCGGTGTCGAGGAGAAGGACATCCAGATCACTCTCGACAACGACGTGCTGATGGTGCGTGGCGAGAAGCGCCAGGAACAGGAGAAGAAGGAAGGTGGCTTCCACCGTGTGGAGCGCTCCTACGGCAGCTTTCAGCGTGCCTTGAACCTGCCTGACGACGCCAACCAGGATTCGATCAAAGCATCGTTCAAGAACGGGGTGCTCACGGTCACGATCGACAAGCGCGAGGTCAGCGCGCCGAAGCAGGGACGCTCGATCCCGATCAACGGCTGACGTCGCCGGCTCGTTCGTCACAAGAAAAACCCGGCACGAGACGAGGAGTCCCGGTTCGCGATGCCTCGTCGCCTCAACCTTGTCAACCTTCTCAGGAGCATCAGCATGGCCAGAAAACAATGCCAGGTCTGCGGCCAACCCGCCACCGTGCGGGTGGAAGCCAATCTCAACGGTCGTCACAGCACCATGCTGTTGTGCGACGACCATTACCGGCAATTAGTGCGCCAGCAAAAGCGCACCGTTTCGCCGCTGGAAGCCTTGTTCGGCTCGCGCAGCGGCCTGTTCGAGGACTTCCTCGGCAGTGACTTCTTCCGCATCGGCGACGACGCGACGCCAGTTGCCGCCGATACCGATGACGTGGTCGATGCCTCGTTTGGCGAGCCCGCCGCCGCAGGTTCGGGTGCGCCGCGCCGTCGCGGCAGTGGGCTGGCCAGCCGCATCAGCGAACAGTCGGAAGCCTTGCTGCAGGAGGCCGCCAAACACGCTGCCGAATTTGGCCGCTCCGAGGTGGATACCGAACATCTGCTGCTGGCGCTGGCCGACAGCGACGTGGTCAAGACCATCCTGGGTCAGTTCAAGATCAAGGTCGATGACCTCAAGCGGCAGATCGAGTCTGAGGCCAAGCGCGGGGACAAGCCCTTCGAGGGCGAGATCGGCGTGTCGCCGCGCGTGAAGGATGCGCTCAGCCGCGCCTTCGTGGCCTCCAATGAACTCGGCCATTCTTATGTCGGTCCAGAGCATTTCCTGATCGGTCTGGCTGAGGAAGGCGAAGGGCTGGCCGCCAACCTGCTGCGCCGCTACGGCCTGACGCCGCAGGCGCTGCGCCAACAGGTCAGCAAGGTGGTCGGCAAGGGCGCCGAGGATGGCCGCGCTGAGACGCCGACCAACACGCCAGAACTCGACAAGTACTCGCGCGACCTGACCAAGATGGCGCGCGACGGCAAGCTCGACCCGGTGATCGGCCGCGCGCAGGAGATCGAAACCACCATCGAGGTGCTGGCCCGGCGCAAGAAGAACAACCCGGTGCTGATCGGCGAGCCGGGTGTGGGCAAGACCGCCATCGTCGAAGGGCTGGCGCAGCGCATGGTGGCGGGTGAAGTGCCCGAGACCTTGCGCGACAAGCGCCTGGTGGAACTCAACATCAACGCCATGGTGGCCGGCGCCAAATATCGCGGCGAGTTCGAGGAGCGCGTGCAGAAGGTGCTGAAGGAGGTGACCGAGCACCAGGGCGAGCTGATTTTGTTCATCGACGAGGTGCACACCATCGTCGGTGCCGGCCAGGGCGGTGGCGAAGGCGGGCTGGACGTGGCCAACGTGTTCAAACCGATGATGGCGCGCGGTGAACTCAACCTGATCGGCGCCACGACGCTGAACGAGTACCAGAAATACATCGAGAAGGATGCCGCACTGGAGCGGCGCTTCCAGCCGGTGACGGTACCCGAGCCGACGGTGGCCCAGGCCATCATGATTCTGCGCGGCCTGCGCGACACCTTCGAGGCGCACCACAAGGTCAGCATCTCCGAGGACGCGATCATCGCGGCGGCCGAGTTGTCCGACCGCTACATCACGGCGCGCTTCCTGCCGGACAAGGCGATCGATTTGCTCGACCAGGCGGCCGCGCGCGTGAAGCTGTCGGCCACGGCCCGGCCGGTGGCCGTGCAGGAGCTGGAGTCCGAACTGCACCAGCTGCGGCGTGAACAGGATTACGTGGCCGCGCGCAAGCAGTACGACCAGGCCGCCGAGCTCGGGAAGCGCATCGAAGCCAAGGAGGCCGAGCTCAAGAAGCTCGTCGAGGACTGGGAGCGGGAGCGGGCCTCCGGCAGTGCCGAGGTCAAGGCGGAACACGTGGCGCAGATCGTCTCGCGCCTGACCGGCATCCCGGTCAACGAGTTGACGGTGGAAGAGCGCGAAAAGCTGCTGCACTTGGAACAACGGCTGCACGAGCGCCTGGTGGGACAAGACGAGGCGGTCCGTGCCGTGGCCGATGCCGTGCGGCTGTCCCGCGCCGGCCTGCGTGAAGGCAGCAAACCGGTGGCTACCTTCCTGTTTCTGGGCCCGACCGGGGTGGGCAAGACCGAGCTCGCCAAGGCATTGGCCGAATCGATCTACGGCGATGAGCACGCCCTGTTGCGCATCGACATGTCGGAATATGGCGAACGCCATACCGTGGCGCGATTGGTGGGCGCGCCTCCGGGCTATGTCGGTTACGACGAAGGCGGTCAGCTCACCGAGAAGGTGCGGCGCAAGCCCTACAGCGTGCTGCTGCTCGACGAGATCGAGAAGGCACACCCTGACGTATACAACATCCTGCTGCAAGTGTTCGACGACGGTCGCCTCACCGACGGCAAGGGCCGGGTGGTGGATTTCACCAACACCATCATCATCGCCACGTCCAACCTGGGTTCGGACATCATCCAGCGACGGCTGAAGGCGCGCGGGGCGGCCGGCGAGGAGTACGAAAAGACCAAGGCCGGAGTCATGGACGTGCTGCGCGGCCATTTCCGGCCCGAGTTCCTCAACCGCATCGACGAGATCATCGTCTTCCATGCGCTGGGCAAGGAGGAGATCCGCCACATCGTCGGCCTGCAGCTCGATCGCGTGGCGCGCAGCGCCGCCAGCCAGGGCGTGACACTCACTTTCGATCAGACGCTGATCGACCATTTCGCGGAAGAAGGCTACAAGCCCGAGTTCGGTGCGCGTGAACTCAAGCGCCTGATCCGCAGCGAGCTGGAAACTGCGCTGGCGCGCGAGATGCTCGGCGGCGGCATCGGCAAGGGCGATCACGTCAGCGCACGCTGGGACGACAAGGCCGAACGCGTGGTGTTCGAACGCAAAGAGCCACCGCAGACCCCGGCCGAGCCGGAGCAGCCGGATGCCGCGAAGGCGAGCGACGCATCTTGATGGCGGGCGAGGCTGCCGTGTCCGACCCCATCGGCCTGGCACTGGCATGGGCAGCCTCCCTGGCCTCGATCGCGGTGGCGGTCGTGGCCGCAGGTCACGCGGGCGTCTACAAGCGTGATCCGCAGTCGGCCACGCCGTGGGGACTGCTCATCAGCGGCGGCACTGCCCTCCCGCTCGCTGGCCATCCGTTCGCGTGACGGCGCGGCCCATCTGTTCACCTGCTCCTCTGGCAACTCGACTTTCGAGGAACAAGGCCCATGGCTGGGTGACGCGGGCAGGCAACTGATAGTCGGTACTCTGTTCGACATCTCTTCTCGCAAGGAAATAGAGCAGCAGTTGCTGCGTATGGTGATCACCGACCCCTTTGCTTCACGGTTGAGGGAACATGTTCGCGCAACCGACATGGCTGCCCGGATTGGGGGGAGGAATTCGCTGTGTTGTTGGAAGCGGCATCGATAGAAGGCGCCCAAGTATGGGCGGAGCGATTTCGTCAGGACACTGCGGCGACAGCGGTGGTGTGTGGAGAGGTGTCGATCAGCTATAGCGCCAGCATGGGGGTGGCTCTCCTTGACCCCCGTTTGCACTCTGTCGAGCAGGTGATGCTGCAGGCGGACAGCGCGCTCTACCAGGCAAAAAAGACAAGGGTGCAACCAAGTTGTGGGCGCACAAGTATTTCAGAATTGAGAGGAGTGGCGATGAAGGAAAAGCAAGCAGACCCGATCAAAACATTTCGCACCCAATGGGCAGTGATGACGTTCTACGAGCGCTTTGAACAGGCGATCGCGCTCGCGCTGTCCGCAATCATTGCCGTTATCATCGTGGTCTCGCTGCTGCAGCTGATCTCGATCGTCTTCAGCCTGCTGATCATTGATGCATTCAATCCGCTCGATCACAAGGTCTTCCAGACCGTGTTCGGCATGATCATGACGCTGCTCATTGCCATGGAGTTCAAGCATTCCATCGTGAGGGTGGCCTTGCGGCGCGACAGCATCATCCAGGTCAAGACGGTGATCCTGATCGGGCTGATCGCCCTGGCGCGTAAATTCGTGATCCTCGACCCGGAGACCGGCCCCGCCAAGGTCGCGGCGCTTGCAGGCGCGACACTGGCCCTCGGGGCGACTTACTGGCTGCTGCGCGAGCGCGATGACCGGACAGCCGGGGAAAGCTCAGATGATCAGTCGTGATCTGCGCCACGCGCAGAATGTCGGCGCGCGGCATCGCTGGCACAATCGCCTGCAAACCGTGCTGTTGGTGCTGACCCTGCTCGGAATTGCCGCCGTCGCTGGCAGCCTGCTGTTGGGTGACGGCGGGCTTTGGCTGGCGCTTGCGGCTGCGGGGTTCACCCTGCTGCTTGAACCGGCGGCCGCCTCCGGGCTGACCTTGCGGCTGTATGGCGCACGCCCCTTGCACCCGGATGAAGCGCCCGATCTTTGGGCTGTGTTGCGCGAACTGGCGGCGCGGGCCGGGCTGCCTACCGTGCCGGTACCGCACTACGTGCCCAGCGGGGTCGTCAACGCCTTCGCCACCGGTTCGAAGCATCACGCGGCCATCGCGCTGACCGACGGCCTGCTGCGTAGCCTCACGCCCCGGGAGTTGACCGGCGTGCTCGGCCACGAAATCGCGCATATTGCGAACGAGGATTTGCGTGTCATGGGCTTGGCCGATTCCATCAGCCGGCTCACCCATCTTCTGGCCTTGTTGGGGCAGCTTGCGATCGTGCTCAGCTTGCCAACGCTCTTGCTTGGAGTCACGGAAGTCAATTGGCCCGCGTTGCTTCTACTTGCGGTCGCGCCACAGCTGGCCTTGCTGGCTCAGTTGGGCTTGTCCAGGGTGCGCGAATTCGACGCCGACCGGCTCGCTGCCGAATTGACCGGCGACCCGCACGGGCTGGCCTCAGCGCTCGCCAAGATCGAGCGGGTGAGCCGCTCCTGGCGCGCCTGGCTGCTGCCCGGATGGGGCAATCCGGAACCCTCCTGGTTGCGCACGCATCCAGCGACGGCTGAACGCATTGAGCGCTTGCTGGAACTTGCTCCGCCGCCCGCGATGCCGCCGTTTCCATCGGCCCGTTACGACCCCGAAGTGACCGTATCACCACGTCCGCCACGCTGGCGCACTGGCGGCCTTTGGCGCTGATTTCAACATGGAGAATGACGTGACCTACCCGACCCCTACAGCCGCCCGGCGCCGGATCGATTCATCCGGCGCTGGCTCGTCATCACTGGCTGCATCGCCGCACTCATGCTGCTGTGGCAGTTCCTGCCCGCCATCGAAGCCTGGTTCAGTCCCCACGAAACAAATGCTCCAGCCCGGAAGAGAGGTCTCAGGCCGTCCGGGAGCTCTGTAACCGACGTGGAACCGCGCGTAAAGTTGCACAAAGCATAGGCGTCAGCGTCCCGGTCCTGTACAAATGGAAGAAAGACCTTATCAGTGACGAGGCTTATCAATCCATGCGCAAACGAAAGTCAGCCCCTCAGGATAAAAATCAGGATGCTTTACTCGGTGAAATCCAGCGTCTCAGGAAGCAGGTTCATCAGCTGCAGCTCGAACGTGACATACTGACAAAGGCGAATGAACTGATAAAAAAAGATCTGGGCGTCAGCTTTCTGAAACTGAAAAACAGGGAGAAAACCCTGATAGTTGATGCCCTTAAGAAAAAGTACCCCGTTGCTGAGTTGCTAAGCGTTCTACAACTTGCCCGCAGCTGTTATTTTTACCAAAACGTCTGTACGATAAGTATGCGGAAATACGCGTGATCATGGCCGATATCTTTGAGGAGAATTACCGCTGTTACGGCTATCGGCGCCTTCACGCGATGCTTCGCGGTAACAACAGGGTTATTTCTGAAAAGGTTGTCCGCAGACTGATGGCAGAAGAGCAGCTCGTTGTCAAGCGCACCAGGCGACGACGATACAACTCTTACTGTGGCGAAATCGGCCCGGCACCGGAAAATTTACTCGCCCGGGATTTTAGTTCCTGCAGGCCAAATGAGAAGTGGCTGACCGATATTACGGAGTTCCAGCTTCCGGCTGGAAAAGTCTATCTGTCGCCGGTTATCGACTGCTTTGATGGCCATGTTGTAAGCTGGTCGATAGGAACACGCCCGGACGCGACGCTGGTGAATACGATGCTCGATGACGCACTCGATACGCTCAACGAACATGATAAACCAGTGATACACAGCGATCGTGGTGGCCATTACCGGTGGCCGGGCTGGCTCGAGCGTATCAACACCTCCGGACTTATAAGGTCCATGTCGCGCAAAGGATGCTCGTCGGATAATGCTGCGTGTGAAGGCTTCTTCGGGCGTATCAAAAACGAAATGTTCTATGGCAGAGACTGGGCGGGTATCACGCTGGAAAAATTTATCTGCTTCCTGGACAGGTACATACGCTGGTATAACGAGAAACGTATCAAGCTATCATTAGGTGCAATGAGTCCTGCGAAGTACCGGCAGCATCTTGGGATCACAACATAACAGTCCAGGAAAACATCCGCAGCCCCAAAAGTGACATTAGAATATGGGAGTTACAATACATGTCTAGCCAATGTTCAAATGTCGTGCTGAAAACCAGACAGAGATGACGTCTGGGAGAGTCTGGAAAATTCCTTCTTTAGTCTTAGTCAGGCCTGGAGGATGGTCGCGGATGCCAGGCTTTCTCAGTAATCATCAGTTTCCGAACGGTCTCTTTTGAAATCCGGACACTGTATTCTGTGGTCAGTATTCGCCAGATTGCTGTCGGATTCATACCCCGGCCGCGTGAGCGAATAAGCTGCAGGGCCTGGTCTCTGATGGTGGTGTTTAACTGATGGTTGCCGGGCTTTCCACGGCGCCGGCTGACCAGACCAGCTGGCCCCAGCTCACGATAGCGTTTAATCAGGCGGGAGCACTGACGACGGGTGAGCTCCATGGATTCCGCCACTTCTGCCAGCGTAATTTCCCGCGCCACATAGGCCTCAATCAAATCCAGGCGCAACGCTTCATGTAATGTCAGAAGCACTGGTTTTTTGTCGTCCATTTTTCTCTCATCATTCAGCCGTGTCAGATCTGCAGGTGAGGGAAGGGCTCATCGCTTCAGGCTGGGGACAAAATCCTGCGGGCTGGCCAGCACCGGATTGATCGCCCTTAGCTCTTCCAGTACGCGCTCCTGGGCACGCCTGCGGGGCATTTTTTTGCTGCGCATTCGCTTTCCTTCAGCCTCCAGCTCGTCCTGTTTCTGCTGCGCCAGTTTCAAAACGGCACCCAGTCGTTTGTTGTCAACAACCGCACCCTGATCAACGCAGGCGAGTTTATCGAAAATCTTATAGCCCAGTGGCCGGTGCAGATGCCGGAAAGCAATGCTTCCGTCAGGGTAATCATAAACGGTAATTTTTTCACCTGCTATGCGCGAATTTTGTTCAGTAGGTTCAATGATATACATCACTTTATCATACTGAAAAGTCAGTGCTTTCGATAAGGTCCGCAGCTCCTGCCAGGCGAAGATATCATTCAGAACCAATGGGCTCTGTGTGACCGGACGGTGCAGATCTTTAGGGTATTTTGCCGGCCGGGAGAAACGACGGTTAAAATCGGACATGAAATGTTCAATCCACTGATTGGCTTCAGCAACCGAGCTGATGTTCTGCAGGCGCATCTCTTTAATCAGGCGATCCTGGAGCGTTTTATTTACCCGTTCCACGCGACCTTTTGCCTGGCTGCTGTTGGCACAAATCAATTCGATCGCCAGTTCCCGGAGAGCCCGTCCGAACTGGGTTGTGCCGGTACGTCGGCTTTCCGGTCCGCTGACCCTGAACACCGCATGCTTGTCGCTGTAAAATGCGACAGGTTTACCATGTTTATCAATGTATTGCCGGGTAGCCATCATGTAGTCAAACGCGTTTTCTGAATCACAGAATCGCAGGTGCATCAGGCGACCGGTGGCATCATCCATGAAGACCAGAAGACAGCATTTTGGTGCTCTGCCTTCGAACCAGTCATGGTGAGAGCCATCGATCTGAACCAGTTCGCCGAGACAGTCGCGACGATAGCGTGGCTGGTAAACCCGGGTTCGCCGGCGGGAATGAGGACGCCAGAGACCGTCGGCTGTCATCCAGTTACGGACGGTTTCAACAGAGAGATGAATATGATGGCGTTCAGCCAGTTTTTCGGTTGCGAGCGTTGGGCCAAAATCTGAATAGTGGCACCGGATCAAATCCAGGGCTTTAAAGCGTGTTTCTTCATCGATCCGGTTGTTTGCAGGACATCCACGGCGGGAAGATGCAAACGCGGTTGCGCCATCTGTCCGGTACAGGCGCACAAGACGCTGCACCTGACGAACACTGAGTTCAAGAATATCTGCAGCGTCGCGCTGAAGCAAAGCCCGGTCAAATACTCGCTGAATGATGCCAAGCCGGTAAAGTTCTTTGTCTGTCATAGTCACCAACATAAGATCGCGGTCCTGTGCTGAGCAAAATGAAGGCTTAGCGTACACGACGCGTGTGAATTGTTCTGAGACGACAATAACGCTTTGTGCTGACAATACAGGTGCGCATAACAAAGATTATGTTAAATATTGAAATAAATAATATGATAATCAATATATTATGTCGGTATCAGTCACCTCCCCACTCCAGTAACTAGTCATGGAAGTTTAAGGAACAGAGTCCGCTCATGAGTTTGCGATGCCTTAAATCCATGGTAAGCATAGAAACCTTTGGCTTCTTCAGTAAGCGCGTGAACCATTATCGCACGAACGCCAATATTCTCAGCTACGCGATAACAGCGTAGAACCGCATCGTGAAGTAAATCGGCGCCAACCCCTTTTCCGTGCAATGAAACATCTACCGCCAGGCGAGCGAGTATAATCACCGGTATAGGATCTGGCATGTTACGCCGAAGACTGCCTGTCGCTTCCGTATGGTTAACGCTACCGGTGGCCAAAGAGTAAAAACCAGCTACTTGCTTCGTACCCGTCTTGCAAACAACGAAAGTTCGTGCAGCGCCAAGAGCTTGATTTTTTAAACCTCTCTGTTTTAACCATTCATCGAGTACCGTTTCCCCACTGACGAACTCTGCCAGTTGATGGGCGCTGGATAACGGCTCGGGCGCAGTTATACATCCCACTGAGGTTTCCTTGCCAGTAGTTTATTAATGGGAGGCTCATCCTCGACTGGTGCATCGAGCATATCGATGAACTCTGCATACTGTTCGTCGTTAAAATTGAAAACACGACGATCAAGGATCACGTTCTCCGCAGCCTTGCAGGCCATCTCAAGAATGAAGTCGGTTCGCGATTTATGAAGGATTTCTGCAGCGGCATCGATGAGTGCCCTCTGAGACTCTTTAGCTCTTAGGTTGAGTTGAACATCTGATTTCATACACACCTCTCTTGTATAGCAATTGATATACAAGAATAACACAACACGAATGTATAGCAAATGATATACACATCAAAGTGCCAACAACGCATTTAATGTTAAATATCAGTTACTTGCATCAATAAACTTCTGATGAAAACCATCCGCAGGACGCTGATCCCGCGGCCAAAGTGAAGTCCTCCGTCGGTCTCCACTATTATCGCTACCGGGTAAGCCGTCAGGCATGGCCCGGTTTAAAAAGATACGCTGACAGTTCGGCAGCGGTGATATCAAACTCGAATTGCTCTATTAATTCTGCCAGTTTTTTTCCGGCCGTTTCACAGTCAATCTGATTCAGCAAAATCTGGATAGCGACCAGTTTAAGCTGCGGAGTAAGATGTTCCAGCCGCGCCCAGCGTGGCTTTGACCTCAGTGTTTTTCCAGAACGTCAGCTTTGCTGTTTATTCGCCGTGCAAGCCATCAGTACTTTATCAAGCGCTCCTACCAGCCAGTCGATATCCTCTGTCTGGAACGCCATCGGCGGGCGTAGCCCAGCCGTTTTGTTTTCTCCGCGATAGCCACATCCGGAGCGGGCGTGATACTGGCTTTACTGGGATGGAAGCTTCTGGGTCTGATGATGATACCGGTTTTACTGGTCTGTCTGGTTTCCACCTGGCAGTACAGCCTGGCGATGAGAAAAGCAAACGGGACCGCCTCACGTCCTGCAGAAGACCGTTCATGAACCCCGCTAAGTCCTGGTATTGTGAAAAGCCTCTTTCCGCAAGGAAGGGGTCGGTTCCGGCTGAGGGCGAAATGACACCCTAAGCTTTCGGTTCCTTGGGCCAAAGATATTCGCCAGTCAGTAGAATGTGCGCCCAGCCCAATGGGGATATGTGGGGAAGAAATTCAGGGGGAACATCCAACCCTTCGTTCCGCCGCTCCGTGACGGCATGACCAAGATGGACGGTATTCCAGTAAATGATCACCGCAGTCAATAAATTGAGCCCAGCGATTCGGTAGTGCTGCCCCTCTGTCGTGCGATCGCGAATTTCCCCCTGCCTCCCGATACGGAGCGCATTTTTGAGCGCATGGTGGGCCTCTCCCTTGTTAAGACCGATCTGAGCACGCCGCTGCATGTCCGTATCCAGGATCCACTCAATAATGAAAAGGGTCCGTTCAATACGACCAACTTCACGAAGCGCAACTGCAAGGTTGTTTTGTCGTGGGTAAGAAGCGAGCTTGCGCAGGAGTTGGCTGGGCCTGATTTTGCCAGCGGTCATCGTCGCGGCACAACGGAAAATATCAGGCCAGTTCGCAACGATAAGATCCTCCCGGGCTTTTCCACCTACCAACTTGCGTAACTCCCTGGGGGTCGTATCGGGATTAAATACGTACAACCGCTTCGATGGCAGATCCCTGATTCGCAGAACGAGATTGTAGCCGAGCAGGCTACTGGCTCCGAACAAATGGTCGGTGAATCCTGCTGTATCGGCATACTGTTCGCGAACATGGCGACCGACCTCGTTCATCAGTAGTCCATCGAGAATATACGGTGCCTCGCTCACGGTCGCCGGGATCGACTGACAAGCGAATGGCGCGAACTGGTCGCTTACGTGAGTATACGCTTTGAGGCCGGGAACAGAACCATATTTGGCATTGACCATGTTCATGGCTTCGCCATGCCGCGCTGTCGGGAAAAACTGACCATCGCTCGATGCTGACGTGCCCATCCCCCAGACGCGTGACATCGGCAGTTTACCCTGCGCGGCCACCACAATTGCCAATGCCTGGTTCATGGCTTCGCTTTCAACATGCCAGCGGGCAAGGCGTGAGAGCTGCCAGTAATCATGCGTGTTTGTAGCTTCCGCCATCTTACGCAGGCCCAGATTGAGCCCTTCAGCGAGCAGGACGTTGAGCAGACCGATCCGGTCGCGACATGGAGCCCCGGTTCTCAGATGGGTAAACGCATCTGTGAAACCAAGGGCTGCATCAACTTCAAGCAGCATGTCGGTAATCCGAACGGACGGCATTCGGCGATACAGATCCAGTATGAGTGCCTCGGCACCATCCGGCACGTCTGCTGTCAACCTGTCGATCCGCAACGTTCCATCTTCTATGCTACCGTGCGGAATAGTGCCGTTACGGGCAGCCCGGGCCAGCCGCTTAAGAGCGATCGTGAGTCGCGCCTTTCTGTCTGCCAGCCAATCCTGTGGGTTGGAAGGCACGGCCAGTTTTGCATTTTCCTGCGCCGCGATCATCGGCACCAGTACCTGCTTGAGGTCACCATAGCGGCGCGAATGAGCGAGCCAGACATCTCCGGAACGAAAAGCATCCCGGAGGTGAAAGAGTACCGCCACTTCCCAAAGACTGGTATCTCCTTTTTCCTGAGCTCGTAAATGACGGTTCCATTTGGAGCTGGGCCGCAGGAAACGCCTTTCTGGCGATGCAACACCTTTCATCTCTCCGATCGACAAAGCTGCTGCTACCAATGGTCCGGCGACCGGCGCGGCTTCGAGCTTCAGACAGCGCAACATGCGGGGCGCATAACGACGAAAGCGATGGTATCCCTGCCCGACATATGCAAGAGGCTCATCGGCTAGCGTGTTGCTGAGTTGAGTCCCTGTCGCTACCAGTTGAGCGAGCCGGTCCCATGCAACCGAACTGGCGACAGCCATCTCCAGCGGGGTTCCGTCACTGCGGGCCTCAAGCAACGAAGCTCCCAGCGCGGTGAAGGTACGGATCGTATCCGTGAGTGTGGCTTTAGAGCCGGAAATTGTTTCGTCATGCTGGCGCTTCGCTTCCCGCCAGGTTTTTCCTACGATCCTGTCATGGGTTTCGACTATGGCATCAGCAATCGCCGCTTCCCACTCCACAACACAGACGGCAAGGATCGCCCAGCGGCGGTCCGAAGTGATGTCACGCAAACCGTCGGTGAAGTAGCGTTCACCCTGCCGACGCAGCCGGGCAATGCGATGGGCAGGTATGCTGGCCAAAGCACTATGATTGATATTCAGGGTACGCAGAAATTCGAGCCTGTCGAGCAAACGGTTAGCAGCAGCCGAGTTGTTACCAACCTCGAAGTTGCGAAGCCAGATGAAACGACTGATATTGCCGGCGAGCATTTCACTCAGAAGTTTGTCCAGGTGATCGCGAACATCCGCTGTTAAATTTTCCGCAATCCGCGTTTCAATCCGCCGCTCAGCGGCGACCAGAGCATCCGCGCACAAGCGCTCGATTGTCGATACTGCGGGCAGAATGGTGGAAGTTTCCCGACACCGCACAATAAAACGATGAGCAAGATCCTCGTTTGATCTGGCATCTTCGGCCTGGCCGAAAGTCCACTCCCGCAGATCACGGGCACCACGGCCCGTGAAGGTCTTGTAGCCGTAAATTTCGCGCAGCGTGTCCATGTGCTGCTGACGGGTTTGGCGCCGTGTGGCATAAGTGAGAAGCGCATCAGCCGGAACTCCAAGCTGAGCACCGACGAAGGAAAGGACTTCACGCGGGATCATCTCACCAGGAGCCAGTGCACGGCCCGGATATCGTAAGGCACAAAGTTGCAGGGCAAAGCCAATCCTGTTTTCCGGTCTGCGGCGCTGCCTAATGTTTTCCAGGTCATCATCGCCCAGCGTGTAGAACTTCAGTAGCGACAGTTCGTCCGTGGGCAGATTGAACAGCGCTGCTCGCTGCCGTTCGGTGAAAATATGGCGTCGTGACATACAAATTCGTCCCTTTTGAAGTATAGTCTGTTTTGGACAACAGCCAGCCCATATAAATCAGGGCGTTCCGATACAAAAATCCAGGAGGGTTCAATTGGGACATCGTGCCGCCATTTACTGCCGGGTTTCAACAGCGGATCAGTCTTGTGAACGCCAGGAATTTGATCTGC
Source organism: Kluyvera sp. EC_51 (assembly GCF_019584505.1). Classification (NCBI taxonomy): domain Bacteria; kingdom Pseudomonadati; phylum Pseudomonadota; class Gammaproteobacteria; order Enterobacterales; family Enterobacteriaceae; genus Kluyvera; species Kluyvera sp. EC_51. The sequence goes on along the minus strand of NZ_VDAG01000095.1, from coordinate 6,691 downwards.
GAGCCTTCGCCGGCCGTGCCGGCTACGACGTGGTGGGAATATTTAAGGAAACAGGTTCAGGAACTAAACTCGACCGGGCCGAGCGAAAGAAAGTCCTGGCGCTTGCACAGTCCAGACAAATTGATGCAATCCTGGTCACTGAGCTTTCCCGGTGGGGGCGCTCGACGCTCGATCTGCTCAATACGCTACGTGAACTGGAGAACTGGAAGGTTTCCGTGATAGCCATGAATGGAATGGCGTTCGATCTTTCGTCGCCGTATGGACGAATGCTGGCGACGTTTCTTTCCGGCATTGCGGAGTTTGAGCGGGATCTCATCAGCGAGCGGGTCAAGTCAGGCCTTGCTGTTGCGAAGGCACGTGGTAAGAGGCTTGGTCGTCAGGCCGGAGTGCGACCAAAATCAGACCGACTTTTGCCTAAGGTGGTTGCGATGAGGGCCGAGGGACGCAGCTATCGCTGGATCGCACGCGAGCTCGGTATCAGCAAGAATACCGTCGCTGACATCGTGCAACGACACAGAGCTAACGCTTAGGGTGTCATTTCGCCCTCAGCCGGAACCGACCCCCAGTAGCTGAACAGGAGGGACAGCTGATAGAAACAGAAGCCACTGGAGCACCTCAAAAACACCATCATACACTAAATCAGTAAGTTGGCACCATTACCATTTCATTGAAAGAATAAGATGAAATAACTGTAAATGTTGTTAAAATGGTAGAAAGCTAAAGGAGATAGACGGAGCTTGAGGATGAAAATAGCATGACGATAAAAAATAAAAAAATTAAGATAGCCATACTTATTGTTATAATAATGGTGTTATCTGCCGGGTTTATTTTATCTCACTCCTCAGGGCCGGAGATATTAGAAGGCATTGTTGATACAGATGAAATTAATATAACCAGTAAGGTTACAGCAAGAGTTGATAGCTTGCATGTCAGAGAAGGAGACAGCATCCGTAACGGGCAGGCTTTAGTCAGTTTGTATGACAGGCAAATTACTGAGAATTCCCTGCAAGCAAAGGAAGCATTAGCTGCGGCTGTAGCTAGTCAGGAAAAGGCATATAACGGAGAGCGTACAGAGTATATTGAGTCATTAAAAGCTAACTGGATAAGTGCTCAAGCAGATGAAAAAAACATAAAGTTATCCACGGATCGAGTAGTAAAACTCTATGATGGTAGTAAGGCTGTTTCTGCCCAAGAACGTGATGATGCCATTGCGAGATATAAGATTTCTAGGCAGAAAACTAATGCTGCCTATGAGCAATATATGCAAGTCAAACGGGGTAACAGGGCAGAGGATATTCGCATTGCTGATGCTAATGTAAATTCAGCCAAGGCGGCTTTTGAGTCTGCGGATTCCTTGGTCAGAGAGCTGAGTGTTCATTCAAAAAATGATGGAGAAATTGCCAAGCGCTTTGCTAATCCGGGAGAACTTGTTTCTGCTGGCTCACCTATATTCAGCATGATTGATTTAAATAATCTTTGGGTAACTATTAATTTACGGGAAGACCGTTTTAACGCATTAAAAATAGGTGATGTGATTGAAGGGGCGATTCCTGCATTGAAATATAAAAATGTTAAATTCCGTGTTTTTTTTATTAACCCCAAAGGAAATTTTGCCACATGGAGAGCGACTCGTCAGTCAAGCGGTTATGACGTCAGAACATTTGAAGTACGGTTACATCCGATGAATAAAATAGAAGGAATGCGCCCGGGGATGTCTGTTATTTTTGATTGGCCTTTTGATAATGACTAATAATACTTTATCAGACTTTTCAGCTTCATTGATAGATGAAATTAATTTCATCTATCATGACCGCTACATGAAAATCTTACTGTTTATTGTGCCGGTGTTTTTATTAACTTTTGTCATCGCTATCTTCAGTTCTGGTGTGCCTGAGAAAATACCTGTCGCACTGGTAGATTATGATCATTCATCATTGAGTCGGGAAATAATCAAAAATATTGATGCATCGAAGAGTATTGAGTTAATAGAAACAACGGACAATATTTCCCTGGCTCAACGCCTGATGAAGAGTATGAAAATTTATGCTTTTATAGAGATCCCCCGAGGTGCATCTGGATCAACTATCCGTCAGGATGATAATAAGGTCGTAATTCGTTATAACGGGCAGTTAAGAACAACTGGTAATGCTGCGTTTATCGGTTTGCAGGCAGCGGTGAATGATGCCTTTAACTCAATAAATAACAGGAAGTCACTGGGTGTTGAGCATAAAGGTACGGGCAACTCAATGCCAAATATACAAGTAATCAGTATCAGCAATCCACAAAATAGCTATGAAAGATTCTTGACCCCAATTGCAGTGCCGGTGTTGCTGAGTATAGTTCTAAGCAGCGCTGTAATTTGCGCTATCGGACGTTTTTTTGAAGAAGGTAATCTCTGTGACGATTGGATTAAGAAAAAAACAATATATTTATCAGTTCAGATTGCTTCCCGTTGCCTACCATATATAACCATCATTTTTCTTTGGGGATTAATATTCAATGTCTGGCAAGTAGTGGGGCGGGGTTGGCCAATTTTAGGTAATTCATGGTTGTTAATTCTGGCGATGTTTATGTTGTGTCTTCTTACTGCATCTATCGCCATTATGTTTATTTCAATAACGCGAAATGTACTTACAGCTTTAAGTATCTCAACGGTATATACTAGTGCTGCGTTAACCTACTCAGATGGTACGCTTTCTATTTTGAATGCCAATGGTTGGGCTAAATTCTGGAGTAATTTTCAGCCATTCACCCACTATTACCGAATACAGTTAGAGCAGGTCAATCTTGGCAGTTATATCACAACGAGTTTTTCCCAATTTGGTATCTTGTCACTCTATATTATCATTCCTTTAACTATTTCTTTTATTATTCTTGCAAGACGTAATTATAGTCAACAGCCGGTAGTCTTTCAGGAGAATGTAAAACTCGATGGTGTTTTACAGAGTTTTATTAGTACTGTTAAATCAATAAGAAAATGTCAACCTATATTTTCAACGGCAGTTATGTCATTGATTCTTTATAGTGTTTTTTATCCAAGCGCCTACAAGGCACAAATTAACCTCAAACTTCCCGTTGCGGTAGTTGATTTTGATCAATCATCATTGTCACGTAATCTGATCGATAATCTGCAAACCACACGTGAAATTGATGTTACCCAGGTTGATAGTTCTCTGTCTGATGCATTAATTTTATTGCGAAACAGAAAAGTTTCCGCGGTGATAGCTATTGATAATGATTTTAAAAAGAATCTTATCAGAGGAGAGAACGCAGGGATCGATGTGCACCTATCAGGCGGTTATATGGCTGTTGCTGCCGATTTGAGAACGGCAGTAACTAATGCAATAAACGCTACGACGGATGTTAATAGATTAACATCTAAAGCTACTAATAACATCATTCCTCTTCCTCTATATAATCCAACATTGGGATACGAATCTTTTATTATGCCGCTGGTTTTTATTATAATACTTCAGCAAACACTTATCTTTACCAGTTCTATGCTTATTGCATTGCGTAATAGTATCGGTTTAACAAAAATTAATTCATCTCAGTTTATCGGGACGTTTTTTGGGTTGTTTATGGTTGGTTTTTTTGGAGCGGTTTTTGTGTTTGGTTGGGTTTATTATTTGCAAGGGTATCCCAATGAAGGAAGTATGTTTTTACAGGTTTTGTTGATTGTTCTTTTTTCTGCGACAGTAAGTTCAATGGGGATGTTGATTGGTAGTTTTCTGGATAACATCAACCGTCCAATGCAGATCCTATCGGCTACCTCGATGGTTATTTTTTATGCGTCAGGAGCCTCGTTTCCTACATTTAATATGCCTGAATGGGTTGTGAAAACGATGGTGATTTTCCCATCAAGTACAATGATAAGTGGGTTTACTATGCTGAACTCTCAGGGGGCAGGTATCTATGAGTTGGCACCCGTAATAATAAAAATATCTTTGCTAGCAATTATATTATTTTTACTTGCTATGTATCGTCTAGTTTGGCAGAAGTAAGTATCCTCCGGCAGAGCCGGAGGCTTTAGGGTGAGCGCCTCAAAGGCGCCGACAAACCATGAGCCGCCCAAGGCGCCTGTTATACGTTCAGATTCATCTGGTCGTAACGTTCGTCTTCTCGCTCTTGCTTGCGTATGTAAGCCCTGACCGTGGCTTCATCCAGGCCTACAGTTGAAACAAAATATCCTCGTGCCCAGAAAACTTCACCAGTGAAGTTTTTTCCTCTGCCGAACTGCCGGGCTATCGCTATCGCACTTTTCCCCTTCAGATAGCCGACGATTGTCGATACCGAATACTTTGGTGGAATGCTGATGCACATGTGAACATGATGCCGCTGCTCGATACCCTCCGCGTAAGTCACGGAGTCGGACCGGTATGCCATGAGCTGGATATCGCCCCGTCGACATACTACCGGTACCAGAACCAACGTCAGCATCCGGAAAAACGCAGTCAGCGTGACCGGCGTGATGACCAGCTGAAGCTGGAGGTACAGCGCGTGTACGACGAAAACTACAGTGTCTATGGAGTTCGTAAGGTCTGGCACCAGCTGCAACGGGAAAGCTTCAGCGTGGTCAGATGCACCATCGCGCGACTGATGAAAAGCATGGGGCTTACCGGCGTGCGGCGGGAAAAAAGTACGAACCATGGTCAGCAGGAAAGAAGCTGCGGCAGGCGGCCGGGTAAACCGTCAGTTCGTGGCAGAGCGTCCCAATCAGCTGTGGGTAGCAGACTTCACGTACGTGAGTACTTGGCAGGGGTTCGCGTATGTAGCGTTCATCATCGATGTGTTTGCCGGCGGCATCGTGGGTTGGCGAGTGTCGTCATCGATGGAAACCACGTTCGTGCTGGATGCGCTGGAGCAGGCGCTGTGGGCCCGTCGCCCTTCCGGCACCATCCATCACTCGGATAAGGGCTCGCAGTACGTGTCGCTGGCGTACATGCAACGTCTGCAGGACGCGGGCTTACTGGCCTCGACGGGCAGCTCAGGCGACTCCTACGACAATGCGATGGCGGAAAGCATCAACGGCCTGTACAAAGCGGAGGTGATACACAGACAGAGCTGGAAAAGCCGAGCAGAGGTTGAGTTGGCGACGCTGACGTGGGTGGACTGGTACAACAGCGGCCGACTACTGGAACGGCTCGGTCACATCCCCCCGGCTGAAGCCGAAAGAGCGTATTATGCTTCCATCGGAAACGGAGCTATGGCAGCCTGAGTTCGCGGACTAAAAACTCTCCCGGAAAACCGGGGCGGTTCAGGATCTTCTTGAGATCCTCTCTACCTACGAGTAATCTCTTGCTCTGTAAACGAAAAAAACCGCCTTGCAGGGCGGTTTTATCGAAGGTTAAGCCAGCTTGCAGGCTGCTTAACCAGGTAACTGTCTTGTGCGAGACTAGTCACCAAAACTGTCCTTTCAGTGTAGCCGCAGTCAGGCCGCCACTTCAAGTACTCTCTAAATCTCTCGCACATCATCAGTTACCAATGGCTGCTGCCAGTGGCGTTAAGTCGTGTCTTTCCGGGTTGGACTCAAGACGATAGTTACCGGATAAGGCGCAGCGGTCGGACTGAACGGGGGGTTCGTGCATACAGTCCAGCTTGGAGCGAACTGCCTACCCGGAACTGAGTGTCAGGCGTGGAATGAGACAAACGCGGCCATAACAGCGGAATGACACCGGTAAACCGAAAGGCAGGAACAGGAGAGCGCACGAGGGAGCTACCAGGGGTCAGTTTGGATATAGAGAATTATTGTACGGTAAGCCTGTTTTTTGAACAGACTTACCTATAGCAATAGGGTGTACTCCCGCGCTATACGGCATTTTCAGAGGTTTGACCTTAATCGGATAACCTAAATGCGATACTGCAAGAGCGACAACTTAAAAGCGATAGCCACTGACGCAAAATCAACCCCTTACGAACCAAGATTGGTTAAATAATGCGCTTAACGTACAAAAATTTCCGATCTCCAAACTGACCCCTGGAAGGGCGCCCTGGACACTGACCGGGTATTTTTATCCCGGCGCGGCAACGGATTGTCCCGCCAGCAGGCCTATCGCATTGTGCGTGAGGCCGGCGAAAAGGCCGGCATGACCATAGAAATAAATCCGAAGATGCTCAGGCACGCTTGTGGTTTCGGACTGGCAGAGCGGGGCGCGGGTACCTGTCTGATTCAGGACTTTCTTGGCCACCGTAACGCTCGGCATACAAAAAAATACACTGAAAGTGATGACAGTCCTTTTATCGACTTGTGGCAGGATACCTGGGGGGGAAGTGACGATAAAACAAAGGGTTGTAACGAGAGTGTGGACGGGGAAGAACCGTGTGAAAAAGGTAACAGTTGGGGCCAAACTGACACCTAGTGAAATAACGTACTGTACGATTTTTCTATTTGTATTAAATTTCAATTGGTTAGATTGACATTACACGGATGTCATGGTTAGAAAACAGGGAGTTCTGGCTGAATCCTGGGAGCGAAAAAGTGATAGAGCAGGAAAATGAGATATCAGATTTAAAGGACAGGAGTAACGTAAAAAGTCTTACTTTATATTACAAAACAAAGTGTTAGTGACCGGAGTGGGCACTGTTGCAAATAGTCGGTGGTGATAAACTTATCATCCCCTTTTGCTGATGGAGCTGCACATGAACCCATTCAAAGGCCGGCATTTTCAGCGTGACATCATTCTGTGGGCCG